>DKKJ01000007.1 GCA_002455175.1 Opitutaceae bacterium UBA6669
TGTCCTTGGAGAAGGCGGAACGTGACCTCACCCACGGCAAGCTCTCCGTCAGTCATAATCTTGGCCCTCAATCCGCCTCGGCCTTTGAGCCACGCCTCTGCACCCGGAGCGACCGCTTGGTCCATCCAGTAGCACGGAGACGATTCGCCACTCCCGAAAAACTCTACACCTCCCAGCGAGAATCGACATCCCTTTAACGTATCCAGATCCAAGCCTTCGACCATGACGTTGCGGCGAAACGCTTCGGGACGCAGGTCAGGAAGTCCAAACACCTGCTTGATCTCTTCATACACACGATGGTCAAAAAATGTGATCTGCCCCCGGTAGTCGGGACGATAGTCAAAAAAGCGATCACCTTCGATTCCTCGACCGGCACGGCAGGCGACCGACGCGAGCGAGCGAATGGGATGCTCACCTGCCGCCTGACCGTGATGGCCAAAATAATTGTGCCCGGGGGAAACGAACACATGACGTACGACAACCTGCATGGAGTTAACTTGGACGGAGCTCCCCACTGGCGCAAAGTCGTTTTTAACCTTGGCACCCCCGAGTACCATCTTCCCCTCCTACCCTCGCCATGATCAGGGCTTTTCAGTGGGACTTAGCGCGCCAAGTAGAACGACTCGACTGGCTTCTCCAGCAACTGCCTCGCTACGCAGACTGGGGCTATCAAGAACTCTATTTGCACTTGGAAGATGCGGTCGAATATCCGCGACTTCCTGAGGTGGCTCGCGCCGACGCGTATCGTCACCGCGACCTCGCCCTGTTGGTTGAACGGGCCGCCCAAGTCGGCATTGGAGTGGTCCCAATCGTCAACTTGCTCGGTCACACGCAGTACCTGATTAAAACCGATTCCTTGCGGGACCTTAATGAGCTCCGTCACCCCGACGGCTCTCCTCGCGAGAAAGGGCAGCTTTGTCCTTTGCACCCGCGTACCCTGGACGTCGCCGCGGCTCTTCTTGACGACGTCCTTCCGTTTTGCACGGCCGGAAAAGTTCACCTGGGACTCGATGAATCGTTCCACTTGGGTCAGCACCCCGCCTCACGGACAGAAATCGCCGAAATCGGACTCGCCGCTCACTTCGCCCGCTACGTGAGCCGTCTCCACAAACTCGCTACCGACCGCAGACTCAACATGGGCATGTGGGCAGACATGCTCGCCCTTCTTCCCGAAGCCATCCCTCTTCTCCCAAGCGGCATCGCTGCCTACGATTGGTACTACTATCCCTTCCGCACGCTTCCGCGGATGGAGTTGTATAATTTTCAGGACTACGACTTGGCGCCGGCTCTTCGCGCCCAGGGAATCGATTACTGGGGATGCCCCATGAACGGCGCCTTCCGTTACGAGCCGCTCCCGATTTTCAGGGAGCGACTTCAGAATCTCCACTCGTGGTGGTCTCGCTGCCAAAAAGTGGGCGCGGAGGGTTTTCTAGTCACCTCTTGGGAAGCCTACCGCCTGGCCATGCCCAGCACACGCCTAGTCGATGCTGCCGCCGCATCATTATGGCTCAACCCGGAAGCGGACGACGGACACCTTCGTCTAGCAGAAGGCTTTGCTCGACTCTACCCGGAGGCGCCACCCCGCACTCGGGCTCGGTGGACGCGCCAGATACTTGCTTGCGACGAGCATCCCTTTTCCGGATACGCACGCTGGGAACTTCACGATCGGTGGGATGGAATCAGTACGCGGGAAAACTTCTCTCGCTTCCTGATCGAAGCACGTTTTTTCCGGCGCCTAGAAAACGACGCCCCTCCTCCCGATCTCGCGCCAAGCATCGCTTTCCGACGCTACTTGGCGGAGCGCGATCTCTGGGTTCGCTCGGCGGCACGTGGGGTATGGAAACTCCGCCGGCTCCTTCATGCTCAACGAATTACTCTCGTTCAAGAGCAAGTCCACTCCCTGATCGAGGAAGCGGATGAGTTCGCTCTTCATCTCACCGCAGGCAAAGCGGCCGCTGCGGCTATGTGGAAGCAGAGCCGTGACCGCCATCACCAGGGCCAAAATGCCGAACTGCTCCACCGCGATCGCAAGCGGCTCAGCCACTGGAAGCGCTGGCTCTCACGAGTGCAAAAGCGTCCGCAGCTTGCTCGAAAAACCTGCTTGGTCGCAGGAGCCTGGCAACTACAACTGATGGTTCACCTCCACGCTCCCGCCCTGCAGAAAGTGGTGGCTGAACAAGAACAACCGGATGGGACGTGGCGCGAACTAGGTGGCCGATTCACCATCGAGTTTAAGGCCGAGGCTGCCCGCCCTCGAACGCGCATCCGTCGGGAACTAGCCTTCCCCGTCGATTCGCCAGAAACGAGGTTTCGCCTTTCCGTCCGCGGCCTAGGCCAAGTGGCGTTGTCGCAAATTGAACTCACCGATGGTCGGACCACCCTTGCCGCCCAGCTTCCTCACCCAGGTCAGACGAGACCTATTCTTGGACGACCCGCGCCTACAGGAGGATTTCCAGAAATCGATTGGACCAAGAATGGCGCGAGCCTGGAGTTTGCCTTTGCCACCAAATCCCAAAGTCATCTCTGAGCGGCGATCCCTATCACCACGCCCTCGTCCTCTTCATACGCTGGCTTTCGATCTTTTCACTTTCCCCGGAAATTAGTTTTGTCTGCACCATGCGCCTTATCCGCCACCTCACCGCGTCCGGTCCCGCTTACGCCGCTTTGGACTTTGAAAACCTCGCCGTCGAAATCGAAGGCGACCCGTTTCAAGGCGGTGTCCGCCTGACTCAACGTCGAGTGACCCTCGGCAAGCGCCTCGCTCCCGTTTCACCCGTGAACATTCTCGGGATCGGCCTCAACTACCGGAAGCACGCGGAAGAAGGCGGGAAGGGCGTGCCCGCACGTCCCATGTGGTTTATGAAAGCCACCACGGCGACCCAGAATCCCGGAGCCCCCATCGTGCTACCAACCACCTGCGCCAGCCACAAAGTGGACTACGAAGGTGAACTCGCGATTGTCATCGGCAAAGCCGCCAAAAACGTCTCCAAGGAAAACGCGCTGAGCTATGTCCTTGGTTACACCATCGCTAACGATGTTTCCGCGCGCGATTGGCAGTTCGAGTTGGGCGGAGGCCAGTTCTGCCACGCAAAGAGTTTCGACACCTTCTGCCCCTTGGGTCCGGTGTTAGTGACAGCAGACGAAATTCCCAATCCCAACGCGCTCCGACTGATCACCCGCATCAACGGAGCGGTGCGTCAGGATTGGTCGACGCAAGACATGGTATTNNTGCGACCTTGATCAGTTTTCTCAGCGGAAGCCGCACCCTTCTTCCGGGCACGGTCATTCTGACGGGGACACCGCACGGCGTCGGCTATGCACGCACTCCCCCGCTTTGGCTGGCTCCGGGAGACACAGCCGAAGTCGAAATCGAAAAGATCGGCACATTGGTGAATCCGGTCATTAGCGAGTAAATCTCCTTCTCTTCCCTCAGCTGCGCAGCCCCCATGCACGCCAACCACCTCGATCGAATTCCCTGGGACGAACGCCGGTCCCCCTCAGGCAAATACCACTCCTTCTGCCAAGACATCTCTCTGGCACTTGGTGGTATCCGCAATGTCGGTACATGGGGAGGCGGACACCCTTTCGATCTGCAATTACGCCGCATTCCGGCCGGCGCCTCGGTCTGCCCTTATCACGCCCATCTCGCACAGTGGGAATTTTTCTATATCCTCTCAGGCGAAGGGGAAGTCCGTACTCCCGAAGGCCTCACGCGCGTTCACGCAGGTGACGTGTTTGTGCACCCTCCTCGCGAACCACATCAGCTTACGAACATCGGAACCGATGATCTACTGGTCTACATCGTGGCAGAAAATCCGCTTCTCGACGGATTCTATTACCCTGATTCCGGCAAGTGGGGCTTGCGCCCTCCGAATCGCTACTTCCGTGTGACTCCCGCCCATTACTGGGAAGGAGAAGAAACCGACTTCGTGAGCGACTCGGCGCCCGCACTGATCATGGACCCCGCTGACTCCGCGTTCAGAAAACTGTCGCTGGTCGATCTGCCCTGGGTGCCATTTTCCTCGCCCAAAGAGCGTTTCAAAGGAATGAGCAAGGAGCTGTCCATCGCCCTCGGGGCCAAACGGGACACACCGAGTGGTCTCGGTGGCCATCCTTTTGACGTCGAGCTGAGTCGTTTGGAGCCGGGACAATGCGGATGCCCGTACCATGCGCACTCCGCACAGTGGGAGCTATTCTTTATCCTGAGCGGCCACGGGACCGAACGCACAGCGGATGGCGACCGATCCGTGGGTGCTGGCGACGTCATGCTCTATGCTCCCGGGGACGCACATCAGCTGCTCAATACGGACCATGATTTTTTGGATTTCCTGCTGATTGCAGATAACCCCTCCGCTGACTTGTGTCACTACCCCGATTCCCATCGCTATAGCCAGTCAGGGTCCTCCCAGATGCTCCAGGCCCTCGGAGGGACGCTGTGGGACGGAGAAGAGTGACGATAGGCGCTTGAGTGGCGCNNTCTCCGTTTTTCGCTTTTGCGCGAACGCGCCGACGGGGAGCCTCCTTCATCGACGGGTCCATCCCGTGTAGGGTTTGGCCGGGATTCCAATAGCCTTCTACCATCGTGACCGGCGTCTGTCCGGGAAGGCCTCGGTCATTGCGCTCCAGCATACTGATCAAAACATCCACTGCCGTGGCTCCCAGCAATAATCCATTTTGCCAGATCCCGCTGCACCAGTGGTCGCGCTCAGGACAAGCGAGAGAAGCGATTCCGATGTCATGCGGACACTTCCAACCGAGCGATTGAAGATGGGAATGAACGAGATCCCCCGATGGCGAAAGCACCACATCGACACCCTCACTTCGTATCCAACTTTCTACGTCAGCTAAATCATCCCAATTTTCCACCTCCAGCGTCTGAGCGGGACGTAAAGCCGGCAGCAAATGGCAAGCGGCTAACAGGCCACCATCCCAGCGGGCACTGAAGCGCACTCGATGCTGGCGCAATAGTACCAGACCAGGCCGACGGTATCCTAAACGGTAGCACTCCCGTACACATTGAAGACTGGAAAAAAAGTGGTCATTGCAGACAGAGGCCAGAGTGAATCCCGGCAGAGGAACCCCGAGACGAACTGCAGCGAAACGCTCCCAGCGTAACGAGGGCGGCGGCTCATCTGCTCGCTGCGGACTGAGCAAGACTCCCTCAATTCCTCGGTTGTGCAAAACCCCACTGAATCGCTCCGCTGACATGCCGTCCTGATGAAGCCAGAACTCTCGCGCCTCATAGCCTCGCTCCTCCGCCCGAGCCAACGCACCCAGCCGCATTTGACGGACCGTCACGGCCGGCGAATCCTTCCAGGCGTGAACTCCCTCCAAAGCGTTCACCAGAGCTAACACAGGCCGATTCAGGACGGTTTTTCGGCGACGCCGCCCTCGCATCAAAGCTGCAATATATGGATTTGTGCGATACCCCATCTCTTTGGCCAAAAGCTGGATACGCTTCCGTGTCTCTGGCGAAATACGAGGGTGATTAGCCAAGCTCATTGAAACCGTGGCCTGCGTCACCCCTGCCCTCTCAGCCACATCTTTCATGGTCACGGAAATCGGAGGCAGGCTCATGCTTAACGATATAACAATCACGGCGCTTCCCGCGGATCAAGCCAAGCCAATACGTTGAGTTATTGCTCGCGGCCCTCCTAACCGCCGCTCGGCTCACACCCCTCCTCTGATGACTACCTCACCTACTCGCTGGCTACGCGCCTCGTGGCTCATGCTACCCCTGATTACTCCGCTCGCTGCGGTTGCACAGACTGCTGCTTCCCAGTCCACAGCTGACGAAGCGGTTCAACTCAATCCTTTCGAGGTCTCCACCCAATCCAATCGTGGCTACGTCGCCTCCGAATCGATGACAGGCTCTCGCGTCGCCACCCAAATCAAAGACCTGCCTTTTTCGGTCAACGTCCTCACCAGCGAATTCTTCGATGACTTCGGAATTTTCGAACTAGGCGAAAACGTCGCTTATATCAGTTCTTTCACCGGCTTGGATCAGGGCGGTGGTTTTAACCTGCGTGGTTTCAACGCCACCAACCAACTTCGCGACGGTTTCTACCGCTTGGGTCGTTACGGCTCCTCCAATGTCGATCGCGTGGAAGTGATCAAGGGCCCCAATGCCGCCATCTACGGACAGACCTCTCCAGGTGGCATGCTCAACATGATCTCGAAGAAGCCGAAAAAGACGCCGGGACAACGCTTCTCCGTGAGCGCAGGCGACTACGATACGTTCCGAAGCACCTTTGAGGCGACGGGGCCATTGGGTTCATTCCTAGGCGATAACTTCTACATCACAACACTCGGATACTACGAGCGCACTTACCAAACTCCCATGGCTTCTTTGGAAAACCATGAAGGTTACGTAGCGCTGCGTCATGAGTTCAGAGACAAGAGCAGTCTGTTGCTACAATTTGAATACTTCCTACGGAAGGTGTCTTCGCCAACGTCGCCTGCTCCCTTCATCCTCGACGACAAAACCACCACCGCTACGACGGACGACGAGATTGTCGGCATCGCCAAAAACCTGGGGAAGATCCAGCAGTATGGTCCCCAGGCTGAGCTCAACCGGGGAATGACATTCCTCACCGGCACCTACGAAAAACAATTCAACTCCATTTTCAGTAGCCGCGTCTCCTCGAACTACTATCGCGCCCGGCGCTGGGACATGTACCAGAACCAGACCGCCGCGAACGTCAATCAACGGACGCTGCTCATGCAGCGAGGAACCGGGGCACCGAATAAAGGCATCATCTTCGAAGACGGCGGCGGTTTGCAGGGCGATATTCTCGCTCACTACTGGCTCGGAGATCGTGCCATCGAAAATCGTACCCTCCTGACTTTCGACTACAGTGTCTACTACCGTTACGATCCTAACTGGTCGATCAATGGCGCTCCTCTCGCTCTCTGGAATTCGATTCGCACCATTAGCGTCACTCCCGATCTCTCCGGAGCGGCCGCGCCGATTCAGTATCTGAACGCTCCCTACGATTGGACGAGTCAGACCCTGGGTCGCAAAAATAAGAACCGCACCACCAGCGTCGGCACCTTGCTGCGCCACCAAATGGGTTTCATCAACGGGCGGCTCCTGGTTTTTGGCGGAGCTCGCTTCGATAAGGTGAACTACAATCTCCGCGACCTAGCGGCCAATCGGCAGAACACCTTCAAGTTCGATCAGATCGTCCCCAATCTAGGCGCCAACTACGCAGTGACTCCCAATCTCCGGGTGTACGCCAATTATAGTGAATCGTTCTTTCCGAACGCCCAATTCATCACGGCTGCCAGCATCACCCCTGGCTACAAGAGCGAAACCGCTCAAGGATTCGACTACGGTCTCAAGGGATCCTACCTCAACGATCGCCTGAACTTCACGGTTTCGATCTTCGCGATCGACCGCCAAAACGTGGTAGTGCAAGAGCTCGACCTCGTAACGGGCGTTCTCATCAATCGCCCTGAGGGCAATCAGGAGGTCCAAGGCTTCGAGCTTGATATGAACTGGCGCGTTTCCGATGACCTGACGATCGGTGGGAGTTTTGGATACGTTGACTCCAAGATCACGGACTTCGGCACCCGCACCCAAAGCGTCGGACGTTCCGCCGCCCGCGTCTCTCCCCAAAACGGCGGGGTTTACGCCAAGTACAGTCCAAGAAACGGCGTCTTCAAGGGATGGTCAGGCAATATCGGTGTCACGTATCAGGCCGCGACTCCGGTTTCCAACCCCGACGCCGGAGACGCTTACACCACAACTGGAGTGTTTCTCCGCACCACACGCGAATGGGATCAACGCGTTTCCAGTCTAACGTTGGTCAATCTAGGCGTCCGCTACACGTTCTNNTTTCTCCCAATCGTCAGGTGGGAGATGGACGTACGATCACCGCCACCTACACGCTCTCACACTAAGTCTAGGCTCCGTCCACGGGGGGGGCGAAATCTGAAATTTCAAATCTCAAATTTCAGATTTTCCACCCCCGCCTTCTCACTTTTCTACGTTTCCTCGTCATTGCCATGGCGGTCCCACTCCTTAACCTGGAAGGATGGTCTGGTTTCTCATCGCCGTCGCCGTGGTCGGGATAGTTTTTGTCGCGCTTATCGCGGGTCGTCCGATCGTTTGCCTGCGGCGCAAAGACTGTTGCGGCAAGGGCTGCGGCTGTCTTTTCCCACGGCCGACGGGCTCAAAAGCTAAGCGGCCGCCTTCTTAACGGCCCTCACGGGCGAAAAAAAGGGGCCTCGAAGAGGCCCCCGCTCCCACATTCCTCTCGCGGAGGACTATTTCTTTTTCTCGTCCCAACCCGCAGCCTTGGAGACCTGCTCCAGGGCGGTCTTGGGGGCAAAACTGGCAGGAACCACCTTGGATTTCGCGAGGTACTGGAAGGCCTTAAGCACCCGAATGGCCTCATCCTTCTTGGCCTCGAGAGCCGTGCCCGAGAGGGCCTTCACACCCGCTGCGTAGCTCGCAGCTTGTTTCTCAAACTCTTTCCGGGCAGCAGCATCCGGAGCATAGACCAGCGATTCAGCCAGCCGGAGCATGTGATCGGTCGATCCGGGGGTTAGCTTGGCCGCATCTGCCCGCAGAGTCGCGGCAATCTCGGCACGCTTCGCTTTGGTCGCCTCCGCCGTTAGATAACCATCGGTGGAGCCTTCCACCACACGGGGCGGCAGTTCGCGGTACCAAATATTGCGAAAACGGACGGGATTACCGTGATCCTGCAGTTTTAACGGACCTTTTTGTGGAAAGGGTCCTGGTACCGAACGCTTCATATGACCGGTCTTGCCTTCGATCGGCGTGTGGTCCTGGACCAACACACCGTTACAAAAGACCGTGACGTAACCCGGATCAATCACCTTGTCGCCCTTGTAAATGGGACGGCGGAAAATGATATCGATCATTTGGTACTCACCGGGAGCACGCAAGGCGTTCACCATCGGAGGGTTCACCCCATAAACGGACGTCGCAAACCCATCGGCATAAGTGGGGTTGTTATAGTTGTCGAGAACCTGAACCTCGAGAATCCCCATCAGAAAGATCCCGCTATTGCCCCGCCCTTGGCTATCGCCCTGGACATTCTTCGGGGCCGCCCACTCCACATGCAGCTGGATATCTCCAAACTGATCCTTGGTCCGGATGTAGCCTGACTTCGGAACGCACTCCATCGCACCGTCCTTTACCACCCAAGCACTAGGACCGGCTTCCTTTTTGTCCGCCTCCCACTTGGACAACGAGGCTTCCGTACCATCAAAGAGAATGATCGCATCCGACGGCGGTTTGCCCGGCTTGTCGGCCGTGCTGGCCGTTCCCGGAACCACCACGCGGGGTTGAGGGCGGTTGCGGTCGTGGATCGCCCAGGGGTGATGGTCATCCGGGGCGTCACCGTAGAAGGCATTGCCAACAAACGTGGCCGCAGGACTCAGGGGGGCTGCCAGCATCAAANNCGGTAGGAAATGGGGTGCGAAGTTTCATGGAGCGATGGCACCGTGGGAGACGGCGGGCACCGGGGCAAACCAAGAAACTGCAAAGAACAGACGGCACGCCCCTCCCGGCCGGACAGCGAGGGAGGTTTTGAGGGCGGATCGTTGGGACTCTAAGACGACATCTCACCGCTCTCCTCTCGTCTGCCTTGTCCTCCGTACACACTCAAGCCGCCGTCCGCGTTACACTGCAAAGCATGGCCGTCAACTCGGTCTTGGCCGTGGTGAAAGTCGTTACTGGAGTTATCGGTAGCTCGTATGCGCTCATCGCGGACGGCATCGAGTCGGTCAACGACGTCCTCACTTCTGGCGTCGTTTTGGTCTCGTTAAAGGTNNCCTCCCGACGAGGATCACCCTTACGGCCATGGAAAAGCCGAACAACTCGGGGCACTTTTTTCCGCGCTCTCACTCCTGGCGGCCGGCGGTGCTATCGCCTACCAGAGCATCGGTAACCTCATCGATCGCCACACTGCACCCGCATGGTTTACGTTGCCCATCCTCCTCGGTGTAATCATCACCAAAGAGATACTTTCTCGCTACGCGTTGAAAAAAAGCTCGGAAACGACCAGTGCCGCTCTTCGAGGGGACGCCTGGCATCATCGCGCTGACGCCATCACGTCAGGCGCCGCCTTTCTGGGCATTGTAATCTCGCTCATCGGCGGGGAAGGATATGAAAAAGCCGACGATGTGGCCGCGTTGATTGGTTGCTTCGTCATTGGTTACAATGGCTTTACCCTTCTCCGAGCTGCGCTGCACGAGAACATGGATGGAGCGCCCTCAGAGCAACTCCTTGCAACCGCCCGAATCACCGCCGCCGCTGTCCCCCAAGTCCTTTGGGTAGAAAAGCTTCGCATGAAAAAAAGCGGACTTGGCTACTATATGGACCTGCACGTTCAGGTGGAGGCCACACTCACCGTGGCGGAGGGGCATCGAGTCGCCCATGCGGTCAAAGACGCCGTGATTCTCGCCATCCCAGCGGTTCACGATGTCGTGACTCACGTGGAGCCTTATCGCCAATCTCAACGTTCCTCCGAATACCCTCTTTGATCGGAGGTTGCGCCGCATGGGTTCTCTACTAGCCCTCCCTCGGAAAACTCCTTTTTCAACACGGCTCGCTATTGTGAAACGTTCATAAACCGGGAAATCCCCGATAGCGACCAAAGCAGATTCACTTGGCATTGCTCGGGGTGCCGCCTGTTCTTTTCGACGCACATCGTCGTTTTTCCCGCGCACGTACTCCAGCCCACATGGCAGAGCGGACTTCTCTCCACGCCTCCTCCCCTCCGACGCCCTTCTCCGGGCGGGACAGGGGCGTGCCTACACAGGAAGAAAGTCCGATCGCTCGGAAAATGCGCGAGTTCGACTGGGCGAATCACCCTCTCGGTCCTCTTAACCGTTGGCCGCAGAGTCTGCGCACGATGGTGCAGGTGATGATCGATTCTCGTTTCGAGATGTGGCTTGGCTGGGGCGATTCCCTGTACTTTTTTCACAACGATGCCTACTCGCCGACCCTAGGGCGAAAAGTCGCTTGGGCCTTAGGATCCCCGACGGAAAAGGTCTGGTCGGAAATTTGGAGCGGAATTGGTCCCCGAATCAGCAGTGTCATACAAAACGGGAGAGCAACGTGGGATGAAAAGCTGCTCCTTTTTCTCGAACGCAACGGTTACCCAGAGGAGACGTATCACACGTTCTCTTACAGTCCCATTCCCAATGACGAAGGTCGCATCGGCGGAATTCTCTGTACGGTTACGGAAGTGACCGACGAGGTCATCGCCAAGCGGCGGATGACATTTCTGCGCGAACTCGGCATCGAACTCGCCAAACACAACAGCGAAAAAGACCTGGGCAACGCTCTCACCGATTTCCTCGGATCTCACGCTCACGATCTGCCATTCGCGCTCCTCTACGCCTTTTCCGCCGACAAGAAGAACGCGCGCCTCATCTCGGCAACGGGAGTGGATACAAATTCCGTCCACGCCTCATCCACTCTAAACCTCGAAGATCCCGAGACGTTTTGGCCAGCCACCGCCCTTCTTTCGACTGAAGTCTTTTCTCCGCAGCTCATCGAGCTGAACCATCCCGACTTCAGCCGCTTCGGAAAAGGCCCATGGGACCAGCTTCCGCGCTTCGCCACCATAGTCGCGGTCTCTCAACGTGGTCAAAAGGATCCCGCTGGTTTCTTGGTGGCAGGTCTTAACCCCCACCGGCCATTGGACGAGCCGTACCGAGGTTTCTTTGAATTGCTGGCCGGACAGCTCGCCGGAGCCTGGTCAAACGTCCGCGCCTACGAAGACGCTCAACAGCGGGCGCAAGCACTCGCCGAGCTCAATCAAGCCAAGACCCTTTTCTTCAATAACGTGAGCCACGAGCTACGCACTCCGCTCACGCTCATGCTAGGACCGCTAGAGGAAATCGTCAACGCTCCTGCCGCGCCCGATCAGGTAGGTCACTTGGCCACGGTCGCCCACCGCAACGGCCTGCGCTTGCTTCGCTTGGTCAATACCCTGCTCGACTTTTCCCGTATTGAGGCTTCGCGGATGGCCCCTGAGTACGCGGTCGTTGACCTCGCGCAACTCACGCTGGATCTCGCGAGCACCTTTCGCTCCTTGATCGAAAAAGCCGGCCTCCAGTTCGTCGTCGATTGCCCCCCGCTGGAGCAGCCAGTCCGCATGGACACCACATTCTGGGAAAAAATTATTCTCAACCTGCTGTCCAACGCCTTCAAATTCACCCTGTCTGGTTCAATTCGCTTATCTCTTCGGGCAGCAGCACATACGATCACGCTAGAAGTACGCGACACGGGGATTGGAATTCCCGCTGACGCGCTCCCTCGTCTTTTTGAACGCTTCTATCGCGTCGAGGGTAATCGCGGACGGAGTCAGGAAGGGACCGGTATCGGACTCACTTTGGTCCGGGACCTCGTGCACCTGCTTGATGGTGAAATCCAGGTCGAAAGCCAGGTCGGCGTCGGTACCCACTTCCTGGTGACGCTTCCACGCACGCACGGAGATGCTCCACCTGCCGCGCTCACCCCAAATGGAAGTCAGCGCCCAGTAACTGCAGGTAGTCGAGCCGTTCACGAGGAGGCAGCCCAATGGATACCGGTCACCTCCGAAACAGAAGATTCCTCCCCTGTATCCACGGGGAATGACCCCCAGCGCCCTTCCCGCTCCCACCGACAACGCATCCTCTTGGTCGATGACAACGCCGACATGCGCAACTATGTGGGCCGACTTCTCGCCGAACGCTACGAGGTCGTATTCGCGGGTGATGGTCAGGCTGCTCTGGACGCGTTACCGCAAGCTCGTCCCGACCTCATCCTGAGTGACGTGATGATGCCCCTCGTGGATGGCTTCACGTTGGTCAAAAAAATCCGTGCCGATGCCACTTGGAGCGCAGTGCCCATTATTCTTCTCTCCGCCCGAGCCGGGGAGGAAGCACGCGTAGACGGCATCGAACGCGGCGCTGATGATTATCTCGTTAAACCGTTTTCCGCTCGCGAACTCCTCGCCCGCGTCAACACCCACCTTGAGCTTGCCCGTTTCCGACAAGAAACGAGCGCACGGCTGCACCAAGCCTCACAACGCTTCCAGCAAGCCGTAGAGGCAGCCAGTATCGGTACATGGCGGTGGGACATTTCCCAAAATCTCGTTTACGCCGATCCTGCCTTCTACCGAATCATCACGTATCCCTACCCCGGCCCCATCGGGGTGTCGCCCGACGGCATGCTGGCGAGAATCCATCCGGACGATCTCCCTCGCGTCAGGAATGCGCTGACGGCCACGATCCTCAATCAAGCGACCTCCTTCGACGAGGACTATCGCATTCTCCAAAGCGATGGTGCTGTTCGCTGGGTCACGTCGCGAGGAATGATGCAGCCTGAACCGCTGCAGGAGGAAGTCGCCATGTTCGGTGTGGTCATTGATATCACCGACCGGAAGGAAGCTGAGATCGAACGCAGCAAATTACTCGTTGAGGAACAGCGCGCTCGCCAAGAAGCAGAGACACTTCGCGAGACCGCCCTTTCGCTTGCAACCGACCTCGATTTGCGCACGACCGTCCAGAAAGCGACCGACGCCGCCACCCAACTCAGTGGCGCAAAATTCGGGGCTTTTTTCTACAACGTGATCAATGAACGTCAGGAGGCATTCATGCTCTACACGCTCTCTGGCGCTGATCGAAAAGCCTTCGAGCGTTTTGGCCTGCCCCGGAACACCCCAATGTTCTCGCCCACATTCAAGGGCGAAGGTGTCATCCGGATCGACGACGTCACCAAGGATCCCCGCTATGGTAAAAACGCTCCTCATTCGGGTCTGCCCAAAGGGCATCTTCCGGTAAGGAGCTATCTCGCCGTCCCCGTCATTTCGCGCAAAGGCGAGGTCATCGGCGGCATGCTCTTTGGACACCCGGAGCCGGGCCAGTTCGATGCCCGCTCGGAACGTCTCGTCATGGGCATCGCCGCGCANNACCAACGCATGCAGAGCGCGATGGAGCGGCTCAATTTCTCTCTCTCCTCGCTGCATCTGGGAGATTGGACGTGGGATGCTGCCACCGATATTGTCACGTTCTCTGAACGCACTGCGGATATTTTCGGTCTTGAATCCACCCAACCCCTGACGCGCGAGGACATGCGTCGCGTCCTCCACCCCGACGAACGCGACCGCGCTCGCGAGATTGCCGCGGATGCAGTCCGGCGAAAAGCCGACTACGACATCGAATACCGAGTTCAACACCCGAAGCGCGGTCTACGCTGGGTCACCACCCGAGGGCGCCCGCTCTTCGATCAGGAAGGTACGCTCACCTCGATGATGGGCGTCGCGCAGGATATCACCGACCGAAAACAAGCCGAACTCCATCTGCGCACNNGGTCAACAGCGTTCCGCTACCCGAGATCTTGGAATCACTGACCCGCTGGGTGGAGCAGTTCGCCGAGCGCAGTATGGTGGTGACCGTGCTTTTAGTCGATCCCGACGGGCAACACCTTTCCTTCGTCGCCGGCACCCGTTGCCCCGACGCACTTTCTCACGCGCTAAAAACCTTCGCGACGGCCACCAGCCCGGACCAGGACTCCGCTGTCCACGCGTCTCACCCAGTGGTTTCCAATCTTCGTCGTGACGACGTATGGAAAGAACTGCACGCCTTCGCTGAAGAAAACGGCCTCCACGTTGCCTGGTCCAACCCGATCGCCTCAGCCCGGGGTGCCATCTTGGGATTCCTCGTTGCCTACTACCGCGAACCCGTTCTTCCCAATCGACAGGAACGAGAAATTGTCGACGTCGCCGTCCGCACAGCCGCGATCGCGATCGAACGCAGCCGCTCAGAGCGCGCCCTCCGCGAATCGCAAGAGCGCCTGCAAATGTATGCGGAGACGCTCGAACAAACCGTAAACGAACGGACCGCGAAGCTCCGAGAAACGATCGGCGAACTCGAAGCGTTTTCTTACAGCGTCTCACACGACATGCGTGCACCCCTCCGTTCGATGCAGGGCTACGCCGAATTGCTCCTCAGCACACATAGCAGCCAGTTGCCAGACGAAGGCACCCATTATCTGCAACGCATCAGTAAAAACGCCGAACGCCTCGAGCTCCTTGTGCGCGACGTCCTCGCCTATAGCAAGGTGGCCAAGGAAGAAATTGTTCTCACTCCCATCGATCTGGAGGCATTCCTACCCTCCCTCGTCGCGCAACTTTCCGATCTCCAACGAACCCGAGCTGAGGTTCATCTCCAACACCCCCTTCCCACCGTCATGGGCCACGAGGCCTACCTCTCACAAATTTTCAGCAACCTCGTCGGCAACGCCATCAAGTTCACCCGGCCTGAAGTCACTCCTCGCATCGAAATCAGCACCGAGCGTCGCGGTGAGGAGATTATGCTTCGCGTCCGGGACAATGGCATCGGCATCGATCCTCAGCACTTCCAGCGAATTTTTGAAATCTTCGGCCGGGTTCACCCCGACCGCATGTACGAAGGCACTGGAATCGGACTTTCCATCGTAAAAAAGGCAGTTCACCGCATGGGGGGATCAATCGGGATTGACTCAACCCTAGGCGATGGGAGTTGTTTCTGGTTCACCCTGAAATTAGCATGATGTCCTCCACCATACTTCTCGTCGAAGACAATGAGGACGACGCTTTCTTCATGAAGCGCGCCCTGCGAGATGCCGGGATCGAAAATCCCGTGCAACTAGCCGAACACGGACAACAGGCCATTGATTACCTCTCCGGCGAGGGCAAGTTCTCTGTTCGAGAAAAATTCCCGATGCCCATGATCGTTTTTCTCGATCTAAAGCTCCCCTTCAAATCGGGGCATGAAGTGCTTCAGTGGATCCGTAATCAAAATGCCCACGAAAAGCTGATCGTGATTGTGCTTTCTTCGTCGAACGAGCCGGTGGACTTGGATCTAGCCTACCGCAACGGCGCCAACTCTTACGTGGTTAAACCGGCCACCACCGCGCAGTTGCTGGAGTTAGCCAAATCCTTCAAACTCTGGTGGCTGATGCAAAATAAGCCATCCCTGGCCAGTCCGAGCTGATCTTGCGGTGCGCACCGGCTCCGTAAAGTTCCGGGTCGAGCCAAGGTTTCGGCTCCAGCTAGGAAAATCCTTCGCTTTCGGTCCAGGCAAAGCCGACCTTTTGGAGCACATCGCCAGGACAGGCTCGATTCGTGAAGCTGCATCGGCCATGGGCATGTCGTACATGCGCGCCTGGTCCTTGGTCAAAAGCCTCGATCAAGGACTAAAGGAACCTCTGGTGCGCAAGCGCCGCGGTGGCCAAACTCGCGGCGGGGCCGAACTAACCAAAGCCGGCGAACAGNNCTCCAGGTCTATCGCGACCTCGAACGCCAGGCAGCCGTGAGCGCCTCCCACGCGGAGGAGCGTTTGCTTTCACTGCTTCCGAAGTCGAACGGGTAGCGACCACTCATCCCCCGGCGAGTATTAAACGTCGGCCTAATACGAACCCATCATCACTCGTTATCTTTGATTGAAGATAACGACCTGCTGAGCATCGTGAGCGAACCATGCCATGAGTAGTCTATTTCTGCTGCCTGCTCATCCTTTTGGTCGCAAGTCGAGCACTCGCGGTGGAGCCAAACCTGGAAGTGATCTACGGAAGTCGGAAGCTCACCTTTGATGCCACCAAACTCGCGAGTCTGGCCTGGTCAGAGGTGGAAGCCGCTGACATGGGACGGACCCAACGATACCGCGCCGTTCCCGTAAGCGAGCTCCTCAAGGAAGTGAAGGCCCCGCTCGGTGAAGAACTCCGCGGACCTGCCTTAGCCTTAGTCGTCCGCGCCAAAGCGAGCGATGGCTATGCGGTCGTATATTCCCTCGCGGAATTCGAGCCGGCGTTTCGCACTCGCCCCATTTACTTGGTCGACCAACAAAACGGTAAACCGCTTTCTCCTAGCGCGGGTCCACTCCGGCTCCTCTGCCCGGGGGATTCTCGCGGCGCTCGCGGCATCCGCCAACTGGTCTCTCTCGAAATCATCTCTCTCGCCGAGACCAACTCGGTGAAATAGGCGAAAGCATATGCAGTCCAAATTTCTGTTTCTGCGTTGGATGGTCGGTTTCGCGATTGGATCGTGCTGCCCTGCCGCCGATCTGACGGTGTTTGCCGCTGCCAGCCTATCTAACGCACTTCAGGAAATCGCCAGCCTTTACGAAAAGGAATCTGGGCACACCGTTCGCTTCAATCTTGCCGCCTCCAGTCTTCTGGCGCGTCAAATCAAAGAAGGAGCTCCAGCCGATGTCTTTTTCTCGGCTGATGACGCCAAGATGGACGAACTCGCTGGCGCTGGGCTCATCGTCAAAGAGAGCCGACATCCGCTCCTTTCCAATACCTTGGTCATCATCGTGCCTAACGGGAGTGCTGAGGAAATAATGTCTCCCTCCGATCTCACCTCCGACGGTATTCGCCGTCTTGCCTTGGGAGACACAGCCACGGTGCCAGCCGGAGTCTACGCCCGAAGCTACTTACAACGGGTAAATCTCTGGGAGAAAGTGAGCCGAAAAGTAGTCGCTATGGACAACGTGCGATCGGCTCTCGCCGCCGTGGAATCGGGGAATGCGTCTGCGGGAATCGTCTACAAAACAGACGCACTCATTTCGAAAAAGGTACGTATCGCCTACGAAATTCCTGCAGCTGAGGGTCCAAAAATCAACTATCCCATCGCAGCGCTTCACCGCTCCAAGCAACCGGAGAGATCACGCCACTTCATCACTTTCCTCTCCAGCCCCACCGCGTCAGAAATCTTTCAAAAGTTCGGGTTCACACTGGCAAACTAGCGCCGAAGAGGTGTTCGAGCCCCGCGATGTTCCTCAAGAGCAGCCTCCACCGCTTGGGCGTATGGACAGCGTGGGCCGAATACGTCTCCGCGATGCGCTGGTGGCCAGATGCCCGGAGCTCGGTATCGAGAAAGAATTCGGAAAACGCCCGTCCGACTTTGTTTGAATCAAACGCCGCCTTTTTCCACCTGCACTCTTTCAGACTATTCTTGGATGATTGCCCACAGTGCGGGTGACTTTTTCCGCACGTCACTGACCCCGGCGAAAGCAATGCTGCAACGGTCATCCGTAATCCATTTGATCAACGTCTCTGGATCTTGAACGAAGCGCTCACCCGCCAAGGCCTTTGCTTTAGCCCCGCGATGTAGGATGAGAAGCAAACCCTCCTTGCTACGAAGATGAAAGCTCGCGAACCACTCTCCTCTCCAAAAGCTCGGCACATTCCATTTGATTCCTTCGAGAATCTTCGGGTTGGTCGCGAGAATGATCTCACGGATCAATCGAATCTCCTCCTGATAAGGAATCACGGGGTCCGTCAGATAGGCCTCCACCGCCGGTGAAAAACGCGCGGGCTGGTCTGCTTGAACCGCCTTTCGAGAGGTCTTTCGTGTGGCTTGGGTCGGTTTGGTCATTGGGTGCTAGATTCGCGCTCGCCTTAGGTGGATAGTTTCTAACCTTCGAGTGAGATGCTTGAGCGAACCCATTCTACGTAAGGTAGTCGTGAAAAGCGTTACGGAAAACCTGCCGGCCCTGTGACTCCACAACCTCTCCATGGCCGGGAACGATACGATCGAAATCGTGCAGGAGTACCTGCTCGATCGAAGCGCGGAAAGCATCTCGGTCCTTGATCAGGGAGCGGAAAAGACGCGAGGGAGTAGGTCGATTTCCGATACCCGCTAGTTGCAGCATCAACCCCGCCAACAAACTAGAGGGTTTGGGGAGGTTAAAAAAGGCGTCGGCCAGGAAAAGAGTCCGGCTCCGAGCGTGCAGAAAAAGGTGCTCTTCAACCCGAGGCATTCCTTTGAGCGGGATGATCGAAAAGTCAGCGAGGAGAGAAGCGCCTTTCTCAAACGAGACCAAGGGCCAGGTCGGATGATCGTTGATCGAGGCCTGACTTCCGAAAAACACGGCATCTCGATACACCGGAAAATACTCATCGAAGAATAAGTCGTGAAATCGACTAGGCACCACAAAAGCGGAAACCTTCCCCAGGGTGTCTAGCTGTGCTCGCACCTCCTTCGAAAACCTGACCGGAGAGAACACGACCAAGCGCCCATCGGACGTCCGAACCACCGCCATCCGCCGTCCCAGCGGCAGACCGAAAACTCGCAACGGTTGAAACTCAGTCCACAGGGTATTTTCCAGGAGCGTTTTCATTCAGGAGACGTCGCATGAACAGCGGTCATCGGCAGCAGGGATTGCTCTTAGCTGAACTTGGAAACGCAAACCTGTTTTCTCGCAACGTCACTCTACTCGGAACGGACGCTCTAAGAGCGTTAATTCGCCAGGTGAGGCGATCGACGGTTGCGGTGGAAACGAAACCGCTCACGCTCGAGCGGATACCCGATTCTCGATGAAACGTCTCCCTTTTCTCTGGCTCCTTTTCGCAAGCTTTTTGTTCGGNNGCGGCCCGATCTCACTGGAGGCACAGTCCACTCCACCCACCGAGTCACCTCGAGTTTTCTGTCTCAGCCGCGCAGGACTGGCTGACGTTAAAGAACGGCTCGCGCGTAATGATCCCGCCTTGCAGCCGTCGCTCCGTCGCCTGCTGCGCGAAGCCGATCAAGCGATGGATGTCGGTCCGTACTCTGTAGTCCTGAAGAGCCGAACGCCTCCGAGCGGAAACAAGCACGACTACACCAGTGTCAACCCCTACACCTGGCCAGATCCCTCAAAACCTGACGGGCTTCCCTACATCAGGCGCGATGGCTATACGAATCCGGAGTGGTGGCAGGACTTTGATCGCGTCCCGTTCGAACGTCTCGCCCAAGCCGCCGAGGCCCTCGCGCTCGCTTATACCTTCACCGGGAAAGACACCTATGCCTACCGGGCAGCCCATTTGATTCGGATCTGGTTTCTCGATCCAGACACTGCGATGAATCCTGATCTCGAGTTCTCACAAGTCGTCCCGGGCGCCTCGACGGGTTTCGCTCAGGTGATCGACACCCGCTTCATGCCGCGGATTGTCGACGCGATCGGCTTGCTCGCAGGGAGCAAAGCCTGGACCGAAAAAGACCAGGCGGGGATGGTCAGCTGGTTCAGCAAATTCATCCCCAACGTCCGCGCCCGTGCTGACAAAGAATATCGCGACCACCCCCACAATATCGCCAGCTTCTACCACGCCCAGATGGCCTCCATGGCTCTCTTCATTGGCGATGACGCTCAAGCGAAAGAGTTGATTGGACGGACCCATTTTCGTCTCGATAAAGCGGTTGAGGCCGACGGCTTTTTCTTCCGCGAGCGCCGTCGCACCCGTTCGCTGAGCTACAGTTCCTTCCATCTCTTCGCGCTCTATAATCTGGCCACCATGAGCCCACTCGTCGGCGTTGATATCTGGAATTTTAAAACCCCCGACAGTCGTGGCCTCCGTCTCGCTTTGGATACAGTCGCAGCCCACGCCGGCCCCTATCCTCCCGCATCTTGGCCTTTGGCGGAAACCGGAAAGACCCCGGGCGATTGGTGGGACCCTTATCACGATCAGTTGCCCGTCGTGCTTTACCAGGCTGCGATTGTGTATGGAGAAAAGAGTTACGAGGGACAGGCCGCTAAAATCTTGGGCAGCAAAGAAGCGATGACGGAGAATCTCATCTACTTGCTTTGTGGTCTCCAGCTTCCCGGACAACAGTCCATGTCAGGCTGGCTCTTTCACCCCAGCAGCGTAGACCCCGAAGCCAAGTAGACTCTACCCAAACTCAAGCCTCGGTGCTGTCCTTATCCCGGCAGCACCTCCGCCCCGGCCTCCAACAAGAGTTGTCGCAACACGGAGCGGTGGCAGCGGGACTCCTCGGCACAATAGCAGCCCATCGAGAAATCCGCGGACTTCGACAAGGCGGCCAGCAAAGCCAAATCATGCTGCGCGGGTCCCTTTTTCATTTCGGCTCGGTAGCGCTTCGCAAAGCTAGCCCAGGCCGCCGGCGTTTTCGCGGCCAAGCCTCGTTTCACCGTATCCGGACTCGGAGCCAGATTCGGAAACCACACATCATACCAGTCCTGCGTAGCGAATTCCGCACGAGGAACACCCCGCGGCGGCCTGCGTACGGTCCCTAGGCGCAACCCTTCTTCCGGTCGGCGAGGAGATCCTAAACGGACAATGCTAATGCTCATGGAGAGCATTATTCTCTATCTCAAGCGCGCCGCAACCAAAGCGAACGCAGCGATACCTCCGCTGACGAGCAAAGCCCCGATCCACGCGAGGAACGGAGGCCAGCTTTCTTGAAGAAAGGTCACGCCCAGAAGCATCGCGAACACCAACTCCACTGCTTGCATCGCTTCAGCTGCACCGAGCGCCACGGGATGATGCCGCACCATTCCCGTGGCTTGGAAAAACAAGATGGTCGCAATCACTCCGGCACTCAGAGCGACTCCTGTCGCGAGCCCCACATGAGCCGCCGACGGTAGACCCGAACGGTACCAGGCAAATCCCGCCACGATCCACCACAAGGGCTGACTGACCAGGGTCATTCCGAACACCCGTTGCGTTGCATTTAACCGCTCCCCGGTTCGCTCTAGATGAAGTAGCAACAGCCGATTCCCCACCGGATAAGCCACGGCTGCCACTAGGACACAGACCAATGCAATCCAGGCCATCGCATCGAGCGGCTCCCCACCTCTCCCTACCTGCATCAGAAATACCCCACTCAAGATGACGATCGCGATAACCAACGCCACGCGAGGAATTCGTTTCCGACTATCGCTGTAGATGAACGGCGCGCACAACATACCTGCCACCACCGTAAATTGGAAACTACCGGCGATCAGCCAAGAGGGACCGCTCGCCGCGGCGAAGGACAAGAGNNGATCGTGCTGTAGGTGAGCCAAGGCCCTGGGTGCGCCACAATCGCCCGCCACACGGGTGCAATTCCACCCTGCCACGGCATCAGAGGGAGCATCAGGGGCAACGTGATCAAATAGCGCAGGCAGGCCGTCCACGCCCAATGCCCGCCACCCGTGGCACTCGCCCGATTCAGGACGTACGTCAGCGTAAAGAACAACGCCGAGACAAAAGCGATGCCCACCGCAAAAAGCGCTCGGTAGCGATCGTTACCTGCGAGAGTCATAGGATTTTTGAAGCGAAAAATCCGATGCTGACACCTGCGGCCGACGGTCTCGATAGAATACCGCGATTTTCTGGAGTGATGAGAGAGTCTNNCCACCACTTCAAATCGTTCTCTAATCATCCCCTCAACGAAACAAAGCCGTTCCCGCGTCGTTAAAGTTCAGCGCCCATAAAGCGCCCGCCTTCCAGTTAACGCCACCAAAAGGAGAGCCCCTCCCAGTTCGACCAATCACCCGAGCCCTTCTACTCAAGCGAGCGCGCATCAGGCTTCGAGCAGCCCTCACGAGCCTTCGCCTAAAAGTAACGTGACAGAAACAAAGCAGCCTCGTCCGAGAGACCCACAATCTTGTTCGTCGCCTGCCGGTAGAACTTGAAGTTCAACTCGGTCTCCGGCCGCCCATCGTCCCACTGTGAGAACGGTTTGAGCTCGCCGCGCCCCAATTTCCGTTTGGCCCGCGCAGTTTTCTTCACTTGCACAGTGACCCGCGGCGTTTGTCTGACCACGCCCGGTTTCTTGGCGAGAGGGGCGGCCGACATGACAATCCCCCGCGCGACCAGCCCAGAACCTCCCTCATTCTCACTATCGAAGATGAATAAGGTATCTCCTTCAGCGATCTGCTTTCCTCCGTACATTGTCTTCTGCGCCTTGAATAGAAAAGCACCTTGGTTCGAATCAGAAATTGGGACTTTGATCGCGTAGTTCATTTTTAGTTACCTGAACGCACGGTCAGATCTCCAGACAAGAGCTGACGGCCAAGCGTCATCCTAACTTAAGCCGGTTCTCAAACTCCTTTGACATGAATTTCTCGGTTGTAAGTCAGCACCTCCCTTAAGGATGCCTACAGGCGATTCGCGGAACCTCTCATTTCCACCCAACTAAGTGAGTCGCGCTGCCAAAAAAATACCTTCGTAGCTCAAGCTTAAATCCAGCTGCTCTAAATGCGGGCATAGCCGTTGAACAATCACCGAATCCAACGGTGTACTTCCACAACATGCGGTAGTTATCGGGGTTCCCCAAGAAGATCCGTCCCAAGAAGGGAACATAGTGCTTAACATAGAACCGGAAAAACGGAATGAGGTAAGGCCGGTCGGGAATCGAAAATTCCAAAAGAGAGACTACGCCTCCTGGTCTAACTACCCGATAAAGCTCACGGGCAAATTGGGCCAGCTGGTCCATTGAAAGGGTCTTCAAACCAAACGTTGAGGTCACGGCATCGAACCCATCGTCCCGAAAGGGGAGCGAGAGCGCGTCACCATTCAGGACCTCCACATTCGGATTTTTCCAACGATTCAAGTTTCGCTGAGCTGCAGCACACATGCTTGCCGAAAAGTCTACCATTTGAATCTTCGTTGCAGCGCCAAGCCAAGGGATGAGGTGAGTCACGCATTCACCGGAGCCCGACATCACATCGAGTACCTGCAGAGACTCTCTCGGTATCTGACGCGCGCACGCTTTTCTCCAAAAGTACGCAAAACCCAGCGAAGAGAAGAGATGAACGTAGCCATAGGTTTTCGCCATCTCATCAAAGAGCGAGCGAACGTTTTCAGGATCGTGAACTCCCGGCTCGTTCATTATCCCCCCATTTCGCATGAGATCTAACTCGAGTGCCAGGCAGAATGCGTGTAATCCTCACGTTCCGACAGCGAGCCAATCGCGAGACGAAAGTTCGATCACAATTACCCGATCTCGATACAGAATCTCATTTGACCCCGTCGGACGACCTTTCGACGCTCAACACGACTTAGCTACCTTCCCGACAACGCCGTCTATGAACCACTCATTTCCCTTCGCTCGCTTTCTTCTCATAGCGGCGCTGGCCTTTCTGATTTCCGGCAGCATCTCGGGCCGTCTCCTCGCCGCCCCTACGCGGGTGGCCTGCGTCGGTGATAGCATCACCTTTGGATCGGGGACCAATGCACCCGGGTTTGACTCGTATCCGGCACAACTGGCTCGCATGCTGGGTTCATCGAAATGGGAGGTTCGGAATTTTGGCGTGAGTGGCGCGACGTTGCTGAGCCAGGGAGATCGTCCGTGGATTCGGGAATCAGCCTATAAAGCCGCTCTCGAGTTCCAGCCCGAGGTGGTGATTATCATGCTCGGAACCAACGATACCAAGCCACAGAACTGGACGCACCAATCGGCCTTTGTTGCGGACTATCGCGCGTTGATCCAAAGCTTCAAAGCGCTGCCGAGTTCTCCGAAAATCTTCGTCTGTCGTCCCGTCCCTGTTTTCGGCGAAGGCAACTTCGGCATCAATGCTCCCGCTCTCGCTGAACAGCGTCCTCTCATCGATTCGGTCGCCGCTGCGGAAAATGCCACTTTGATTGACATGTACGCCGCGCTCGCGGGACGCGACTCCCTTATCCCCGACCGCGTCCACCCTAATACCGAGGGTGCGCAGTTGATGGCAAAAGCCGCCTATCAAGCGCTCACTGCTACCGCATTCACGGGCTCGCTTCCCATCAT
>DKKJ01000386.1 GCA_002455175.1 Opitutaceae bacterium UBA6669
CACCTCTGCCAAAAATCCTTGTCCTGGACGTTTCTCCAAGAGTTTCAGCATTACCTCGCGGAAGCCGCTGCTCCCATCGTCGCCCTCGGAGCGGCCTCGGCAGCCTGAAGCCATGCACATCCTCTCGCTCGTAATCACCAACCTGCGGCGCCATCGCTGGCGTGCTCTCATCGGCATGGCTGGGATCGCTTTCGGAGTCGCAGCCATGCTCACTATTCTAGCGATCGTAACGGGAGCGATTGGCATGTTTCAGCGGATCTTGTCTAGTGACAGCCACTACCTCGTCTTCGAACGCAACGTTTCGGACCTTTTTTTCAGTTCGGTCACCCGAGAACAAATTGCCGCTATCCGGGCAAATCCGGAGGTTGCTTCCGCTCACCCAGTGCTTTTCGGAATCGTTTCCGCACCCGATCACCCCGTGATCACCTGCTTCGGCCTCGAGGGTAGCGACCCCCGGCTGGCCAAAGCCGAGTGGCGTTCCGGCAAACCCGAAAACTTCGGCCAACGGGACGACGAAATATTCCTGGGTTCACGGGCCGCGGAATTTCTCGGAGCCAAAATGGGACAAACACTCGAGATTGGACATGGCGAATTTCGCGTCGGGGGAATTTTTAAAACCGAAAACGGATTCGAAGATGGCGGCGTTTTCCTTCCCCTTGCCGTAGCGCAAACTTTTTTTCACCGCGAGGACGCGGCGTCGGTCGTGACCGTAAAACTGCGGGACGAGCGCAGCGGCGCCGCCTTCAAACACGCGTTAGAAGGCGCCGTAAAAGAAGTCATCGCGCTGGAAAATCGCGAATTCAATTCGAGCTACAACAGCTTCAAAATCCTTAATTTCACCGCGTGGGCGGTCGGTATTTGCGCCTTTTGCCTCGGTGGGCTGGGAGTCGCCAACACTATGCTTCTTTCCGTGTTCACCCGAATTCGGGAAATTGCCGTGCTGCGTGTCTGCGGCTTCTCCAAGCAACAAGTCGCCGGCTTAATTTTTGGCGAAGCAACCGCCATCGCCGCAGCCGGCGTGATGTGCGGATTCGCAATCGGACTCATGTTGCTCGTCATCCTGCAACGGATACCTCAATTCCAAGGTTACGTTCAGGCTAGCCTGCAACCTATCGTGCTGCTCGGAGTGATTGTCACGGCTTTCCTCACCGCAGCGGCCGGAGCCATCTACCCTGCTCGTTTTGCGAGCCGTATCGAACCAGCTGAGGCGTTGCGTTATGAATAAACCACGAGAAACGCTGGTCCACGCTCGTGCCGTATTCAAAAGTTACGACCGCGGAAAAATAACCGTGCTTCGTGACGTCAGCTTGGACGTCAAACGGGGTGAGATCGTCGCTTTGTGGGGTTCATCAGGTTCGGGCAAAAGCACTCTCCTCCATCTGCTGGGTGGTCTGGATGTTCAGGACTCCGGACACATTTCGATCTGCGGACTCGATCCTCGTACGGAAACGAACCGTCTGGATCTCAGGCGTCACCACTTAGGATTCGTTTTTCAACTTCACAACTTGATCCCCGATTTAACCGTGGAGGAGAACCTGCGCGTTCCCGCCCTCGCCGCAGGCAGGTCTGCGGCCGCAACCCGGGAGCGTTTGCTCGAGCTGACCGATCGTGTTGGCATCGGTCACCGCCTCAACCATCGCATTCAAGATCTCTCGGGAGGCGAGCGCCAGCGCACCGCCATTTGTCGAGCGCTCATGCCTACCCCTCGACTCATTCTCGCAGATGAACCCACCGGCTCTCTCGACGAGCAGACCGGAAGCATCATCTTTGATCTCCTCAAAACCCTCGCTGAACGTGACGGTATTGGAGTGGTAATCGCGACGCACGAACGGCGATTCGCTGAATCCTGTCATCGTATTGCTCGCATGCGTGATGGTCGGCTTGACGAAGTCCCCCAATGAATGTCTCCGCGCCAGCAATTGCCCCTCGTTACGCTCGGATTGTCGCCCTACACAGCATCGGTTGGTGGGTGGCAGCGAACCTGGTCGGTCTATGGCTCGCCACCACGCTCCTCTTTCCCTCCCTAGGCAATGCACTCGCCCCGCTTACCTGGGGCAGGTGGACTCCGCTGCATATGACCTGGCACCTCTATGGTTGGTGCGCTCTGCCAGTAATCGGAGTTCTATTTTTCTGGATACTCGATAGCCAATCCCGATCGGTGAAGGGGCACGTTCATCTCGCGTTGGGTGCGTGGTCGTTGGCCCTCCTCCTCGGCGGTATCTCGTGGTTGAGCGGGGTCGCTTCAGGAAAATTGTTTTTAGACTGGCATGGCTGGGCTCGGCCGGTGCTTCCGATCGCCATGCTTGTCCTCTGGGGAGTTCTCATCTGGCATCTGCGTATCCGCTGGCACGCCCTTCCCGCGCGTGAGAAACTGCCTCGAGCGATTCTGCTCGCGCTCCTGCTCCTGATTCCCGTGGTCATCTTTTGGACCACCGGTCGAGGCATGTATCATCCCGTCAACCCCGGAAGCGGGGGAGCTACCGGGGCGGCCGTTTTGGGATCTGTAGTTGGGATTATCACACTGTTCATGCTCTTACCGCGATTGCTGGGAATTGCTGCGATCGCCTCATGTAGAATTTTCTACGCCATCTTGGCAGCGTCCTGGATCGTCTTTGCCACCACCGATCGCGGCAACGTCTCGCATCACGCTCTTTCGCAGATCCTGGCTCTTGGTACCCTATTGATTTGGGTGCCGTTACTCCCTCTCTACTGGCGACACTACGCNNCTTGGCCACCCTTAGTTCGTCCGTGGTTGCACGCGGCCTCACTGTGGTGGGGGCTTCTCGTCGTAACTGGCTGGCTTTCCTTTCTGCCCGGGTTCTCCGAATCGTTTAAGTTCACACACGCTTTAGTCGGTCACGCACACTTAGCGATGGCCGGTTTGCTCACCTGCGTGAACGCTGTGATTTTGATCACCCTCTCAGGCCGAACCCCCGGGCGTATGGTTTTTTGGCTCTGGCAGGGGGGATGCGCCGTCTACGTCATTTCCATGATGACATTAGGCTGGGGAGAAACTCTCTTCCNNGTTAATGACGACCACTTCCGTGCGGTGGCTGATAACCGTGGCACGCCCATGAACGCATCACGCCCGCCTCTTCGCACCGTGATGGCGGTGATTTTCATCATCACTGCCACTTACTTTTACTTTCTCATCTTTGCAGAATTTGCGCTTTTGGAGCTCGTACGCGAATTGAATGTGGGAATCTCCCCACGCCTTGTGATGCTGGCTCTGGGCATAGGCGGACTCGGGGGTACTTTTCTTGGGGCCAAGCTCTCAACGCTCGGTGATCGCCGTAATCAACTGTTGGTGGCGCTCCTCGGCTGTGCCATCGGAGCAGGGATGTCTCTCGTGGCGAAGGNNGGCTTGCCCTGGGCGGCCTTACCGTGAGCCTTGCTACCAGCCTCCGCCTCTACCTCGCTGAACGCGACCTCGGCTTGTCAATTGGAGTCGGCACAGGCTTCGCCTACGCACTGTGCAATGTCCCTGTCATCTTTAGAGCAACACCCCACGGGCAAACCGCGTTAGCTCTGCTCGCGGTGAGTATCGCCATGCTGGTGACGCGCATGCTTCCTCGTGGGGAAACCAGAGTCAGTGACCGTTCAATGCTCGCTCGTGAAACACCGAGACATCTGGGCCGCTGGATCATCGTTCTCGTCGCTCTTGTTTGGCTCGATTCCGCTGGATTTTTTATCATTCAGCACACACCCCTGCTACGAAACGCCACGTGGCAGGAAACGCTAACCTTGTGGTTGAATGCTGGGATCCATCTTTCGTTCGCTGTTGCCTCCGGTTTTTTTCTAGATCGCGCGGCTGGCCGTTGGGTACTGGGCTTGGCAACGGCACTGCTGGCCCTGGCTCTTCTGTCGTTAGACGGTGTGCTGCCCTTCCCTCTGAAAGCACACATCGCTTACGTAGCAGGGGTTTCACTCTATTCGGTTGCTTTGGTAGAGATTCCGGCCCGCCACGGTTCACCCTGGGCCGCCGCCGCTACGTTTGGAATCGCAGGTTGGGTGGGCTCAGCTCTCGGTATCGGAATGGCGCAAGACCTGGCCCGCGTTCCCCCCGCTTTCATAGCAGTCGCTTGCGCTGTGGTCGCAATTCTACTTTCTGGACGGCTCCAAAGTACGTCGCGATACGTTCTGGCTTTGCTGGCGATCGTCACAACGGGAAGAGCTTCCTCCGACGAGATCCGTGACGGACGCGAAGTCTACATCGCCGAAGGCTGTATTCACTGTCATTCGCAGTATGTTCGCGAACAGGTTCCGTTAGAGGTTCTCAACTGGGGGCCTGCAACCTCGCTGACCGAAAGCCTTGCCGGGAGTCCTCCTCTTTTTGGCACCCGCCGTCAAGGTCCCGACCTGGCTCGCGTGGGTAACCGCCGTTCGCCCGAATGGAATCGCCTGCACCTCATCAAACCCCAGAGCGTCTCACCCGGTTCACGCATGCCAGCTTACGCTCATTTATTTGAGAACGGTGACACCCGTGGTCCCGCGTTGCTCGCGTACCTGGCCTCCCTTGGCGCAGGCACAGAGGTGGCACGCGAAAAGCAAATCACCCAGTGGGCGCCCCCGCCCGTCACCGCCGTTGTGCCTCAGCGTGCGGTTGAGCTCTTCCAGCGNNAGGCCAGCGTCTGTGCCAGCACTGCCATGGTGCTTCCGGAAAGGGCGACGGTCCTATGGTCATGCAGCTCGCCCTCCATCCACCCAACTGGACGACAGATACCTGGCGTCATGTGGACTCGGGTAGCACTATGGAGGAACAAATTAGCCGCATCATCAAGTTTGGCCTGCCGGGGGCGGCCATGGCCGGGCATGAATATCTTACCGATGCCGAGGTAGTTGGGCTCGCCCGTTACGTCCGCAGTCTTCATAAACCATGAAACGCCTCCCTCCTACCTCGCTGCCTCATGAAGATCTTAGTCGTGGAAGACGAACGCCGTGTCGGTCGCTTTGTCGAACGAGCCCTGCAAGAACAGGCGTACACCGTCCGCGTCGTGACGACGTGCGCGGATTNNGAGCCTTTCGACGCCGTTGTCCTCGACCTTGGCCTTCCGGACGGCGATGGGCTGCACCTTCTCAAAGAGTGGCGAGACACCGGTTTCAACGAGCCGGTGCTTATTCTGAGTGCCCGCGACGCGGTGGGAGATCGCATCCGTGGCCTAAACATCGGCGCCGACGACTATCTACCAAAGCCCTTCAGCGTCGACGAACTCGTCGCGCGTCTACGGTCCTTACTCCGCCGGCACAGTTCGGGACCGCGTACCACAATCCTCGAACATCGCGGCGTGCGGCTCGATCTGCTCAGCCGCACCGCTACGCTCCAAGGCAAGCCGGTGGAATTGACGAGTCGAGAATACGCGTTGCTGGAACTTTTCTTACAAAATCCTCGTCGCGTGCTCACACGTACCTTAATCGCCGAGAAAGTTTGGAATGCCTCCTACGACATGGAGACCAATCTGATCGATGTGTATGTGCGGCGGCTCCGTCAAAAACTCGAACAGCCTGATGGCGAGCCTTTCATCCGCACGCTCCGCGGTACCGGATATCAAATCTCGTGAGAAGCCTCACTTTTCGCATCACCTGCCGGTTCGCGCTCCTCGTCACCGTAACCACGGCTGGCGTTCTCGCTGTCGGAGGATTTTTGCTAGATCGACAGAATCGGCGAGGAATTGAACTCCTCCATGACGTCGAGTTCATGGAGCTTTCGACCCTTCTTTCCGGGACCGATTCTCTGAGCGCCGCTGATGTGACGCAAAGGATAAAGCATGACGCTGATGCCGATGTGGCGCTGTTTGTCATTCAAGTGACCGATCTCAAGGGTAACATCGTCTTTCGCTCCGACAACCTCGGAGAGACGATGCTCCCCACAGGAATGTCCGAAGAAAAACACTGGACCACCACATTAACGAATCTCGGCGAGGTCCGCATTTCCGCTTACACGAGCGGTCGCTTCCGATTCTACATCGGGACACTCCTCCATCCTTCCCAGCGAATGATGAACGACTATTTCAAGGTCTGCCTTCCCCTCCTTCTCGGGGTGGCTCTTGTCAGTATCGCCCTCGGCTATGCCTTTAGTCGTGCGACCCTTCGCCCCTTGCGGGCGATCGAAGCGACGGCAAATCGCATCAAGGCGGACAATCTGAACGAGCGTATCCCCCTGCCCTCCGGCAAAGATGAGCTCACTGCACTTACGCAGTTGCTCAATCAGATGTTCGATCGACTCCAGCACTCGTTTGATCAGGTCAACCGCTTCGCTGCCGACGCCTCCCACGAGATGAAGACCCCGCTGGCGTTGATCCGACTCCACGTGGAGCGACTAGGAAGCCGCCTTCCCTCCGATTCCGAGCATGCCGCCGCCATCAGTGACATCTTAGAAGAAATCACCCTTCTCCATCGAGTGATTGATCGCCTGTTGTTTTTGGCGAAAGCGGAAAGCGGGGCGCTTTCGCCCACACTGCGCTCGGTGGATATGGCAGAGTTCATCATTTCGTTCTCCGATGATGCGAAGGCCTTGGCAGAAGATAAAAAGGTAGCGTTTTCCGTGGGAAGGAAAGGAACCGGATCCATCCAAGCTGACCCAGAAATGCTGCGGCAGCTTTTACTCAATCTCGTAGCCAACGCCGTGGCCGTTTCCGTGCCCGGCCAAACCATTAGTCTAGACTCGTTCGCGTCCGACAAGGGGTGGCACTTGGTCGTAACCGACGAGGGCCCGGGGATTCCCGAGGCGGAGATCAGCCATCTGTTCACACGCTTCTTTCGCGTAGCCTCTTCCCATCGTCGCCCCGGCAACGGCCTAGGACTCGCTCTCTGCCGCAGCATCGCCGAATTGCATCGAGGCAGTATCCAGGCAGAGAATCGGGCAGATCGTTCCGGCCTCCGCGTAAGGGTGCGTCTCTCCCGCTAGAGAACTAACAATCAAGGGGCGCTTTACGGGTAGTCAGAGCAGTTTTATGGTCAGCCCAGCGAACTTGCCTGCTCCCAGTTCCCACGGTTTCAGCCGCGCTAGTTCCGCTGCATGGTTGCTCGCTAGGGCTGTGGTCGTGGGTGGACGTGACGAGGAGGCCACACCACGCTTTCTGGAAACGGTCGCCTCTACCATTCGACGAGAATCTAAACCCAAAGGCACCTCGTGAACCTGACCGGGCTTGCAGTGGCAACTCCTCCATTCCAGATTTAGAGTCGTAGGTGCAACCCACTCTACCAAACACCCCTTGGTTAGTGAATTATTCCCTTCACTGCACCGCCATAGCGCTGCACTCCCCCATGAGAATTCGTTTTATTCCTCTGGTCCTACTCTCCGTTGCTTGGGTCGCATCTCCTAGTTTAAAGGCAGGACCGCGCGACGTAGAGTGGGCGAAAGTCAAAGAGGCGGAAGCCCAGCGGTTGCCCGAGAGCGCCCTCGCCTTAATCGAGCCCATCATCGTGGCAGCTCAAGCAGAGGGCGCCTACCCCGAAGCGATCCGCGCAATCGTGAAGAAAATTGAACTGGAACGTCGCGGGGAGGACGGAAACCGACCTCGGGAGAAAATGATACAGCGTTTGCGCGTTGAAACTGAGAAGGCGCCACCTGAGATGAAACCGGTACTCACCGTACTTATCGCCCATCTCTATTGGCGGTATTTCCAGGAGAATCGTTGGAGTCTCAGTCAACGGACACCCACCACTACGGACAACCAGGACCTCCTCACCTGGGACCTTCTCAGGATCCTCAAGGAGATCGATCTCCATTTCACCGCAGCGCTTTCCAATGAGAGCTCGCTCCAGGCAACTCCAATCGAGCTCTACAGCGAGATCATTGAACCAGGAGATGCTCCTTCAACTTACCGTCCCACTCTCTACGACTTCTTAGCCTACGAAGCATTATCGTTCTACCAGGTCGGAGAACACGGTGCGATGATTGCTGAAGAGAACTTCGTCGTCGACGCCTCAAGTCCGATCTTCGAATCAGCGACCGACTTCGTTGCCTGGAAACCTACGCCGCCAAATTCCGGTTATGTCCCAGTCCTGCGCGCAATCACACTGTATCAGCGCCTGCTCGCTTTCCACAGTCGCGATAAAGACCGCTCGGCCTCCTACGACGCAGACTTGGCACGACTCGTCTACGCAAGGAACGTCGCCACCGGGGAGGATAAAGAAGCGCGGTTCAAAACAGCCCTGGAGCGTTTTATCCAACAAACATCGCACCACGAAATCTCCAGCCGCGCCAGAGCCTTGCTGGCTCGGCAACTCAAAAATGAAGGAGAACTGCTCGAAGCGAGAGCTTTGGCTCAAAAAGCGAGGACCGCTTTTCCAGAAAGCGCCGGGGCGACTGATTGCGCTCATCTCATTCTCGAAATCGAAGCAAAATCAGCGGCCGTCGAAACGGAGCATGTCTGGACGGACCCATGGCCCACCATTGATGTCACCTATCGCAACACGTCTAGAGTCTACTTCCGTGCAGTTCGAACCGACTATGTAACTCACCTGAAAAACAATCGACCGTACGACGAGCAAAGCCGAGCGAAGATATTAGCAGAAAAACCTAAACTCTCTTGGAGTTCGAGTCTCACACCCACCACTGATTTCAAGGAAAGGACCGAAAAACTACCCGTCCCAAAAACCCTTGAGCCTGGATTCTATTACCTCGTGGCGAGCTTCAGCTCCTCGTTTTCAAAAAACGATAATCAACTCAGCATCACCCCATTTTGGGTCAGCAAGCTTGCCATGGTGACAGAAACGATCAGCGACGAGAGGCCTAACCGAGGGTGGGTACTCGATAGCAATTCAGGAAATCCAATTTCAGGCGCCACCGTTCGCTTCTTCCAGCGGAGTCGATCAAGCCCTTCAGCCCAAGACACAACTTATGTACCGGCAGGCACGACGACCACGAGTGAGACAGGCNNTCACATGCCGTTACGTCATCGGAACCTTTTTATTCTCAATACCGCGAAAATCGGAGCAATAAAATCTCTCGCACCGCGCTTTTCACTGACCGATCACTGTATCGACCAGGACAAGTCATCCACTACAAAGGAATCGCCACAGCCACAGGTCCAAGCGATGGCGAGAATCGCGTACTTTCGAATGAAGCCATCACGGTTTTTTTCTTCGATACCAACGGCAAGCAAATCGCTAAACACGATCATCGAACCAATGACTACGGATCCTTCAGCGGTACCTTCACTGATCATGTAGGACGCCTCACGGGTCAGATGACGATCAGAACGTTCGACCCGCCGGGCACCACTCAAATCAACGTCGAAGAGTACAAGCGTCCCAAGTTTATCGTGGAGATGAGCACTCCTGAGAACGCCGTAAAACTCGGGAGCGAGGTAAAATTACCGGGCAAAGCCACGTCGTATTCCGGGATCGGGATTGGCAACGCCGCGATCAAATGGCGCGTTACTCGAGTCGCCCAAATGCCATCGTGGTACGGGTGGTGGCAGCCCGCCCAAGAGCAGGCTATCAGCCATGGCACGGCAACCACAGCTCCTGACGGAAGCTTCTCCGTAGAATTTACCGCCAAGCCTGATCTAAAAATTCCAGAAAAGAATGAGCCGACGTTCCTTTTCAAAATTATCGCGGACGTGACAGACTCCACGGGTGAAACCCGAGTCGCCCAGCGAGTTATCCGTGTGGGCTACGCGGCTCTGCAAGTCTCGGTATCCAGTGAGGAATGGCAGACTCCACAGCGTCCGGTGACGTTGACGATCTCGACGCACTCTTTGGCTGGCGATCCCGCGCCCGCTCAAGGAACGGTCACTCTTCACGCGCTCAAACAGCCAGCAAAGGTACAGCGAGCATCGCTTAGCAACCCAACGTGGTACCGTC
>DKKJ01000235.1:0-151 GCA_002455175.1 Opitutaceae bacterium UBA6669
GAATTCAGAGTTGAAGGAAAGGCACGTAGAGAGTGAGGCGGTATGAACCGTGTGGGGATTACCTGTTGACAAACTACAGGAGGCCCTGTTGACCGTCTACATGACCACGTCTCGAGCCGAGGTGCTGCAAGGCACGCTGGACCTGCTGATT
>DKKJ01000235.1:178-32405 GCA_002455175.1 Opitutaceae bacterium UBA6669
GGGGCAGGCGCAGTTGACCAAAGAGATTGAAAACTGGCGACGGGTGAGTGGTGCCGTAAACACCATTTTGGGACCCGCCTCCTCGTCGACCATTTAAAACGTTTTCCGCATGCGCGCCTTGTTTGCCCGTATTCGTGACCTCTTTCGGCGACGCCACGTGGATGAAGCGTTTCGGGAGGAAATGGCCTTTCACAAAGCGGAACTCGTCCAACGGCATCGCGAACGCGGGTTGTCAGTAGATGAAGCACACTGGGCGGCGGAACGAGAGTTCGGCAACTCCCTGCACGTTCGCGAGGCCCTGCGCGAGCAAAGTGGATTTCGAGTCTGGGATAACGTGTCAGGAGATTNNGACCCTGCCATTTTCAGTCGAGGGACTGTCGATCGATGGATAGCGCAGCAGCCACCCGGCTCGATCATGGCTTTTACCGGCGCCGGTCGAGGGACCGTGCAGGCAGGCACACGGCCCGTAGAGCGAGTGCGAACTCGATTGGTCGTCGGATCGTCGCTGAAAACGCTAGGGGTAAACCCACGTATCGGACGAGGACTTACGGAGCAGGACGATAGAATTGGATCGCCCGCCGCGGTGGCGGTCGTGGCAGCGAAGTGGGCTCAACAGACCTTTGGACAGCCGGCGGACGCCCTTCATCNNCAATCGCGTACCCGTGACGATTGTGGGTGTGTTGCCCACCTCATTCCGTGACGTAGCGGTGGGAGAGGCTACTGATATCTGGCTACCGGCCTCGCTGCAATTTCGGCTACGAATGTATGGAAACTCTCGGACAGCTTCGGGCGACGACCGGGAGAATCACGCAGATTGGAATCAGGAGGAACGCGTTTCGTGGCTTCGTGTGATGTTTCGGAGCCGAGGAGATGACAAAGAAGCCATGACGGCGTTGCGGCGTGCCTGGGAGCCCGAGCGAGAAAGTATCACGCAGACTCTGTCTAATCCAGAGGAACGGCAACACCTGCAGCGTACGGCGTGGGAGAGTGTACCCTCTCCTTCGGGCCAATCGCGTTTTCGAGACGAGTTTCGGAAGACTGGACAGCTTCTCGTCGGGGTGGTCACGGTGATGTTGATTTTGGTGTGTGCGAATGTGTCCGGCTTGCTGATGGTGCGCTCGATGGCTCGACATCGGGAGATCGGCGTTCGTCTGGCCCTTGGAGCTAGCGGGTGGCGCGTGGCACGCTTGGCNNCTGTGATGGAGGCATTACTGCTGAGCTGCATCGGCGGCGGTGTAGCCTGGGTGGCGGCGTCTTGGCTTCTGCCGTTGGCGGTGAGAATGCTCGCTCCCGGGATGGATCTGGAAGCTGAATTAGGGACCCGTACTATTCTGTTTATGTGGGCTCTAGCCGTTGGCTGCGCTCTTGCTAGTGCCTTGGGGCCGGCGGTATGGATCTCGCGGACACGTCCGCTGACGGCTATCTCCGGAAATCTCGGTTTAAGCCAAGCCCCCATCCGCTTCAGTCGGATTTTGGTGGTCGCACAATTTACTGTCGCGGTTGTTTTAGTGGCGGCGGCGACCAATTTAGGAAACGTTCTTCGACAGACCTTGCAGGCGGATCACGGTTTCGATCGCACGCAGGTTCTGACCGCGCAATTTGATGCGGAGACCGCCGGATACACCCGTGGCGAGGTACCGGGGGTGTTGACGCGAGTTGAAGATACATTGCTGGCGGTGCCGGGCGTGGAGCGAGTGAGTTTCTCCAGCTCCGGAATTCTGGTTGGGAGTCACTCTTCCTCCGGGGTCTTTGCCCGAGATGGAAGAGCGCCAGGGGTGCTTGAGTATGTGCAACATGACGCGATCGTTCCTGGTTACCTACNNCGCCGCCGGTGGCTTTGATCAGCGCGAATCTTGCCCAGCGCTGGTTTGGTACCGATCACGTGGTAGGCAAAGTCTTTGGTTTTGGAAGCGAGCCTTCCGCTGAGGATTGGACGATTGTCGGTGTGGTTGCGAACAACCGACCAAATGGAGTTCGCGAGCGAGCCGCCGAAATTTTTTACGTGCCGGTGAAGCAGTGGAAGCATGAATATCCGCGTTATGTGGCGATTCGCTTTTCAGGAGCCGAAAGCACCGTCCGCGCCGGGGTCTCANNTCAAAGACGACCTCGGGCGCGTATATGCGACTACCCAATTGGCGGCGATTTTCGGCGGGTGTGCGCTGATTTTGGCGGGAACAGGGATCGCGGGAGCACTCAGCTACTTCGTAGTCCTGAGACAGAAAGATCTGGCACTGCGGATGGCGGTAGGGTCGGAGCCGGGTCACGTACTCCGACTGGTCCTCGGAGACGCCTTTCGCCTAGGTCTGGTGGGAAGTAGCGTGGGAGGAGCGGCGGTGGTACTCCTCCCATTGATTCCGTTCTTCGAGTCCTTGTTTTCGGGACGTCCGGGACTGATCCCGGCCGTGTTGGCGGCGGGGATTTCCGTGCTAACGGCCTTGATTGNNGCCTACTCAAGTCAGAGTAGGATCTTTCCGGGCGTGGTCTTTACCTCTGCCGCGAGGGTGGTGAGGGAAGATCAGCGAGGGCGATTTTACGAATGCGGAGACGACTCAGTCGATGGGAGTCACTTTCACCTCCAGCACAGTAGGCGAGGAGAACCGAGTCGGACGTAAAGTGCAGAGCGGTGTAGGAGTAGCCTTCATTTTCCTGATCGTTACGATCGACAAGGAAGGCCGTACTCCATTCCGGATCGCCAGTCCCTGTACCGATCGCTCCGACGAGAGGAGTCCGATCGCCTCCTGGGCTCTGGAGTGGTCGGGTTTGATAGAAAGGAATTGGGTTCCAAACGGCCAGATAACGGCCCGTCCCGGGCACCCGCTTGAGAGAGAGTGGTGATACGGGCGATGTGAAGCGAGAGGGTTGAGGCGTGCTCCAGGTCTCGCCGCCGTCGTGCGAGAAAAATTCATACTGGCGTCCCAAATCAGTCCGAGCGAAGCCCCAGAGGACGCCGTTAGGAAGCTCGACCACGCCGGGTTCCTGCAGCCCGGATCGAGTGTGTGGACTGGGGAGCACACCGTAGGTTAGCGACTGACGCCATGACTTGCCATCGTCGTCGGAGAGGAAAAAGGTGGCCTGAGCCCTCCAGTCGCGGGATGTAGGGGCGTCGTCTTCTTTGAGTTTACGCTGGAGCGCAGCTGGAATCAGCAATCGACCTGATGACAGACGAATGACACGGTCATTGTTCACGACGTAGTACTCCGCGCCTTGCATGCACGGCACCGGATCAGACCACGATTCTCCGTCATTTGAGGAGCGGCGCAGGAACATACGTAAGTCATGCCAGCTGTGCCGGAGGCAATAGAACAAGCCCACGTCTCCATTTCCAAGGCGAAGCAGGGAAACACTCATGACATTCATGGCAGCGTCTTCGCCGGGCGTAGCGATGATTCGGTCTCCACTCCAGGTCTCTCCTCCGTCAGCGGACGTACGTGCAGCGAGAACTGCCTTAGCGTGGTCGGAGAAATCCGCCCCCGTGAAGCGACTATAGACAAAAAGGATGCGCCCGTCCTTGAGGGTTACAAAGGAGCCTTCGCTATTACGAGGATTCCCAGGGCTAGGTGGGAGCTCCAAGACGCTTCGGCTAGAGGGCAGAGGACGAGCAGTGGTGCCCGCTCTTTCCTGCGCGAATGCAAACGTGCTGAGGCATCCTCCGCAGAGGAGGGCAATAAGAAGGGAACGTGCTAGCATGGAGAGAGGAGGAAGGGGTATGGATCGTGAGAAGCGTTTGCCCACAGACTGGCACGCGAGCCGCAGGAACGGAAGGCGTGGGTCTTGTCACTCAACCTGACAAGTTTGCGAGAAGGGACTTTGGCGGGGAGGGGGTGTACGGGCAGCAAAGGGTGGCTCCTCAGAAGCCGTGGTAAAACCCGGTTTTCGTCGCGTTTTGGCAAAAGGGTAGGGTGGCAAGGTCTCATTTCGGTCTCGCTTGAGAGGGGATCGGCGTGAGTGCTGATGATCTGCGTACGTGTAAATCAGCTCGGGTGGCTAGCTGGTCTCCGTATCATTACGGGGTTTGTCGTTAATCGATTGAAGGATTCACCCTAGCTGTCACGGTCAGAGACGCAGAAGGGTTTCGGGAGGTCTCAATGGCCCGAAGTTTTTCTGCCCATCGCAAGGTCCAACATGAAACTACTCTCGACGACTCTTTTTGCCGCGGGGCTGACTTTGGCCTCTTCTGCTCATGCTGCTGGGATTTTCTTTGACGCTCAGACCCATCAACTTACCCCGCAGGTGGGCATGAGTTTCAGCGCCACGGGCGGTACTACGGTCTATGGTAGCAAGGAGGGCATTGGGTTCATCGGTGTTACCGGTGGTGGTGCCGGCGACGAGATCGATGAAGGCCAGTCGTTGTCCGTAAATTTTGTTACGCCGCAGCTCTTTACGACCCTTACCTTTGGGCTGTTGTATGATGGCGACGAATTTGGAGACCTGTTTGAAATCGCGGGTGCGACGATCAACGGATCTTCCTTTGTATTCAAACTTTCGACACTGACCTCTACTACGGCGAGTTGGAGCGGCGTCAGTGGCACCGTGATCAATCTTTCGCCGGCGCAACTCGGGTCGGCGGGGGTGTGGCAAATTACCAATCCTTTCGGCAATGAGGCGGTGAGCACGTTGACGCTTTCACCGGTTGCTAGCCAGGGTGGATCTGATTTCGGATTGGTGAGTTTCAGTACTCGTGACCCTAAAGAGGTGCCCGATGCGGGTTCTACGCTCAGTATGCTGGCTTTGGGCTTGGTTGGCTTGGTCGCATGGTCAAAACGCCGCAGGGCTTGAAGTGGCGGTTGGACTGCTGACGGGGGCGTGGCTCCGCTTGAGCTGCGCTCGTGCTCGAACCTGTTTCAGGATATTTGACGTTCAGCGTTTGGCGAGAGGCGAGGTCGCAGCAGTCAATTCTTTCAGTCGTTGCTCGCAGTCGGCGATCGTTCGATAGAGCCGATTGATTTCTTCCATCTCCGGGCCGCTGAGCCGCTTTTTCGGTACGGTCAAGTCGCTGTAGAAGTAGCGGGTCATCGGATTGAACTCCAGCTCTTTGGCGGAGAAGGCTACGCCTGGATTGAGCGGGGTGGAAACGTAGTCGTGTCCGGAATACGGAAACTCCTGCGTGGCTCGCACGTCGACCACGGCGAAATCCGGGAGAACCGCAGTATCGGAAAACCATGTGTCACCCCAGATTTTCGGACGTAGGCGCTGGGTACGATCAACAGAAGCGACCGGTTGATTGACGATCGCTTTCACCTTTAACTCAGCCTCCGCCTTGTTCCGTCGGAGTGAGGCAAGTTGGAGGTGTAAGGGCAGCGTTTCTTTGGATTCCTTGGCTGTGTGTACCGACGGGCTCGCGGGGGCAGGAGGGCCTTCCTGCGGAGGCGCTGGGCGCTTTTTATGACCAGCCGACGGCGACGACGGAGTTGGGGTGATTGCAGTGATGACGCCTGATTTCAGCTTGATTGTCGCATCAGGGTAGCGGAGCAGTTGAGTATNNTGTTGATAGGTTTGGCCCACTTCGGCGCCCCAACCGAGCGCGGGGATCAGAAACAAAGAGGCGAGGACGGTTCTCATGAGAAGCAGAGGTCGAAGGGCGAGTTGGTAGGCTCTTCGTCTGCCAGAGATGGTGGGGGAGTGGGATGCAAATCACGCCAGCCGAGGGGTTTTGATAGAATCCTTACGCGGCGACGGTACGTTTCTAGGGTGTATCCCTGGGCTGGTGACTGCGGGTTGGAAGAGTGCTTCCAGCAGTCCACCCAGTGCGCCCCCCGTTTTTCCGCGCTGCCAGACGACGACGAGTTGCCAAGTCACTTCCGAGTCCGCGAGAGGCAGCAAAGTCAGCCCTGGAACCACGTGGTGGCTCATGTAGACTGGGACGATGGCGACTGCACCTTCGTTGGCCACCAAGGCGAAACTCTCGTCGAGCGTTTGGGCTCCGCCTGACCACTTGGGCGTGAAACGACCCAATTTTCGGCAGTACTTTGCTAATTGACGGTTGTGTCCGGGGACTTGAGCTTCAGAGCCACTGACAAACGCTTCGTTTTTTAGGTCTGCGAGGTGGATCTTTTTCGTCTTGGCCAAACGATGACGTGACGGCAATGCGACCAAACTAGGCACCACCGCAAGGGTTCGTGTGTAGAATTCTTTGGCGAGGACTGCCCCACTTGCATCGGTGATGGCGACGTCAAGTTCTCCCGCGCGCATCGCTTTGATTTGCTCGCCAGGAGAAAGGTCGAGCAATTGCCAGGAGGTTTCGGGAAACTGAGTCTGTAATTGTTGGAGTGCAGGATTGAGGTACTGCCGCGTGGCTGAAGGCATGTAACCGATGCGCAAGCGATCCATCTCTCCACGCAGCAAACGCCGTACGTCGGTGAACGTGGATTGATAGAGGGAAATCAGCGCCTGCGCTTTCTCCACCAGTGCAAGTCCGCCCCGAGTAGGACGGACTCCGGTCGAGGTGCGTTCCAGAAGCCGCCCGCCCAGTTCCGCCTCCAGAGCCTGCATTTGGCGTGAGAGGGCCGGTTGAGAAACACGCAGGCGGACGGCAGCGCGGTGCAGACTGCCTTCTTCGATTACGGTGAGAAATGAGCACAGGTGTGAGAGCACTCCCTTAGCGTGATGCAAAAAACGCATCACGGCAATCCTGGGTCAGCATTATGCGAGAGCCTAAAGTTCGGTTATCTTTGGGCACGCTTATGAAATCCGATCTACTCACCACAGATACGCTCCTCGAACGACTCCATTGGCGCTACGCCACGAAGCAATTTGACGCGGAACGAAAAATCGATCCCGCAGTATGGGAGTCGCTAGAGGAAGCGCTGTTGCTGTCTCCTTCCAGTGGAGGACTTCAGCCTTGGAAGTTCATCGNNCATGTCGGACGCTTCGCACCTGGTGGTCTTCGCCGCACGCAAGAATTTCACTGAAGCCGATGTAGATGCGCATCTGCAGCGCACTGCGGAGATACGGCACATCGACGTCGCCTCCTTGCGGGGATTTCGCGACATGCTGGTAGGTGGAATCGTGAATTCTATGGATCAGACTACGCGCCAGGGATGGGCTGCGCGGCAAACCTACACCGCGATGGGCAATCTGCTTACCAGCGCTGCGATGCTCGGAGTAGACGCGTGTCCGATGGAAGGTTTTTCTGCCGCTCAGTTCGACGAGATTTTAGGACTGGGAGAAAAAGGGCTGACCTCGACGGTCATCGTTGCATTGGGGTATCGCTCACAGGCGGACAAATACGCTGAGCTGCCCAAGGTGCGCTTCTCGAAGGATGAGTTGTTTGTCCGGGTGTAACGGTACCCTGCAAGGGGTGCGGTAGACGTNNCGCGCCGACCTGGGCGCGCTTTTTTCTGAAGAGGGTTATACGCTCTGAGACGTTTGGATTTCGTTGTTCAGGGCGCGGTAGCGGCAGCGGGGGAACGTTCGTTCTCGGGTGCTGCAACGCGAGCTGCGTTGCCTGGACGTTCCCGGACCATGGCCGATCGGCGGGCCGCAAATGCGTCACGCAGAGCGATGTAGGGATCAACTGCGCTTTCTTTAAAATTGAAGTACATGTCCATCAACTCGGGGGATTCGTTGACGACGTTTAACGTCTGCGCCGCTGCGGAGTATTCCCACTCCGGGAGGTAGCGTTGCGGTGATAAGTAGGCACCGCTGATGCCCTCGCCGGTACCGTCGCGGAGGCTGGTGGCTCCCATCAAAGGGAGGACCAAATAGGTTCCATGACCAATCCCCCATCTCGCGAAGGCTTGGCCCAAATCGCTGGGCGGCACACGGAGTTCGGGGATGTCGTCAGCGACTTGAACAAATCCTCCCAAGCCAGCGGTGGTGTTGACGAGGAAGCGACCCGTTTCTTTAAGCGCGGCTTTGGGCTGGCCTTCCAAAACATTACCGACGAAGCGAGTCGGGAAGCGGAGGTTGTTGAAGAAGTTCCCGATGCCTCTGCGGACCGGGCGGGGCACGACCGCAGCGTAGCCTCGGGAGATAGGTCTCAAGGCATAACGATAGAACCCATCGTTGAATTTGAAAAAGAAGCGATTTACACCCTCGATTCGGTCCGGAATGGGAGCGGCCGAGGACATAATGGGCTCCTCTTCCAGAATGCTGTCGGGAACCTGGGCATGTACGCTTGGAGAAACAGCAATCAAACCCGTCAGCAGGCAGATTCCCCACGTGCGATGAATCAAGGAGGTCATAAGATCTGAAGAAGCGGGAGCTTATTTGGCAGGTGCCGGAAGCGGTTCGGTGAGACGGCTCCGGAGCGTTTCCAGCAGTTCGTTAGCATTCTTCTTTTCGAAGTGAGCGTCAAACTGCTGACGGTAGTTTCCGACGACGCTAACACCTTCAGCGAGGACGTCGTAGACCTTCCACTTNNGTCGATTCTGCCCAAGCGATAGATAACGTTGACCACATCGCTTCCGCGGGAGGCCGTGCTCACAATTTCGCGGCGATCGCCACCGATGTCACGCGAGGCCGTGATGTTGATCTTCGGCCGTTCACCTGTGCTGAGCTGGGTGGCGTAGGTGCGGATAACGATTTTCCCGAGCAGATCGATCACCTCTGCCTGCTGTGCGGCTGAGAGTTTCGACCAATTGCGTCCGAAAGCACGCTGCACGATAACCTCGATGGCAAAGCTCTCGTTCATTTTTGTGCGGATTTCAGGCAGCCGCTGCAAAATGGTTTCGGTGGATTGACCGAGCGTGAGATCGATCACTCCATTGATGGTAGAAACGAGAGTGGGAGCGGGATCATCCGCCGCCGTGGCCGCGTGGGGTCGCAAGGCGAAACTGAGTACAAGGGCGATGAAGACTGAGAAGCGAAGAGGGATCATAAAGGTCCGGGTTTATTTCTTGTCGACAGTGCCAAAAGCGAAACGTGCGATAATGTCTTCGAGATCGACCGAAGATTCTGTATCCACAATGATGGATCCCGGTTTCAAGGGGAGGCCTGAGCCACCCGGCTTGAGCGAGATGAATTTTTCCCCAATCAGTCCTGCTGACTTGATGGCCGCTACCGTGTCGTCGTCCAGCTTGAGGTCTTTGGGGACACGGAAGGAGACAACGGCGACCATGTCTTCATAATTGAGGCGGACGTTAGTGACATTTCCTACGGTAACCCCAGCGACGCGAACGCTGCTGCCCGTTTTCAGGCCACTGGCATTGGTAAACCTGGCGTCGAGGGAGTAGGTGTCGCTCGCGGCCACACGTCCCCCTCCGATGCGCAAGGTGAGGTAGGCGACCGCGGCGAGTCCGATGAGGACGAAGACACCGACAGAAAGTTCAACGGTACGGGAATTCATGCAGAAAGTGCGTTGGCGCTGACCACGTCAGCAGAAGGAAGATCCTCGAGGGTCCAAAGAGCGCTGGGGCTAGGCAGGGCGGCGAGGCGGTAGGAGCGAGCGCTCCACTGATAGCTCGTCATCACCGTTAACGGTTGTGCGTCGTTGAGCTCCTTCAACGAACGTAGGACCTGAGCGAGCGGGGGCTGGTCCGGCTTTGACTTCACGGCAAAGCCGAAATGACGCTCGTCCAGAAAGTAGATGCTGCTCCCCTCGCGAGCTAAGTCTTTCACGCTGCTGACGGCCTCGCGATAGCTGACGAAACGCTTCAGCCCCAAATCCGACCCAGGGCGACGGCGCTCGGTCGCGCACGTGGCGACGATGAATTCGTCGAATTTCTTCCGCAGTTCTGGCCAGTCGCTGAAGAGAGCACTGCGGCCCTGTTGTCCCGCAAGGTCACTGAGCAGTCCGTTCCGGTGGTGCACGAACTCGACCAACTCAGGGTCACGCGTCAACTCTAGGTCGGTAGGGGAGCCGACGAAGCGGACGACTCCCTTATCCACCCACGCTACACGGTCGCTGACGAAAAGTGCCTCCGGAATGTCGTGACTCACCATCACCGCAGTGAAGTCGAATCGTTTTCGGTAATCGGCCACCATGGTGAACACGCTGTTTTTGCGCTGGGGATCCAAGCCCGTGGTGGGTTCGTCGAAAAGGATTAGCTGAGGTTGGGTGATCAAAGCCCGGCCCAGGGCCACTCGCTTCTGCATCCCGCCAGACATTTCGGCCGGGTATTTGTTGGCAACGTCGCCCAAGTCGAGCTGCTCGAAGAGTTCTTTCACCTTGCGACGGATTTCACGCCGGCGCATCCGTGTGGTTTCCACCAGGGGGAAGGCGACGTTTTCCGCCGCAGTCATGGAGTCAAAAAGGGCGTTTTGCTGGAACAGGTAGCTCAGGCGGGGTGAGTCCTTGCCGCAGTTCGCGCCGATGCAGGACTGACCATCGAGCAGAATTTCCCCTGCATCGTAGTCGACCAACCCCGCGATGCATTTCAGGAGAACCGATTTACCGATCCCGCTTTTCCCCATGATGGTGGTGATGCTTCCGCGATCCACCGTCAGGTCGATGCCATCGAGCACCACGCGGCCATTGAAAGCCTTTTTAACTCCCTTGATTTCGAGAAATGGCGTGCCCATGGATGTTCGATTTTAACCGAGCAAGGAGGTGATGACGAAGTCGACGGCCAGAACGGCGATGCTGGAGAAAACCACCGCGCGGGTGGTGGATTGGCTGACTCCGCGCGCGCCGGGTTGGCTCGACTTGCGATGGGTGTTGAATCCTTCGAAAGCGCAAATGGCCGTAACGATAAAACCGAAGGCGAGGGATTTTTGGAAGCCGTTGAACACATCCACTCGTTGCACACCGTCGTAGACATTCTGCCAATACACGCCCCCATCCATCGACATGATCATGACGCCCGACACATATCCGCCGACGATGCCGATCAGGTCGAAAATTGCAGTGTGTAACGGAAAGACAACGAGGGCAGCCACCAACCTGGGTCCTACGAGAAAACCCAGGGGGTTAACGCCGATCGTCTCAAGGGCGTCGATTTGTTCCGAGTTTCGCTGGATTCCGATCTCCGCAGCCATGGCCGAACCCGCTTGACCTACAATCATCAGTGCGGAGAGCACAGGGCCAAGTTCACGGATGAGGGCAAGTGCCACGGTGGAACCCAAAATGAACTCAGAACCAATTTTGGAGAGGGTAAAGTACCCCTGCAGACCCAAAACCAAGCCGGTAAAACAGCCGACCGTCACAATAATCGGAGCACAGCGTACCCCCATTTCGTAGATGGCACGAGAAACCCTGCGGAAAAAGGCCCGGAGCTTGAGCAGCGACCACAGGGAGCGCAGGATGAAGAGCGCAAATGTTCCCCACTCTCTAACCAGGGCGATGGTAAAGCGTCCGGTGGCAGCAATCATGAGAAAGATTCGATAAGGCAGTCGTAGGTGCCATCGAGACCGCGACGCTCAGTGGATTCCAGTCCAATCTTATTAAGACGTTGGACAGGGAGTTACAAAGTTATAGATACTGACCTGCTTTATTTGTAAATTATTCCATGTTAGGGGGATGCACCTATAGGAATCGCTCCCTAGGTAAATTTTCGCTACGCTATAAAGGCGTTCTCGGTTTCTACTGAAAGGCGAGGTCACGCGCCTCCTCGGTCGCGCTTTGAGTCAACTCGTCTGAGCAGATTTTAAGTCAGTCCTAGAAACTTCTGGTTATAGCGGCTACGTGGTTCTCGGGAGAGATAGCGGTTGGCCTGGCGCGCGTCAGACCCGCTGAATCGTTCGTGGCGGGCATCCCAGGTCAACGTTTTGCCCGTACGGAGCGCGATGACGCCCAGATGGCAGAGCGAAGCCGAGCGATGACCCGTTTCGGCGTCACAAATGGGAGCTTTGCGGGTGCGGCATGACTCGATGAAGTTCCCCATGTGGTTATTGCTCGAATACAGACGAATAGCGTCGGCGGGTAACGGGGTGCGCAGACGTTCTAGGTCGCTTGCAGTCAGTTGACTACGATTGACCCAAATCCAGCCGTCGGTGCCCTCGAAATGGATTCCATTGCGCTGACCTTCGGGGTTCACGCGGCCTCCGAAAATGTCATCGTCGCGCGTCGTCACCACCGTGAGCGTCACCCCATTTTTAAACTCATAGCGGATCTCGTATTCACTGATCGCATCGTATCCCCCAGGAATGGGCTGGGCGAGGGCTTTGCCGGAAACGCGTTCTGGTGCGTCCAGACCGATCGCCCAGGAGGCAATGTCGATGTGATGCGCGCCCCAGTCGGTGATCGTCCCGCCGGAGTAATCATACCAGAAACGGAAGGTGCGATGGCAGCGTTCCGTCAGATAGTCGACCCGAGGAGCCGGCCCCAGCCAAAAATCCCAATTCAAACCTGCAGGAACAGACGCTGGCGGCGAGAAGGGACCTGCGCGTAACCCTGCGGGTAGCCAGACTTTGACCTGCTTCAGTGTGCCGATGCGTCCGTTGCGAATCGCTTCACAGGCAAGCCGGAACCGTTCGAAGCTGCGTTGCTGTGTGCCGGTCTGTAGCATGANNTGATCGGGGGTGGCATTGATGATCAAGTCTACGTCAGGATGATCCAGAACCTTCCGGAAATCGGAAAAGGAAACAGGGGACTTACCGTCGACGGTAAATTTTTGCACCGCGGCCGCCGCATGGGTGTCATCGACATCGCAGACGGCCACGATATCGCCGAAGGCGCTGGCGTTGATCGCATCGCCGACCCCCATTCCACCACAACCGATCAAAGCAATCCGAGGCCGTGAGTTGGGTGACGTGATGGGAGTGGCCGCTGCCGCTACAGCGGCTTGGGCCTGTACAAACCAAGCGGGCAGGGTGCTCAAACCAGCAAGGGCACCGCAGTGTTTTAGAAACGTGCGGCGGGACGGAGCCGCTTCAGGAGGTGAGAGAGGAGAAGGGGGGCGCACGGCGACGTTGTGACGGTGAAACGGCCGAGGGTCAACCGTGGGAGCGGTGGGGAGAATGGGTGACGTCTTGACCTCATCGACGTCGGATGATGGTTGGGGGGATGCAGAGTGCATCCAACGAAGGTTTCTCAGACTATAAACGGGCGGAAAAGAAGGCCTTGGAAATTCTTGCCGGGATGAAAAGCGTCACGCCAAAGAAGGTGGACATCGAACTCGCGCTGCTGGTCGCGATTTTTGAATTGCACAAAGGCACCGCTTCCGGGGAGACGGTGGGAGCCATCGTACAAGGGCATCTCAAGCAGTTAGTGCCCTTCTATTCGCCTAAGAATCCTAGTCAGGGGTAAGTTGCCCTCACCGGATTGACCTGGAATTTAGCGTTTCTTCCACTCGTCGACCGGTGGCCCTTCGACAATCAAGCGAACCGCGTCGAGCCGGAGACGCGCCTGCTGGATAGCCTCCCGTGTTTTCAGCAGCTGGTTCTCAGTCGATTCAATTTCTTCGAGGCGTACGTGGTCGTTCAGTTTGCGTAAATCGATGAGGCGCTGACGTTCCTCGCTCAGAGCGAGCAGCGCCCGAGTTTCGGCCTCCTTTTTGACTGCGAGGGCTTTCTGCTCGGCCAGCTTGGTCGCGGCGGTGATCAAGAGCTTGCATACCGAGGCGTCGAATCCTCCGCGCTCTAGGAATTGAGTTAAAGGCGCATCTTCGGTTTCCAGGGCCAGCGCTGCGGGCGTTCGTTCTTCGGTGACGTCCTTGCGGCGGAGATCGACCACGACACGAACTGGGGTCGGGGCGAGAAATTGATCCACGTGCCAACGCGTCTCGGCTACGGTCTCGAGAACAAACACCACCTCAAGAAGGATATTGGGTTTCGGGGAAACAATGGAGCTGAACGCAGTCGTCCCGGATTTCGACGCTAGAAGAAGGTCGATCGCATCTCCCATCAGTGGGTGATCCGCCGTCAAAAACCGGATGTCCTCGCGCGAAAGAGCGCGCGNNATAGTTGGAAGGTGGCGAGCATGCCCTCCGCAGGAATCGAGGGAAAACTTTCGATGTAAGCGTGGCTTGGATCGAGAAAAAGATCGCCGTCTTCGTGTTCCTTTATCCGCACACCAAAGTGGTCGAGGAGATCGATAAGAAAAGCGCGGAGCAGGGGGTCGGACTCTTTCTCTCGAACTTGAGCAATCACCCGGGACGCCGTGGTAGGGTTGAAGGAATTGAGCTCAAGCAAACGGTCGCGCCCGCGGCTCAGCTTCAAAGCCAGGGCCTGACGGAATGCGACGGTTTCTTCGATAAACGCTTCGACGTGCTCTACGCTGGCCGAACGGTGGCCTTCACCTCGGGCCACCGCCAAGACCAGCAGGCGCTCACGGAAGGCCTGTTGGTAGTCGCTCCCGCCGTGCAGTGGATGCTCGAATGCGTCTAACCCGCGGTGGTACCAATCCAAGATAACCTCATCCGCACTGCCTTTCAAAACAGGAACGTGAATCTGAATCGTCTGGGTTTGTCCGATGCGATCCAAACGGCCAATACGTTGCTCAAGAAGACCCGGAGTGAGCGGGAGGTCAAAAAGCACCAAGTGATGGGAGAATTGGAAATTGCGGCCCTCGCTTCCGATCTCCGAGCAAAGCAAGAGTTGCGCACCTTCTGGCTCGGCGAACCAAGCGGCTTGGCGGTCGCGTTGCACCAGCGGAAGTCCCTCGTGAAAGACTCCGATGCTGATATTGGTGCGCTCTTTGAGCGCCGTCTCCAGAGCGAGGACCTTGCGTTGGGATTTGCAGATCAGGAGAACCTTGGACGAACGTTGCTCCGTGAGAAAGTTGACCAACCAAGTGAGTCGAGGGTCTTCTTTAAAGTTGTAGCGGAGAGAGGCCGTGTTGCCGGTTTCTTCTGCTTCGAGTTCGCGGGAGGTCCGAGCTAAGAGAGTGGGGGACGCACCTTCCAAAAGCTCGGGGCAGAGTCGCCGTTGGGGGAATCCGGAGATATTGGTGCGCGTGTTGCGGAACATCACTCGACCCGTGCCGTGCTGATCGAGCAGGATTTTCAGTAAGGCTTCCCGCGCCCCTTTCTTCTCGGCTTTCCAATCGGTGAGCAGGTTCTCCAAGCGCTCGGGGTCGCGGTTGAAGATGCGTTTTAACGCCGTCAGGTCTTTGGCTTTGAGCGTTTGGGACTCGACGATTTTTTCTGCGATATCCGCAACGCTTTCGAAGCGTTCCGATTCCTGGAGGTAGTGATCGTAGTCCTGGTACCGGGACGGATCGAGGAGACGGAGACGAGCGAAGTGGCCGACCGGCCCAAGTTGCGTGGGGGTCGCGGTCAACAAGAGCAAAGCAGGCGTGCGGATAGCGAGCGTCTCGACCAGAAGATACTCCGCGCTCGCAGCCTCGGGTGACCAGGCTAGGTGATGGGCTTCATCAACCAGNNTCAACCACCACGATATCCCACCCCGCGTCGATTGCTTGTCCACGACGCAGGTCATTCTGGGCCAGAAAAGAGACGCTCGCCACCCCCCACTGTGCGGAGAGAAAAGGATTTTTCCCCGGGTCGCTCGCCTCGTCAGCCAGGCAACGGGCTTCGTCGTAGATGCTAAACCAGAGATTGAAACGGCGGAGAAGTTCGACGAACCACTGGTGTACTAGAGACTCCGGTACGAGAATCAAAGCGCGCTTCACTTTTCCAACCGCGATCAGGCGTTGGAGAATCACACAGGCCTCAATGGTTTTTCCCAAACCGACTTCGTCGGCCAGAAGGACGCGGGGATTTTGCCGGGAGGCGACTTCGTTAAGGATAAAAAATTGATGAGGGATGAGCTCCACCCGTCCGCCTAAATAGCCCCGCACCTCCGACTGCTTGAGGCGCGCATTCATTTCCAAGGCACGTACACGGAGGAGAAAAGCCTCCTCCGGATACTCTTGCCCTGCCATTAAGCGTTCCTGTGGCAGAGCGACGCTGGTGACGTCGGAAACAGCGTCTTCTCGAATCACCTGGCCTTGCCCGCGATAGTGAAAAAGCCCGTTTTCTTCCGTGACCTCTTCGATACTCAAGCGCAGTCCGGCACGATCAGTGATGGTTTCACCGACTCGAAACTGTACCCGCTTGAGCACCGCTGTGCCACGCGCGTAGATCCGCTGCTCAGATGTGGCAGGAAAATGGATGCTAATACGGCTGCGATCGATGGTCGCAACCACTCCGAGACCTAATTCAGGTTCTCGTTCACTGATACAACGCTGTCCGGTGACCTCCAAAAGAGACATCCGGAGATCAGGCGGGAGGAGCGAGGGGCTGAAAAGCGTTTTTTAACAGGGAACGCGCAAGAGATAAGGGTGCTGGCAAATCAATCGCTCCTGCATTCTTGAAACACTCAAGCCGTGCAAGCGATGCGCAATTGGGGCGCAGCTTGCTGCTGCGTGGGGGCGCGTTCAGGCACTGGCTGCTTCGGTTTGCACCGTCGCATCTGCCGGCGCTGCTGGCTTCAACCGGGCTCGCCGCAAACGGCGCCGGTAGCTTTTCCGTAGGGCAAGTGAGGATGCGCCACTCGATCCGAAACTGCGGCGGAAAATCGCGATGCTCAGACTGGTGAGTGCGCCGAAAAGTGAGACGACCAGACCGATTCCGACTGCCACGGCGGCCAAGGTGATAGCGCCTACGGTACGGGGGAGGCGGGACAACGCGGAGGGGCGAGCAGCCCGCTTTGGCCGAATTGTGTCGATGTCACCAAGGCCAGGCGTTTCTGAGGCGGGGGCGAGAGTGTGTGGAGTTGAAGCTGTGGACATGATTTAAACAGTACCTCTTCTCAGGCCCTTTGTCTTGCGGAGTGAGGTCTGTTTGCCGGGTAGGTGGAGCGGGGCCTCGGGGGCATCGGGGATTCTCTGGAAAACGCCTCCTGGGAAGAGCGGAGAAGCCATAGGAAAACAGCGGCAGAGTTCCGCGATGTGGGCAAAGTCTGAGGGAATCGCAGGTGTATCAGACCTTTCCGTTTACAATGAGACGAGAGCGGTCCGTGAGCATGAAGGTTCACCCATGGATGAAACCTCCTCACGCGGGGAACCGTTGGGCATGTGCGTGGTCACGCGTCCTCAGGCGACACTCGTTAAAATTTGTTTTTTCTATGGCTGAACCAGCATCCGCTTCACTTCCTCCCATCTCTCCCGCTACCGAAGCGAAACTCTCAGACCCCGCTTGGGACGATGCGTTTCTTCGGGTGGAGAGTTACCTCCGCGCGCATCGTTTGGAGAGCCGCGAGCTTTTGAACCGCCTCGCGTCGTCGATCATTCGTGAGGCTCGCCAACGGTCCGCGTCCTATCCTGACCTGACTCCGGTAGAGATTTCCCTCCGTGTTACGCACGCCCGGATAGGTCGATGGTTCGGCAAGGTGTGGCCTGAAGGAGATTGGTCTCAGGAGAGGCATCGTGCTCAAGGACGCCTCGCTTTGGTCATGGCTGACCTCCCAGGCCGATGGGCTGATCATTTTCTCGCCGAAGCGTCGATACCGCCCGACTTGGCGAAAGGTATGGCAGAGTTTTCTTTGCAACCGGGTCCGGAATTGCGCTTCAGCAATATGCCGCCGGCGCCGCTGGAGTTTGGCTTCGATGACGCCAAAGACCCCGAGCGGCAGCAGCGTGGGCGGTGGGTGCTGGCCCGAGCCGCAGTTTCTTGGTTCATGATCGTTGGCCTCGTGAGCGCGGCCGCAGCAGCTAGCCTTTGGTCCCTCCGATGAATTTTACTCGCTTTGATCCTAGTGCCTTGGAACCGCGGGAAGCGTCGCGTCGCCGCAACCGTATGATCGCGCTGGTGGCACTTTTGATGGTGCCTCCCGTTCTGGCCATGGCTGACTTGCATGGTCGCTCCGGGTTCGATGGCTGGAAGGTGCTGCACCTTGCTCTCTTTACGATCTTGTTTGGATTGGTGGCGTTGGGAGCTGCGCAGGCTCTGGTGGGATTTTTCGTGAGACGTCAGGGAAAGGATCCGTGCCGTATCGAAGCAAGTCTAACGGAGGCTGATCATGAGCGGGTTCTTCATGCGCGAACCGCGGTGGTCATGCCGATCTGCAATGAAGATGTAGCGCGGGTCATCGAAGGCCTGCGTGTGATGTATGAGTCGGTGGAAAAAACGGGCAAATTGACCCACTGCGACTTTTTCCTGCTCAGCGATTCCACGGATCCCAACCGTTGGATCGAGGAAGAGGCCATGTGGTTGGCACTTACCCAGGAGCTCGGTGCTCATGGGCGCATTTTTTACCGCAAACGTCGGGTGGGAATTAACAAGAAGGCGGGAAACCTCGCCGATTTCTGCCGCCGCTGGGCTCGCCACTATCGTTACATGGTGGTGCTGGACGCCGATAGCGTGGTGACCGGAGAGGCCATTGTCTCGCTGGTGCGGCTCATGGAGAAGAACCAGCAGGTGGGCATTATCCAAGGGGTGCCGCAACTGGTGAATGGCGAGACCATCCTGGCGCGTCTGCAGCAGTTTGCCAGTCGTCTGTATGGGGCGGTTTCGACCGTTGGGCTTAATTACTGGCAACTGAGTGAGGCCAATTATTGGGGACACAATGCGATCATCCGCCTTGCTCCGTTCATCCGGCATTGCTCGCTGCCAGAATTGCCCGGAGACGGTCCCTTCGGCGGACGTATCTTGAGTCACGACTACGTGGAGGCTGCGCTCATGCGTCGCGCGGGCTGGCAAGTCTGGCTGGCCACGGAGTTGTCCGGAAACTACGAAGAAGGTCCCGCTAATCTGGTGGATCTCGCAGGGCGCGACCGTCGTTGGCTACAAGGCAATCTGCAGCACACTCGTCTGATCGTAGCGCGTGGATTCCACGGAGTGAACCGACTCCATTTCATTCTTGGTATCTTCTCGTACTTGGCCTCGCCGCTGTGGCTGGCATTTCTCGTCGTTTCCACGATTGTTGCCCATCGCCTCCGCGTGGAGGGTGTGCCGATTGCGGGGAGCGCTCTCGAGACGGATTATGGCTGGTGGTCGCATCAGACCCAAGCGCTGTGCCTCTTTGGATTCACACTCTTACTTCTCTTTGTGCCTAAGATTCTTTCTTTGATTGATCTGCGGCAACGCCCTGACGAGGTGGCTCGCTTTGGCGGATGGAGAAAGCTGCTGGCTGGCGTGGGGTTAGAGACGGCCCTTTTCACTCTGATCGCGCCCGTGCTCATGCTCTTTCACACCAAGTTTATTGTCATGACCCTCTGTCGGCAAAAAGTGGGTTGGGGAGCACAGCGTCGCGGACGTGCTGGCCAGTCCGTCTGGGGCGAGACAGTCATGGCCCATGGTACCCAAACTCTTCTTGGAGTGGCAGCGGCGGTGTGGGTGTTCCAGATCGATCCTTTACTGGCTGCCTGGATGTCGCCGATTTTGGCCGGACTGATTTTCTCGATTCCCATCTCCTACCTCACGGGGTCGCTGCCAGCGGGTGAGTCGGTACGCGCACGGGGTTGGTTGCAGACGCCGGAGGAAACGCAGCCCGTACCTGAGCTTGCCCGTTTGGAAAAACTGTTGGTCGCTCGGCAGCAGAGAGGACGACCGCTACCCGAGCTTGCTGGAAATTACGGCCTGTTACAGGCGGTGCTAGATCCCTATATCAATGCTGTGCATCTTTCATTGCTGCGCACCAAGGACGATCAACCATCGCCCAGCGAAGAAAGTTTCGCCGCATTGAGAGAAACGCTTCTAGCGAAAGGACCAGATGCGCTCACGCCGCGCGATCGCATGGCACTTTTGATGGACCCTCACTCCATGGTGGTGCTTCACGACGAGCTTTGGTCTTCGCCCACGGAACGGTTGGCTGAGTGGTGGCGGCTTTCCTTGCGTCATNNCTGCCTAGCACCGGCTCCGCAAACGGCGTTCTCTCGTTGAGGGGGGAGCCTCAGCGTCTTCCGCTAGAATTGGGATCTTCGAGGGGCAGGGCATTCAGCTAAACAAACGGGGAGGCGGTGGCATCGATTTTTGATCGCGATTATTTGTAAGTTTGTATAAACCAACGTGATGTGACTTAAAGCGAGCTGTAGCTCTCTGAGTGTTTCCCGTTTTTATGCTTTCGTAGGAATAAAAGCGTGCGACGATGCTCTTACCTGCGATGCACGCGGAGGCCTTTCCTCTTTGGGTGGAGACGTACTATGCTCCGCTTTATCGGTTCGCATTGAGCCTATCGCGAAATGCGACGGATGCGGCCGATCTCACCCAGCAAACCTTTTTTCTCCTCGCGAGTAATCAAGAAAGTCTGCGCGATTCGGCGAAGGTGAAGTCGTGGTTGTTCACGACCTTGTATCGAGAATTTCTTCGGGGGCGACGAAGGGAGGCGCGTGTGACGGTGACGGACGACGTGGAGAGTGAGAGGTCGGAAGGTCCGGAGATCGAACCGGAAGCGATCGCCCGGCTCGATGCTGAGCGAGTAATGCTCGCTCTGCAGGAACTGCCAGCGGCCTATCGCGAGCCGGTCACACTTTTCTACCTACAAGATCTTTCGTACTTGGAAATTGCTGAGGTCCTCTCATTACCCGTCGGCACCGTCATGTCACGTCTGTCGCGTGGCAAAGCCCTTTTACGGACGCGACTCGCTCAAGGAGAACAGCAGGGAAAGGTAATTTCTTTTCCTTCCACCGGAACCCACTGACATGAAAGACGAAGAGATTCACTTCATCCTCGCTGCCCACCGGCCCAACGGTGGGGATGCTGCGGATCCGATGATGGCGGCGGCTCTGGCGCGCGTGAAGAGCGATGCCACACTGCGGCAGTGGTTTGCCCGTGAGCAGGCTCTCGATCTCGCCGTGGCACGCAAAATGAGCGAGGTGAACCCGCCAGCCGACTTAAAAGCGCTCATCCTCGCAGGGGGACGTGTCACCGATGGTCTGCGCGGCAGAACTCAAAAAAAACGAAATTTCTGGCTGGTTGGTTTGGCGGCGGCGATCGCGATGGCGGCTGGGCTGACCTGGGGAAGTCTGCGGATCGCTTCCGCTGGAAAAAATGAATTTGCTGAGTTGGCGGTGAATGATCTGAAAACGGCTCACGACCAGCATGTCGCCTTTCCGCTGACCTTAGGACCTATCCAGGCTATGCTGTCGGGGACCGAGTTACCCTTGCCGCGATCCCTCCGACTCAATCTCGATGACCTGCGTGAGCGTCGCTGCCGTACGCTGATCCACAAGGGACGCTTGGTTTTCGAAGTGTGTTTCTTTCGAAACGGAAACTGGTTTCACCTTTATATAGGTCGGCAGACGGACTTTCCTACCTCNNTACCTCGCCCGTAACCTCGGGAATCCAGCTCATAAGCGAAACACAACAAGCCGCGGCCACATGGACTCACGGTGAGCTGGTGTACACCCTAGTGACCGAAGCCGGGGTCGAGGCGTTGCGAAAGCTGATTTAACTTTTTGGGAATAAAACGGGGTCGCATCCCTCTTATAGGTATGCGTGCCATTTCCTCCGTGCCCCCTGGGCGCCGAATCGTCAGTTGGATCCTGAAGGGGGTCGTGATTGTGATTCTCGTTCAGACGTTGTTTTTCAAATTCTCCGGTGCGCCGGAATCGATCTACATTTTTTCTACGATAGGCCAAGAGCCTTGGGGCCGTTATGGATCAGGAGTGATTGAGGCGGTGGCCAGTGTTTTGTTGCTCCTGCCGCGCGGCGTGATTTTCGGCGCGCTTTTGGCCGTGGCCACGATGACCGGAGCCATTGCCTTTCATCTCACCCGATTGGGTATTGTCGTGCACGATGATGGCGGACTGCTGTTCGTCCTCGCGTGGATCGTCCTCATTTGTGCCGGCCTTCTGGTTTGGGTGCATCGCCGTGATCTCCCTTTTCTAAAGTCTCCCTCCGCTTCGCTATGATCTCAAAAACCATCCTCACGTCATTCATCGGTTTTCTTTGTTTCGTCTCTTTGGCGCTGGCTGGAGAAAAGCCGGTGAATACGACTCTCTTCGGAGTCGCGATCAAGGGCTACGATCCGGTGGCCTATTTCACCGAGGGGAAACCTATGAAAGGCGATTCGCGTTTTTCGTATGAGTGGAAAGGCGCCACCTGGCGTTTTGCCCGGGCTGAACACCGTGATGCTTTCATGGCCACTCCGGAAAAGTACGCCCCCCAATTCGGAGGTTACTGCGCATGGGCGGTGAGCCAGAATTATACGGCGAACACCGACCCGGAAAACGCCTGGCGCATCGTTGATGGGAAGTTATACCTCAACTACAGCCGCGATATCCAAACGAAGTGGGAACGCGACGTTCCCGGGAACATTGCCAAGGGCGAACTCCACTGGCCCAAATTGATCGAGTAGAACACCTCCTATCTAGATCGCCTTACAAGCGATCTCCGAAACGAATGCGTCGCGCCCCGGCTGCTTTCTTTTTCGGCGAGGGAAGAATACCAATTCTCGGATCTTTTTGTTTCACCCGCTGGACCAAACGGCGGGCTTCGCGCTCGAAGTGTTCATGCGACTCGGGCAAGTACAGCCATTTTTTTAGAATCGGATGAGGCCGAAGGCAGGGAAAATCGGCCAACAGACTGGGCTGGTGTTCATGGAACGTGCAGACGAGGACCCCCTGCCAAGGCTCGCCTTGCGTGGTGAGAAAGAGCTGATGCTTTCCATTTAGCATCAAGGTCCGTCCGCCGAACCATGATTTTAGTACGAAGGTCGGTTCGTCAATCAACGGGTCAGCGAGCCATTGCAACGGGTGATCCGGTTTGACGGCTTTCGGCCGCACCGATGCGGTACGAGTGGGCTTCATAGGACGAGTGTGGATTCTCCTCCCGTTCCTGTTGGACGGCAAGTCAGGGTATCAATGCGAGCGCGCTCTCACATGAAAAAATCGATGGAAACCGCAGACAGGAGGGAGGCGTCATAACCGAATCATGTCACATGTGAAAACAGCGGCCATGAATAGGATATTCCTAGATGTGGGTCGCTCGCAAATCGCAGGATTCAAGCCGAAGAGTAACGAGAGCGTCTTGGCGGTGCATGCGGATAGAGTCGTGAGCAGGCCATCCACGAAACCGAGGCTGGAGAGCCAACCACGAATGCCGATCAGCCCATCGGTATCGGCGTTTAACCTGCTTCCGGCATCGCTCGGTACCGGCGCACCATGAAAAAAGGGATGAACTTTAGGTTCATCCCTTTTTTGGAGATCCCAATTAGCACCCGAGAGTGCTTTGGGTTATTTGCGGAGGAATGTCTGCTGAAACGCCTTTCCTGGCGTGAGTTCGATGCGGCTGCGATCTGCCGTGGTGTTCACGTCAAAACCGGCTTTTTTCAAACTCGCGGTGTGGAGGAGAATTTGGACGTTTTTGTCGGCACGCACGATGGGGTCCACGGCCAGCGTCGCCGTCTTACCATCGGAGCTGACGGTGAGTGAGAGCGTCACCTTGCCGGCTCCCGTGTGCCAGTTTTCCAAACGATTGACCGCACCCGCGCGTAACCATTCTTCGGGGACGGCAGCGAGGAGATGAATGATATCCATCCGCTCGTATGCCAACATGGAACCCGTGATTTGTGGCATCATGGTGGACGCAAAGCCATGAGGTTGGTCACCTGCTAAGCGCAGCGGCTCGCCGACAAGAGATTGCTCTTCCACCCAGGTGCCGNNAAGCGTGGTTGGCTACCGCATAGACGATATCCGCAGTCTTTTCCGGACGATCGAGGATGAGGAATTGGAATCCGTAAAACATACCCATACCGGCCCAGTTTCCACCGGGCATCCAGCCCATGCTGACGGGAATTCCCTGTTTCTCCACGGATTCAAGCAAGGCCAGTGAACCCTTGACCAACTCGTGGTCGGAGGAGAGCCAGCCGCCGCCGTACAAATGGGAGTCCATGAACGCCCATTGCGTCAGCTGGGGAATGGGGTCTTCGCCCTTGTAACCGACGCGAACAGGCAAGTAGAGATTTCCATGACGATCACGACGCTGGTCTCGCTGCCGGTTGCGATCAAAGGCCGTCAGAAAGTCGTTCGCTAGTTGATCGAACGACGCTGCATCCTCGTTATAGCCCAGCACCTTGGCCATGCGCACTGCGGCCTTAAGACCCGTGATCGTGCAGTAGACCGAGGAGTACTCCGAGCCAATGTCGAGAATACCGCCGTCGCTGAAGCCCGGGGGCAGCATGCCGTAGTAAGGCGCGTCAGGGTGGGACAACGTTTGCTCGCGCAAGGACCGGATGCCCTTCACTCCAAGCACAATCTTTGGCCACATTTTACGAGCATAGCTCCAATCACCGGAGATCTGTGCGTCGCGTTCGACTCCCCAGATGACCTCGGCGGACGTGCGATAGATTTGCTGCGGATGAAGTTCGTCGATGATGCCGTTGGGAAGCTGATGGGCGAATAACGCGTCTAACGTCTGTCGAGCCGAACCGGAGTCGCCGAGTTGGGCAGCCAGCATCGTCATATACACGGCATCTCCCGCCCAAAGGCCGCGGTAGAGCGAGAATGACGAGTTGAACTGCATCTGACCGTTGATGCTTTCGAGCCCTTGATACAGATTGCGGATCGAGGCGTCGATCATCGCTTGGATAGCGGGATCAGCGACCGTGATGCGGCCAAAGGGGATGGCATACTTGGACCAACGTTCGCGGGTTTGCCGATAAGCTGCTTCATAGGTTTGTTTCACCGCGCGTTTGGCATCGGAAAGATCGGTGTCACCAGAAAAGACATACGCCGTGACTGCGCGGGTTCCGGCTGGGAATTGCAGCTTCCAGCCCGTTTCAGTCCGCTCCGCTTTGTTCGCCTTGGGAAGCGTGGTCAGGAAGGGAGTTTTGCCCTGAACAAGGATGCCCTCGTCATTGAAGACGAAATCGCGGCCTGTTTTTACGGTGAAGACCGGCTGGGCAGACCCCTGGTATTGGGCGTGAATCAAGTCTACGCGGGCAGGTTGACGTGACATCTCGGTGCCGCAGGCGATACGAAGTTCTGCCCGATCGTCTTTATGCAGCGAACCCGCCAACAGTTCTTCGCGGCTCAATTTCGTCCCGGCAGCGTAAACTGCGATTGTGGAGAGAGCGACGTTGGGATCATGTCCTTGCGGAGCGAATACGGAGAGGTCGATCCAACCGTTTTCATCGCTGTCACGAGCATTGAACAGGAACACCTGCGGTTGGTTGACCGGACCATTGAGGGGAATGTCAATGACCAGCGGAGCCGCGCCTTCGACATGCATTTCCGCGATGCGCTGGTTGAGGATCAATTTGTAGCTTTCACAAAAGCCCAGCATGATGATCTTCGCTTCTCCCTTTTTGACGCGCACGCGATAACGGATCGGGCGGGTAATTCCCCAAGCGGTGTTGCGGAATTCCGGTGAGACTGTGGCGGGCGGTTTGGCCCAGCTTTCTGCCCCCGTGATGCCATCGAGCCGCTCGTAGGCTTTGCTTCGTCCCTCGGAAAGGGCGGCTTTCTCGGGTGCAATGGAGAAGGTCGTGACGGTGACTGTGTCAGACCCGGCTTTGAGCTGAGTCCGGAGGAAAGGGAGGCGAGCTGACTCGGTGAACTCTTGACTTACCAATGTCAGAGGCGCGCCTTCAGCGGACGCTTCCACGACGGTAGTGCCCTGGACGTAGGGACCGGGTCCGAAATCAGACATGATCGCGCCTCGTTCGGTAGCGAGCGGTTTGTGCCAATCTCCAGGAATCCCCAGTGGCTGTAGCCACGTAGGAATTCCGTAGCGGAAGTCGACGACACGGGACTCCGCAGAGATGCGGGGAGCCATGCCGATCACCACTCCGAGACTTAAAAATGCGAGCCACGTTGCTCGCGCGGGGTGCAGGGTGCGGGCCATACCGCACCCTCTTGTCTCACCTAGCGACTGACAAAATGAATATTTATGAAAATTAACGTCATTTAGTCGCTAGGTGATAGCATTAGCTCAGGAGGACTTCGGTTTGGGCCAAAGAGGCTTTCCGGGTTCGGCGGGTAAGTGAGGTGGAGGCGAGGTGTGAGGCGTGATGGGTGCCATCGCATCTCGTCGTTGCCGCGCAGCCTTTTCCGCTTGGGCATGTTGGCTCTCACCTTCCGGTAACGTTTTAGAGGAGGCCTCGTTGGCCTGGGTATTCTTCTGACCGAGCTGGCGTTCAGCCTCCAACCAGATCTCGTCGTCTTGGCCCACTGGCTTGCCTCGTTCGTGCCAGAGCTTCTGAGCCTGTTGGGAAATTTCTTCGTGTGTGGAGGTGCTCATAATCGAATGGAGGAGGGTTAATAACGTCGCTCGCCCTAGCGTGAACTAAGGGTGAGCAGTGAAGCGGCTTCGGTTGTGACCAAAGTATCCACCTGTTCAGAACAGAACCAAACGACCTGCCCGGTTACCCTTCGTTCCTCGCTAGGGCTCGGGCAATTTCAGGGAGGCGGCAGGGGAGATGTCCCGATCTCTCAGCCGGAGAGGTATCTGCACGAAAATCGAACCGTTTTCATCTCGCTGGGTCTGACTCCTGACATGAAACGCAACTCCCTCTTTCCACCGCGTCGATTTCCGATGGTGAGCCGGTGTTCTTGGCTAGCGCTGGGTGTCACGGCACTGGCGGGTATCACGGCAGCGACAGCGGCTGAAGTCAAAGAAGGGAAGGCGGCGATGTCTGACTATTCGGACGACGCTCCGGGGGTGGTGCGCAAGATCAAGGTGAGCGATTTGCCTGCGCCTTATGCAACCGAGTCGGCGCGAGAAATGGCTCGGGTGTCGGATCGACCAAGAGATGCGCTCCCTCGGGTTCCCGAAGGATTCGAGGTGACCCTGTTTGCAACCGGATTCAAGCAGCCACGCGTGCTGATCACCACTCCAAATGGGGATATATTGGTGGCTGACAGTGATGGCAGTCAGGTGCGTCTCCTGCGAGACGCGGACGGAGATGGTCGTGCCGAAATCAATGAGGTGTTGGTATCCGGGTTGGATCGTCCTTTCGGGCTCGCTTTGTATCCGGTGGGCGATGCTCCCACGCATCTTTATATCGCGAACACGGGTGAGATCCTGCGCGTGCCCTATCGTAGCGGAGACCTTAAGATTTCGGGAGAAAAGCAGCGAATTGCGAAGCTTTCGTCAGGTGGACGGCTGACGGGTGGAGGGCATTGGACGCGAGACCTCGCCTTCTCCAAAGACGGTAAAACGCTGTACGCCTCTGTGGGATCGAAATCCAATGTCGATGACGATGACGCGGAAAAGGATCGCGCCCGCATCCTTCAGTTTGACCCGGAAGGTCAAGGAGAGCGTGTGTTTGCATGGGGGATACGTAATCCTGTAGGACTTGCGATCGACCCATCGACTGGTGAGCTCTGGACGTCTGTGAACGAGCGTGATGGATTGGGCGATGATCTTCCACCCGACTACATCACCAAGGTAAAACCGGACGGATTTTATGGGTGGCCGTGGTATTACCTTGGATCCAACCAGGACCCCCGGCATCCGGGAAAACGGCCTGAACTCGCTCAACAGGTCATCGTGCCCGACGTTTTAATCCAATCGCACTCCGCCTCGCTCGATCTCGCCTTCTACGATGGCCAGCAATTTCCAGAGCGTTTCCGGGGAGGGATTTTTGCCTGCCTCCACGGTTCGTGGAATCGGGCGAAGCGGACGGGTTACAAAGTGATTTTCGTTCCGGTAAAGAACGGCTCGGCTGATGGATCTTACGAGGACTTTATGACTGGCTTTGTCACAGCGGATGGCAAAGTCTGGGGCCGCCCGGTTGGAGTTACAGTGGGCAAAGCAGGCGAGCTCTACATTTCAGATGATGGCTCGAAATCCGTTTGGAAAGTCACTTACCAAAAAAAGTAATTTCGTCTCATGGCTTCCTCTCCTTCCGAAAAACCGTGGAAACGGCCAGCGCCTAAGAGCACGCACGGACGAGTGAAACTCACCCCCGAAAGCATCAAGAAAGCAAAGGCTGCAGCGGCCAAGGCANNGAATTCGCTGCTTGCTCAGATAGAAATCGCAGCAGGTAACTGATTGGATACCAAGAAACGCCCGGATTTTTCGGGGTTTTTCATTGCCGTTAGAGGGGGGGATTGTGTGAGCTGAGGTATGGCTTCCCCAGCTCATCCATCGTCACCCGAGGTTCTTGTGTATGCGCACCGCCGGTCCATGGGCGCTGCAGCTGCTCGCAATGTGCAGGCGATCGTGGAGAAAACAGTGAAAGAGAAGGGCACGGCGCGGGTCATTTTCGCCTGTGCTCCTTCTCAAGATGACATGTACGCCGCGCTGATCCCGTTGGCTCGGGCGACCCCGGCGGTATGGAAGGCTGTCGAGGTATTTCACATGGATGACTACCTCGGTCTGGATGAGACCCATCCCCAAAGCTTTCGAAACTATCTTCGCCGTCATTTCCTTTCGCAGGTTGANNGGTTGAGGTAGCAGTGTTTCATCCTCTGCGCGGTGAAGCGACCGACGGGACGGCAGAAGCCCGTCGCTATGCCGGTCTTCTTGAAGCCGCCCCGATCGATTTGATCTCACTGGGAGTCGGCGAGAACGGACACTTGGCCTTTAATGATCCGCCCGTAGCCGATTTTCAGGATCCTGTTTCGGTGAAGATCGTCGAGTTGGATGCCATCTGTCGCCAGCAGCAGGTCAATGATGGTTGCTTTCCCCAGCTTGAGGATGTTCCCCGTCATGCCCTCTCACTCACCCTGCCAGTATTCTCCCGCGCGTTGAATCTCTCTTGCGTGGTTCCCACCAGGCGGAAAGCAGAGGCCGTCAAAGCCGCTCTCCTTGGGCCGGTCACGACGGAATGTCCAGCTACGCTAATGCGANNCGGGTTTTATCAGTACGGTTCATCCATGAGCGGGTTTTTCGACCTTCAGATCAACGGCTTTGCCGGGGTTGACTTTCAGGGGCATGACCTGACTCGTGCTCAATTGGAATTCGCGGCGACCGCTCTTCGCCGCCATGGCATGGAGCGCATTTTGCTCACGCTTATCACCGATTCAATCGAGAGTTTGGAGCAGAAGCTGCGTCGAATTGAGGGGTTCTGTCGTGAGAATCCGACGCTCACTCAGACTGTCGTGGGCTATCATATCGAAGGTCCTTATTTGTGTCCTGAGCTTGGATTTCGGGGTGCACACGAAGCGAAATGTATGAAGGCGCCGGACCGAACTGAGTTTGATCGGCTTTGGTCGGCTTCGGGTGAACGCATTCGGTTGATCACCCTCGCTCCCGAGTGGCCGGGTTCAGCTGAGTTCATCCAACACGCAGCGGAACGAGGTGTGCGGCTTTCGATCGGACACTCCAATGCCGATGACAGCGCCATCGATGCGGCGATTGCCGCAGGTCTGACCTTTTGCACGCATTTGGGCAACGGTGTCCCTGCTCAGATGCATCGACACGATAATGTCATACAGCGACTGCTGGCTCGCGACGAGCTGTTTGCCTGCTTCATCCCCGATGGGATTCATGTGCCTCCTTCGACTTTGAAGAATTTTGTTCGAGCTAAACCGAAGGAAAAAGTCCTGTTCACGACGGATGCAATGGCCGCAGCGGGGGCTCCGCCCGGGCGATATCGCATCGCGCATCATGATGTAGAGGTGGGTGCGGACCGCGTAGTCCGGCAACCCGGAAGCCCGCTGTTTGCGGGCTCCGCGCTGACGATGGATGAGGCCGCTCTCAATGTGAACCGTTTTCTGCAGTGGACCGAGGCCGACGCACGTGCAGCTTGTGGCGCACGTGTCGCCGCAGCGCTCGGTTATCCATCATAAGGTAGTGACCGTTATTATTCTCCCTTTCATGAAGTTCCCAGAATCCGTTACCATTATTTCCGATGAGATCAGCCAGGAGTTGGACGTCGTTGCGGCCTTTGTGCGCGAGATGGGTTTTCCTGGCATCGAGTTACGCAGCGCTTTTGGCCGCGCCTTTAAAGACCTGACGCCTTCGGATATTTCTCAGATTCAAGCTCGGGCTCAGAGCGAGAACTGGAAAGTGTTTGGTTGTTCGACCCCTGTTTTCAAATGCCCGCTGAGTGATCGCACCGCCATTGCCCAACATCGGGAGGAGTGTAAACGCGCTCTCGACGTAGCGAATACCCTGCAGAGCAAACTCCTTCGTGTTTTTACCTTTTTGCGGGATAGCGCGCGCGACGATTCGAGCTGGCCGCAGCGAGTTGTGAAAGAACTTCTGAAGCTAGGAGAACTGGCCGCCGGTTCTGGGATTCGTATCGGCGTGGAAAACGAAAGCTCCTGCCTCATGGCGACTGCCGATGAAACCCTGGCGGTCATGCAATCGCTTCCCGCCAGTCTGTTCGGAGTGATCTGGGATCCGTGTAACGTCATTTACGTCCCAGAGGCACGTTTGCCCGAAACGAACGACGTGACGCGTCTGTTCAGCCGACTTTTTCATGTTCATGTCAAGGATGCGGTCCGCCGCGGTCAGAGTGGATTCGCCATGCCGGTAGGTGTGGGCGAAGCTGGATGGCGGGGAGAGTTGGCTGAGTTGCGCCGGCTGGGCTATCAGGGCATGTTGTCGCTCGAAACCCATTGGCGCCTCGAAGCGATCAAAGAAAGCGAGCTTCATTTACCCGCCGGGTACTCGTTTTCACGGGGAGGCGAGATTGCGAGCCGGGTATGTGCTCGGAATCTGCAAAGTCTGCTCGCTCTCGAAGCGGCTGCAACCGCCTCGCATTGAGGCGGCGTGGGTTGGTGACAAGGTAGCTCAGCCGAGGTTTTCGCTGGCCCTCTCTGGTCAGCGTTTTTCTTTAAGCAAGAAGGTCATGAGGTCGCGTATCTCGTCTTGAGATAAGGACGCCAGCAAGCCTTCAGGCATGAGTGATTGCTTCATGGGCTCGGTGGTGCGGATAGTGGTTTTAGCCAGTGTTGTTTTCTGGCCTGCGGCATTGAGCAACGTGAGGTGTGAGGGCGTGTCTTCAGTCACGATCCCTGCCGTGATTGTCCCGTCGTTCTGTTCGACACGATAACCGATGCGGTCGGGGTTGATGGACGCGCTGGGAGCGGTGATATCGCTCAGAATCGCGTCGTAGTCGCGATGAACGGAATTGGTCAAATCGGGACCAAAGTGGGCGCCTTCTCCGCGAATCGTATGGCAGACCGCACAGGCTGCTTGGCCGAAGTAGAGCGCTTTGCCGCGTTCCCAATTGCCGCCGGCGATTTGAGGAATTTCTCGTGTCTCCGTGATGGCTGGAGCCGGTTTGGCCCACGGCACCAACAGTCGACGGAGAGGAAGCGCGCGAGGACGAGCGTCTTCGGCTGTAAACCAATGGACATCGAGTTGAGGCGTCGTTCCAGACGTCGTGGTCATCTGAAGCTCGAAGGGAAGCCAATCATTGTGCTGAGGGTGATCGACGGTGAGCAGCACGGTTCGAGCGTCGGCGCGGGAGAGTTTAGCTTTACCCTGCGTGACCTTCAGTTCGACTGGTTGATTGCTGGTTAAAACCAGCGTCACGGTTTCTGGCTCGTAGATGAAGTCGATCGTGGAACCCGGTTGGATCTCCGGGCGGAGCATGTAAGCAAGGTTTAACTGGCCCTGTATGCTAAGGGTACCGTTTTCTTGCAGGAGTTGAAAAAGCTTGTCGTGCGATGTGCTGCTCTGGGTGAAGCTGCGGTTCACTGAAAGATTGAGGTGGGGGAGCCATCCTTTCCACTGCGCCTGGGAAGATTTCCCAGAGGATGAATAAGGTCTCCAAACGGCCGATACTCCCGTGAGATCATGAGCGACCTCTACGCCCGGAGATTGTACGATGACGTGAGCGCCCGAGGCGGAAGGGTGAGATGAAGGAATTTCTGGCAGTGAGAGACCTTGAACCAACGCTTCAGGTCCAGCACCTGTCTGGATACGAAGTGTGCGCCGGTCTGGAGATAGCGTGACGGCTTGGACTTCCGGGTGGGTCGTCTTTTCCGTTCGCTGTGCCTTCACGATTGCGTAGGGAGGAGGGTTGCGTTCGTAGAGGTTGCTGGCATCGACGAAACGCCCAACGCGCGCGTTGATTTGGTCTTTCAGGTTATTTTCGTAAGACGCCGGGAGTGGGCCGTCGAATACGATCTCTGCGACACCTGGAGCGGCCGCATGGGTAAAAAGGGGAAGCGGTGCAGAACAGCCGATATAGCGGAGCTTGAAAATCCGTCCGATACCTTGAGGCCCTGTACCCCAATCTGGTGGCCCCGTGTGAATCGCCACAAGTAGTTCTCCTTGCGGACTGAGGGTGCAATCCACCGGGAGACCTTGGATGGCGGCGAAGAGCTGGGTCTGGGCAACGTAGCCGTTTTCCGTTTTTACGAGTTTGGTACGGTAGAGTTTTCCTCGCGATTCTCCAGTCAAGATCGCATCCCCTTCCCACTCTGGCGGACCAAAGCGTGCCCGACCGGGAATCGATTCATTGAACCGAAATCCGCAGATACTTTGGTGCTGTGGGGCATAGTCAAAAACGCTGGGCTCGTCGTGGACCTCTGGCAGGTAACGGGGATGGCGACTGGGAAAGCCATAGTGTCGACCGGGTTGGATATGGAGCAACTCGTCGAAGGGATTTCCATTGGGCA
>DKKJ01000109.1 GCA_002455175.1 Opitutaceae bacterium UBA6669
GCTCACGCAAAGACGCGAACACGCAAAGGAGGAAAGATGAGAGGATTGGCCTGTGCTCGAAACCTTGGCGTCTTTGCGTCTTGAGCGAAGCGGGCGTGATACTTCGGCTTGGAGCCACAGCGGGAGGGAACTGAGAAAGCTCTACTCAAAGGAGCATTGCAGAGCGGAAATCGGACCGCCTGAAGGCAGTACTCCATACGCTGATGCGGAGGGGGTGCGCTTCTGGACAGCAAAAAACCCGCTTTCTCTTGAGAGAAAGCGGGTTATCCGAAAATGGAGCGGGCGAAGAGACTCGAATTCAAAGAATCACAAATGCAAGAAAATCATGATGTTATGGATGCAGCAACACCCCCACCCGTTGACACAGCATCGGTCACACGCGGTCAAGAATTGGCCGAAATCATCGCAGCGTGGACGAAACTCTCGCCCGAAATTCGCGCCGCCGTGCTGACCTTGATACGCGTGTCGAAACTAGACGCGACCTGACGTTTCGCAACCTCAGATCTGCATGACGCTCTCAAGTCCGGCCAATGGCTCCCACTCGCATTGAAGGTCGTTTCCCACGTTGTCCGACACTTCATGAAAGGTCGGACAACTGCATGCTGGCACGGCCAACATTTTAGCACGGCGCAAACTTGAAGCGTGTGGTCAGGCTTTGGACGCGTTCAGCTGCCTGAAATACGCGTCCAACGCTGCAATCAGCGGTTCAATTTCCTGCTGAGTCACCAACCACACGATTTTGAAATCCACAGCGCAGTAGTCGTGAGCGACGCGGTTACGCATACCACGAATATTTTTAAACGGGATACTTGGCAATGCCCCCTCGGTCGCCTTGTCGATTTGTGGGCTGATTCTCCGAGGGCAGAAATCCGTAAGGCTACGGCGTCGCGCTTCTCACTGTTGTGGCAGAACTGGTCGAAGCTGATGCCAACCATGTAGCGCTGGATGAGACGTGCGGCCTCCAGCATGTCATGCAGGTACGCATCCTGCGATTTGGGAGCAGGCTTAGCCATGATAGATCACGCGAGCATCGGCGAGAATCGATTCGCGCCGAAATGGGTTAGACATCTGCTCCACCGAATCGCGAGTCAGCAGATGCACGGGCGATCCAAGAATAGCGGCCATCTCCTCTTCCATCGTATAGAAGCGAAGTCCGGGGTTGTTGGCAAATGTGGCCAGCAAGTCGACATCGCTGCCACGCTTGGCCTCACCCCGTGAGGTTGATCCAAAGACCTCGAGACGCGTGATGCCGACGTCCCGGCAATACTCGGCCAACATATTCGCGACGGCTTCCGGCGTCGGCGGCGTGCGCAAACGACGGGGCGCCGGCTTCTCGCCAGCGCGCACGGCGTTCCAGTACGCCGCGGCCTTGGCCCGATTTGCGGCAGTCTTTGCCGGCGACCGGACCTTGCCACCCTTACGGCTGAACGTCGCGTGATTCATCCCCAGAAGCTAAGCGCTTAGCATTGGAGGGTCATCTAAATTAACGAAGAGCTCTTCCAATCACCGAAGAACTCGGTGAACACCAGTGCCACACCCTCCGTTTACGAGCGGTTTTAGTGAAAGGAATTATGAAGGGATACGAATATTTCTTATTGTTTCCTATAAGCATCTTAGGCATTTATGGTCCGGTTTAGTGAAAGGATAGACGACCCGGCGGATCGCTCGCTGACAGCTGAGGTAGGATACTTAAAGCACGTGATAGGCGTACTTTTAAAGTACCCCACAAACGCTCGATACCGCTAACCTGGATGAAACCCTCACGCCTTTCACTGAGCGACTGAAGCGCACCGTGGTTCGTAGCGCGCTTTTTGGCTGAAGCCAAGTGAGTGGAGCTTTCTCCAGACGTGGAAGCGTCCCGACGGCTTCCCTCGCTGGATCGATTGGGCAGGCCTCTTCACTGTGCACGAACGCAACGGCGTTGTGCTCGGGACCANNGTTCTAGCGCCGTTCGAGGAGAGCACACTCTACGACGCTTCCCTACAACCTGTCCGACCAACAAAGGGCGGGACGCTTACCTCACAGACGCTAAAATAGCACGTTTTGGATAAACTGGCCGACGTGTTCAGGGACCTTGCGATTGCTCCGCACCACGACGACGAGTTCGCGGGAGAAACGTGTCGGCCACGCGATGCGGCGAAGATTCCGTTTCCGGTTATAAAGCGCGAGGGCTCGGATGGGGACGCAACTTACCCCCATGCCAAGCGCTACGAGGTTGATGATAAGAGTAAAATTATCGAGCGTCATACCTGGCTCGCAGTTGATCCCCTCCCCTTTCATCCAAGCGCGCAATCGGCGTCCGGTGTTTCCCGATTCGTTCAGCAGGAGCCAATTTTGGCCATTCGCCCATTCGAGCCGCTTCCGCTTCGTGGCTGAACTGAAACCGCGATCGGCTTCCTCAGGCGCAATGATCGCGAACGCATCCATGAACCGATGGGTAACCCGCAAGGTTCCGGTCAATCTAGCCGGCGGGCAAACGACGCCGATGTCGGACTCATTGTTTTCCAGCGACGAAAGAATCTTGCCGCTCGTCTCGTAGGATACGCGAAAACCCACCTGCGGTTGTCGTCGCAGATTGGCGTGGAAAAATCCAGGAAGGTAGGCAAGCCCTACGGAACGCGACACAGCGACGCGGATCTCTTTCTTGGCTCCAGCGAAATCCTCACGAATGCGTTGGAGTACCTGGTCTACACTACCAAGCAAACGCCCCGACTCCGCGCGAAGCACTTGGCCGGCCGCTGTGAGATGAACGCTCCGCGTGGTGCGTTCGAACAGATCAACCCCGAGGCTCTCCTCGATCCCTTGGATCTGCCTCGTCACCGCGCTCTGGGTAAGTCCGGCAATTTCCGCCGCCTTTGTGAAGCTACGATGCTCCGCCACGAGATGAAACAGATGGAGTTCGTAGATATCGAACGGCGCAGTTTTCAGGTACTCATGCACAAACAGTATCAAAGCATCTGTTTAATGAATTTCACGAACAATCTAAAAACAGATAAACTAGTTCGCACCCACTAACTCATGGCCTTAACTACCGAACGCCTCCCTCAAAACATCCTCGGACGCTACTACGTCGATTCCAGCTGCATCGATTGCGATTTATGCCGCTCGAACGCGCCGCAGTTCTTCACTCGCGACGACGAAATTGGACTCTCCATCGCGTACCGGCAGCCCGTTACTCCCGACGAACTCGCTCTCGCCGAAGAAGCCCGAGAAGGATGCCCAACCGAATCCATCGGCAACGATGGCGAATCAGACTGATTACGAAGGGGAGATTTTTTCCCCTAGTAACTTTAGGCCAATGGAAGTGACGTCATCCTGTCCAATGAAGTGGCCCCCAAACGCAGGACAAGGGAATCACGATATTTAGCTATGGATGGTTTGGTTTTCCTATGAAGGAAAGTAATTTCATAGAGGGGTGCAGGGGAGGAAGCTCGCTTCCTCCCCGCTCTATCCCTTCAGGTGAGGGTTAGCCGGTAAGTGTTGCGGACATGGTGCCAAAAAACATTTCCGAGGGTGTGCGATCGTCGCGTGAGGAGTGTGGACGCCGGTCGTTGTAGCGCTCGAAGTATTCTTGGAGGCGACCGTACAGTTCGTGCATCGAGCGGTATTTCCAGCCGTAAACTTTCTCGTATTTAACGGTTCTCCAAAGTCGCTCTACGAACACGTGGTCCGACGCCAACCTTTCCCGTCCATCGAGATCTGTGCGCCAGCGCCCTCCAGTGCTCCGGTAAATTTATCGGAGGTAAACTGGCTGCTTTGATCGGTATTGAAGATCTCCGG
>DKKJ01000417.1:0-5832 GCA_002455175.1 Opitutaceae bacterium UBA6669
TCCAGCGTTCGCATGGGATCACTTGCGGTTCCCGTCCCCGGAGGGGCCCACACGATAGGAGCGATTTTTGAATACATGGCCGGGACAACTCCGTGATCCAGCGAACGCTGCAACATACGTGCAGCCCGCACACTGGTCTCAAACGCGTCCGTGTGTGGATTTTCTCGGTACGCGAGGATTCCGTTAGCGTANNCCCTCCACATCAGGGAATCGGGGCGTGACCATCGCCCCATGCAGACAAAGGAAAATACCGTCGACACCTTGCTCTAGAGCGGCCGAGGCACGAACGGCAAACTCCCGCCAGAAATACTCAAACGCGGCATCCTCCACCCAACCACTCGGCGTCGCCATCATGGAGAGAGTTGGCACGACCTCCCACGAGTGCTCTTCGGCGACCGATAGAAACCCGTCCACGAGGGACCCATCACCGCGTTTCCCCAACACCTCGGAGCCTAACGCAGTTCGAAAGGCACTCAGCGGCGTCGTCTCAGCCAAGAACGTGTGCGTCTCGTGAACGAGTCCCCCAAAAAGTATACGGCGTTTCGTCATACGTACCTCCTTTCAGCTCAATGCGCTGGCAGCGCATCGACAAGCCGCAGTCGCTCTCGAAACGGAGCCAGCACGTCCGCCACCAAAATTGGCCGGTTGCCCTGCTCTCGGCTGCGGATCCCCGCTATCAGAACACCCATCATCTCCAAAGTGTGCTCAAAGGGTATCGGACTGACTCCCGTGCGCACAAAAGAGACGAAGGCTTCTAACTGACGTTTAAACGCATCAAAGGTACTGACGAGCGAAGCATCCAGCACCCGCTTGGAGCCCACGACACGGATCTCGTTAAACGACGGGNNCTCGTCAGCCATCGCCAGGGTCACGCAGGCACCACTGGAATGCGTCAGGGTAGCCACCTCCGTGACCCCTGCCTTGGGCCCCATCGTGACACTCTGAAATCCGGGACCCAGAAGACGGAACATCGGTTCGACGCGATGAATGCCATAGCGCTCCCAACTCTTGATCATCAACGCCGCGATCCAGAAAATCTCTCCCACACCCGGCAATTCCGATCGCAATTGTTCGAGTTCCGGCATGTAGCGAGCACCGCTGCTCGAGAGGATTTTCGCCCCCGCTTGATGCCAATCGACAAAGGCACCGAGGTCACTCTCTGAGGTAGCTAGCGGTTTATCGATAAATACGGGCAAACCCGCTTCGACAAAGGGACGAGCACGGCGTGCGTGATCGGTCCCGTCGTCCGTCGCAATCACGACTCCGTCTACCTCACCGATGACGTCTTCGGGAGAGGATACCACGTGGCTAATCCTTGCGGCAGCAGCCACCCGGACCGCGTCGGCCGGATCATCGGTCCACACATGGCTTACACGCACACCGGGAATCCCAATGCGCGCACGCCCTTCCTTGAGATAGACCGGAATGCCGGCGTACGGGCAACGCGCCATCTCCACCTCGTCGTAGCCATTGATGATGGCAGACCACGAGTAAGGATGCCCGTTGCCGGGAATCATCCCCAGCATCGCAAGTCTTACGGGCTGCACGTTATTTTTCATAAAAGTAATTCTTCACGTCACCACCGGCTCTTCCTCAGCCAATCGAGCGCGGGAGACATCCGCATTCATGAACCAGAGAAACGACGCCAGGGTCACGCCTCCCGCTAGAATGAAAAGCATCGAAGAAGCGCCAAATATGGTACTCAAACCATAGGTCGATTTAAGCAAACCAGCCAGCAGCACCCCCAGACCTCCCGCCGCTGTCCCCACCGTGTTGAGTAGTCCCACCGCTGCCGAGCGGTGCTGCCGCGGAATAATATCGCAGATAATGGGATGCTCGTTTGGCGCGCCGAGCGAGCGAATCAAAGAAGAGGCAACCAACGCCCCCGCCACCACCGCGAACGGAGGGGAGAGCAGAAACAGGAACAAGAACGGCGCGCTCAGCAGGTAGGACATCGCCTTCAGGAGGACCCGGTTGCGGGCTGAATCCTTAGCCACCTTGTCGGAAACCCATCCACCGAAGGCCACTCCTACGAGATTGGGGCCTTTAGACAGCAGGACTCCCGTGATACCTGCCGCTGCGAGATTCAATTTGTAGTTCTCCGCTAGGTACAGCGGAAGCCAACTGAGAAAAATCCACGAAGCCACTCCGGCCACAATCGCGCTCACCAGCATCGCGTAATAAGAAGGCACCCGAAAAATATAGGCATACGACTCCCGCACCGATCCCTTTTTCTCGGACTTGCTCCCCGCTTCCTGCCCCCGGATCCGCACTGGCCCCTCAACCAGGAAGCGTTGGGAAAAAAAAGCCAGAACAACTCCCACACCACCCAAAATCCAAAATCCGGTTCGCCACCCGTAATGCTCAGCAGCAAATCCCGCGAAACTACCTCCGGCAACAATCCCTACGTTGAGACCTGTCATCAGCAGTCCCATCGCCCTGCCTCGAGTGGCCGGTCCGTGATGCTCACCCAAAAGCGAAACCGCTGCGGGCAGGAAAAAACTTTCGGCACACCCCAGCACGATTCTGAGAATGCAAAGTGTCGCCACGTTGGGAGCCAGCCCCATCAGGAGTGTGCAGAGACTCCAACCGGCCAGGCTCCAGGCGATGATGCGTACACGGGAGAAGCGGTCAGCCAGGATCCCTGCCAACGGCGACATCACCGCGTACGCCCACAGGAAAGACGAGAACATGAAACCGACCTGTCCATCCGTTGCCCCTAGCTCCGCGCGTAGCGGAGGAATAACCGACGCCAACGCCATCCGATCCGCATAGTTCAACCCCGCTGCGAAGAAAATAAACCAAGCGATCTGCCAAGGAATCGTGAGAAAAGAAGGCTTGGAGTTCATAAGCTTGCTGAGATGAAGGCGACTACGGCCATTGTGGCAGGCGCCAGCGAACCACTCCCATGTGATAACGCTGATGCGCCGGCACGCCACGGCTGTAATACACGGTCACAGCATTGCCATCTGCAGCCAAGACCGTTGACGGGTAGCCCCCGTCTGTCGCGGGCTTTTCATACTGATTTTCATAGGAGCCTTCTAGATCCACCAACAGGCGAGGCGCCGACCAGGCTTTCGCATCGGCTGNNAAGCGGATCCAGATCCCGCGGCTGCCAACATTGCGCGAAGCATAGGTCAAAAGCACTTTGCCATTGGGCAGTCGCGTCAAATCCGCCGGATATTGGTCAGGCAAGGCCAGGGGTCCCTCTAGAGTCCACGTCCGTCCTTGATCCGTTGAACGAAATCCATCCAGCCCACCCGCGCCCAAAAAAGCCTCGGAACGGTAGGATCGAGAAGCAGCAAACAAATCGCCGTTAGCCAACACTACGACGTTGGTTTCATTGTGAACCGCGCCCCCTTCTAAGTCGGGACGATGAGGCGAAAGCGTGCCCTGTTGTTTCCACGACATACCACCATCGGCAGAGAGATAGAAGTGCACACCTTCACCGTAGATGAACGCACCGTGACTTCCGTCCGGTAGTTTGACGATGCGTCCAAAAGGCGTACTATGTTTTTGGCTACGCGGACGTTTGGGGAGATTGAGGTCACCCGATTGCTTCCAAGTCATCCCTCCGTCCCCGGAAACTGCCGCCAGCACTGGCACGTTGGTGCTTCCCGCGATGTTTTTCTCCCAGAAGCGCGCCCCCTCAGCATAAGAAGGCCGATGGGTGAGCCCACCGACCAGGGCCACCAGCTTCCCGTCCACCACACCGCCTCCGATATGCATACGGTTGGTGCCAGGTTCGTTCGGAACAGGCACCGACGCCCGCTTCCAGCGCACGCCATGGTCATCGCTAATCCAACACTCATAAGCCCCTTCGGTCGCTCCATGAATGTTTTTCGGCCAGACAAAAACCGCAAGACGCCCGCCCGGCAAAGCATGCAAACTCGGCCAGGCACAGGCATCGTCAATGCCGATGTAGCGCTCATAAAATGCGTAGTGAGACGGAGGCGGCGGCAGCGCAAACGCAGTCGCACCAATGAGCACAAGCAATCCTAGGATTTTCAGGGGCAACGCAGTCATGGGATGAGAATAAAAAATAAGTTTTCCGTCGCTGGGCCGACTAAAAGCCCAGCCCTTTGGGTGAGGAAGATCCCGCTCCGGGCTCAAATGATAACGTCGTACCTTGCGGTTGCTCTCCCTCACTCAAATCCAGGGCGCTCGCAACCGCGTCGTACGTCGTGGGCATCAGAAAATCGCTCGGCTACGTACGGCTCGATAACTCTGGCGAGTCGGCAAGAGATCGCCGATCTAGTTCCGCCACTCCAATTCCATCCAGCCTCTCGCGGGGGTTACGACCACTTCCCGAGTAAAACATCAGAGATCGATTGCCCACATGGACCAGAGAAGGATAACATACCATCTGCCAGTCCCACCCCTCCCGTCCAGATACGTCGAGCACGGGCTCAGGGTTCCATTTGAAACCGATGCCATCGTCGCTCTCCGCGTAGTGGATCCGATAATGGCGCCCATCTTTCGCACAGCTGAACCACATTCGGAATTTTCCTCCCGTGAATTCGACATGTGGCTTGGAACAGGTCGCACCCGGTGAGCCTAACTGGGGAGGAATTGCCATCACCGCACCCGCAGGATGGGGTTCAAAGGTGTGCCCTCCATCGCGAGAGATCGCTAGCGCCGTCGATATCCGATAGAAATCGGTTCTCGGCATCACGATGGCCGTGTACCACATCCAGTAGTCATCACCGACTTTCAGGACGCTACACGAACCAGAACCATTTTGATCGCAGGCGCCGGGCCGACCCATCTCCAACAGCCTGCGCCCCGAGCGCGTCCAGGTCACTCCCGCGTCATCGCTCTCCGCCATCGTGGTGCACCACATCCTACGATAGTCACCATAACTTTGATACCGACCATCCCAAGCCGCATAGTACATGTGCCAGTGCGTGGGAGTGATACGTACGATCCAAGGGTAGCCAGCCCAATAGGAGTCAGGTGCGCCTTCCGGCCCGACATCCAGGACCGGATTGCCCGGCAGCTTGTGCCAGGTCAGAGGATCGTCCAGGGAAGCCTCAGCCACCCCAATACGTAGACGATATTCCTGTCGGCCTCCTGCCATCGCGAAGGGCTGTCGGCCCTCATAATACATCCGCAGCTTCCCATTCCACTCAAAAACGTGGGGCGATCCTGGCCCCTGATCCCACACATCATCCCCATCGAGCGCCGGGAGGACTTGTCCCAAACGGCGCCACCGCTGCGTGGAAAAAGACGAAGCACTCTCAAAGGCTCCTGGAAACGAAGTGGGCAGTAAGCTCGAGACAGACATCGCGTGCGCACTTCATCCGCGAAGCCACACATCTGTCAAGATTCATGTATTCACGTGTTTTTCATGGCACCTAGTTATCGAAAGGACGGCACGAAAGGCATCCGGGAAAGAATCAAAGTTCTTGGCCAGATTAACGTACCTCCGCGTTCCGCAGTCACTCTCGTCAATCGTAGGCGTGACGAACAGGAGCCATCGCCTCCTCCTTCTTCTCCGTGCGAGCCATCGCGAGCATACTGCGTTCTATCAAGTCGGTAATATGCTCGTGCATCGCCTCTTGCGCCGCCTTCTCGTTCCGCGCCTGGATAGCCAAAAAGATTTTACGATGACACTCCAGCACCCAGCGCTGCCGCTCCAGGCGGACCTCGGGGTTATCCCCTTCCGTCTCAGCCCGCACTTTGTCCATGGTCATCCGCGCAACTCGATTTACCAAATGAAGACGAAGGATTTGCGACCTTACCAAGTTATTGTGGGCCGCCCGTAGAATCGCGTGGTGAAACTGAAAATCGAGCTGAACCAACTCTTGAGTTAACGTCGGCGAGTCCAGT
>DKKJ01000417.1:5869-6023 GCA_002455175.1 Opitutaceae bacterium UBA6669
AATTTCCAACAGCTCCTCAGGAGCGCGGTTGCGGGCAGCGAGTTCCGCCGCCAAGGACTCAAGCGCGAGTCGTAGCTCACACAGTTCCCGGAACTCCGACTTGTCCAGCACACGCACTGTCGCACCCACCCGCGGGATGATCGTGACCAATCCT
>DKKJ01000417.1:6100-6235 GCA_002455175.1 Opitutaceae bacterium UBA6669
CGAGATTTCTCTCCGCAGCTACTCAACGAGGGACCGGGTCACATTCATCAGCTAATCGTTTATAGTAAATAACTAATCACGTTTACTGCCCCATCTACTCGAAGGCTCTTCACAAGGGGGTCACGAGAGGAGGAG
>DKKJ01000300.1 GCA_002455175.1 Opitutaceae bacterium UBA6669
CGCCTCAGCCACTGCCCGGCACGTCTGCATCCGAGCGTTCGCAAGCCGCCCAAACCACTGACGACCATGACGATTAAATCCTCTGCCCTGGCCCTGCTGCTTGGCTCCCTTCTCCCGGCCCTCACCGCGGCCCCACTCACCGAATCTACTTCGGTTAAGAGCCGCGCCGATGCCGCGGCCCCGACGGTCGCTACGCTGCCCAAGGGTACCGAACCTAAAGTAACCGCTGCCGCCGCCCCTGCAGGCTGGCTCGCGGTGGAAATTGCCGGTCCTCACGACGTTTTCGTTCAGAACAAAGACATCACCAAGGCGCTCGACGTCCGCCCAGGTGCCGAGTTGCGCGCAGGACCGAAACTGGACGCACCCGTACTCGCAGTCGCTCAGCAGGGAGAGTCACTCGACATCACTGAGCTAGTCGGACGCTGGACCAAGCTGCGTCTAACACGCCCGATCACGGGCTATATCAAAGCGCCTCTGACGTCCACTCCTGCGGCCTCCGCTCTTCCCGCCGCCTCCATTCCCGCAGGTAACCGCCCATCGGCGTCTGATCCTGCTCCCGCTCCTTTCGCTCCTCCACCCGCCCGCCCTGCCGCTTACGGCTCCGCACAAGCGGGTCAGGCGGCTCCGGTTGTGAGCCTGGGTGACCAAGGCAGTTCCGCCCTACCGCGCTCCTTCCAAGGCCGTTTTGTCACGACCCGCAGTCCTTTTAAACCACGTCGTCCCTACGATTGGGCTCTGACGGACGAAACAGGAACGCGTTTCGCCTATCTAGATGTCTCTCGTCTCTTGCAAACGGAGCAGATTGAAAAATACGTCGACCATTTTATCACCGTGTACGGAGCCACCAAGCCCGTCCCCGGAACGAAGGACTTTGTCATCGTGGTCGAAAGCCTTCAGCTCAAGTAAGCAGATTTTTGTAGTCACCACTCTAGCCTAAGCAGAGTGGACGTCTCAGCAGCAGGCTCCACCGCCGGAGGATCCTGCGGACGCATCGTTCTTTCCGGCTCTCCTTTTGTCTCATGGAACTCATCGACGGTAACCAGGTTGCCACTACACTCATCGCCGAACTCAAGGCCGAAGTCGCCCAAGCCACCGGGCGCAAGCCATGCCTCGCACTCATTCGTGTGGGCGAAGATCCCGCATCGGTTTCCTACGTTCGCAAAAAGGAAAAAACGGCTGAGGAAATCGGTATCATTAGTCGCGTGATTCTTCCGCCGGTCACGATCACGCAGGCCGAACTTTTGGCCCTGGTCGATGAGTTGAACGCCGACCCCACCGTGGATGGTATTCTCGTTCAGTCGCCGCTGCCCAAGCAGATTGATGAACTCGCCGTTTTCCGTCGGGTCTCTCCAGAGAAAGATGTCGATGGCTTCCATACCATCAATCTCGGCAAAGTCGCCCAGGAGGACGAAAGCGGCTTCGTCTCATGCACGCCCGCCGGCATCATGGAGTTGCTCAAACGTAGTCAGGTCGATCTCAAGGGGAAACATGTGGTGGTCCTCGGACGCTCTCTGATCGTAGGAAAGCCCGCCGCATTGCTCGCCCTACAGAAAAAGGCGGGGGCAAATGCAACCGTCACCATCTGTCATTCAGGCACACGCGATTTGCCCGCCCTCACTCGACAAGCTGATGTCCTCATCGCCGCGATTGGCAGACCGGAATTTGTCACGGCTGATATGGTGAAACCGGGTGTTGTCATCATTGATGTGGGGGTCAATCGCGTGCCCGACTCTACGAAAAAGACCGGCTACCGTCTGACGGGAGATGTCCACTTTCCAACCGTCAGCCCTCTGGCTTCCAAAATCACTCCTGTCCCGGGTGGCGTCGGCCCGATGACCGTAGCAATGCTGATGAAAAATACTGTAAAAGCTTTCCGCCAGCACAGTTAAAGGCAGCCCCCTCTTCCTTCTCAATCGCCTCCAGAGCAGGGTTTTATAAAATCTTGCTTTTAATTCAGCAGGCGCATCCCCCACATCGGGGCCTTGCGCGTGCCGTTGTTTGTCGCTGTCTTCGCATACAATGGCCTCGCATACAATTCTGGTGGTCGACGATCAGCCGATCAACGTCCAGATGCTCAAACGAAAGCTCGAACGGGAGCATCTTGAGGTGATGACGGCATGCTCGGGTCCTGAGGCGCTTGAGTTGGTCGCCAAATCGCGGCCTGATCTTATTCTTCTCGATGTGATGATGCCAGACATGGATGGCATTGAAGTCTGCCAACGGCTACAGGCTTCAGAAGAAACGAAGTCTATTCCCATCATCTTCATCACTGCTCGTGCTTCAAAAGAAGGAAAGCTGGAGGGCTTGGGTGTCGGTGCAGTGGACTACATCACCAAACCGATCGATCTCGATGAGACCTTTGCACGGGTCCAAACCCAGCTGCGTTTCGTCTCTATTAATCGCGAGGTCGTAGAGCTTCAGCATCGGCTGGCCGAGTCCCGCCGGACAGCGACCATCGGTGCTGTCACTCAAGGGATCGCTCACAACCTTAATAATATGCTGGGGATCGTGATCGGCTACCTTGATTTGATCAAAGCCCATCCGGATCGACCGGAGAGCGTGAAGCGCAACGCCTCTCAAGTAGAGAGCGCAGTTCAGCGCATTGTCGTTATCATCAAACAGCTAAGCACGCTCATGGTGAAAACGCGCTTCCCGACCACGAAACGACCGCTCAATCAGTTGATTGCCGGCGCTCTCGAGCGCTACCAGGTTGAACACAAGATCACCCAACGCGCTTTCGTTGATAACCCCCTAGGGAGTCAGAGTATCGAGACTCACGTAGAGGTCTTCGAAGATATCCTCGCCAAGCTTCTGATCAACGCCTGGGAGGCTTACGGCAATAAGCCGATTGAAGACCGGCCGATCTGGATACGGACTGAGCTGATCCAAAAAAGAGAAGGTCCCTGCATTGTTCTTCGCGTAGAAGATCATGGCCGCGGAATTGATCCCGAAATCCGCGATCATATGTTCGAGCCGTTTATCAGTTCAAAGCACACGGTCGGAGTCGGCATGGGGTTAACGGTCGCTCGCCACGCGATTCGAAATTTGAGTGGTGAAGTGGTCCTCTACGACCGTCCAGCCGGCGGCGTCGTCGCAGAGATCACTCATCCGGTAGAACAGCGCAAGCGCAGGGCAGACGCGGCGTAGCGTTTACAGTCAGGCCTGGATCCTCTACACCACGGGGATCTATGGCAAAACTTGCATTCATCGGCGCCGGCCGAATGGCGTCCGCGATTGTCGACGGCTTGCTCGCGAAGAAGGCGTTCCTCGCCTCTGAAATCGCCTGCTATACGGCGTCAGGCACCTCGGCCGCGCAATTGGCGCAACGCACAGGAATTCGAAAAGCGGAAAACCTAGACGCCCTGCTGACCGAAGCCGATGTCGTGGTGGTCGCTTTCAAACCGCAGCATCTGGCCGGGGCCGACGCACGCCTCGCCGACCTCACAGCTGGCAAACTGGTGATCTCTGTGCTCGCCGCTAAAACCCTCTCCCGGCTCCACCGCACCTTTCCCAAGGCGCGCAATGTGATCCGAACCATGCCAAATACGCCGGCCGCCATCGGAGCCGGAGTCACAGGTTGGTGTGCTCATCAGCCGTTGCTCCCGACAGATCGGAGCACGCTCAGTGCTCTGCTCGGAGCAATCGGCCTCGAGATCGAAGTGCCGGAAACACAAATCGACGCCCTCATGGCCATCAGCGGATGCGGCCCGGCGTTCGTCTTCGAGTTCACCGCCGCGCTTCGCGAGGCCGGCGTGGCCGCAGGGTTGGAGCGGGACCGCGCGGAAAAGCTAGCCGTCTACACGATGCTGGGCTCGGCCCGATTGATGGCGGAAACTCAGTCCGAGCCGGAAGCTCTCCGCAACCAGGTCACCTCACCCAACGGAACGACCTTCGCCGGCCTGCAACGCCTGGCTGCTCGCGACTTCCGGGGAATGATTCTTGAGACCGTGCTCGCGTCGAAAGCCCGTTCGGAGGAACTCAGCCGCGATACCTAAACGGGCTGGAGGCGGTCGGTTTTTCGTCGACCGGATTTCTACTCTGACAAGGCTGAAGGCATGAGCACACTGAATGGCCGAATTTTGGTGACTGGCGGCGCGGGTTTTATTGGCAGCGCCCTAGTCTGGGCTCTCAACCAACGAGGCATCACCAACATCGTGATCACTGACGTTCTTGGATCCGATGAAAAGTGGAAGAATCTCGTGCCGCTACGCTACTCCGACTACATTGAAGCTGGTGTTTTTCGGCAGAAACTCAACGAAGACCCCGACAGCTTCGGGAGGTTTACGACCCTTTTCCATCTCGGTGCGTGCTCGGCCACGACAGAAAGGAATGCCAGCTACTTGGCCGATAACAATTTCGCCTTCACCAAAGAGCTCGCCATCTGGGCCTTGGATCGAGGTATCCGTTTTATCTATGCGTCATCAGCGGCGACCTACGGGGACGGTGCGGAAGGTATGGATGACCAAGATCCCCAACTTCATCGACTGCGGCCCTTGAACATGTATGGGTACTCCAAGCACCTCTTCGACCTCTGGGCGCAGAGTCACGGCTGCTTGGAACGGCTCGTTGGAGTCAAATACTTCAATGTGTTTGGTCCCAACGAAGACCATAAGGGCGATATGCGCTCATTGGTGAACAAGGCCTTTCAACAGATTCAAACGACGGGACAAGTTCAGCTCTTCAAAAGCCATCGTCCGGACTACAAGGACGGTGAACAGATGAGAGACTTTCTCTACGTGAAAGATGCAGTCGAGATGACGATCCACTTCGCTGAGACGGCCACCTCGGCGGGAGGATTGTACAATTTGGGATCCGGTGAAGCCAACACTTGGATCACTCTCGCAGAAGGTATCTTCTCCGCCCTGGGACGCGATCCACGCATCGAGTTTATTCCTATGCCTGAGGTCCTGCGTGGGAAATATCAGTATTACACCCGGGCAGACATCACCAAGCTACGGTCCCAAGGATACGATCGCCCCATGACCTCGCTCAGAGAGGCAGTCCGCGACTATGTCCAGAACTACCTGGTCCCCAATCGAAAGTTGGGTGACGAACCCTGCAGCTGACCCACACGAGAAGCGCCCAGCTTGTCGCAGAAAGGCTCTCGTACGCTGTCTGCCGCCCAAAAAGAAAACCCTGGAGCTCGCTGAAAGCGATCCAGGGTTTCGAATTTTAAGGCGCGAGGCTTGTCCGCGCAACCTGAGGTTTACTGAAGACCTTCGAGCTCCGCCGGAGTCCAGGGTTTGCCACCGCGTCCAGCGCTGGCGCCCGTGGTGCGAATTTCCGTGACCTTGGCAGTATCAACTGGTCCCGCCTTATTGCCCCACTCTTGGCGAATATAGGTCAAGACATGCGCGATGCGTTCGTCACTCCAGTTGAAGCCACCCGCGCCTTGGCCGAAGGCGGGCATGACACCATTAAACTTCTGACCGTGCACCGTGATTTCANNTCCGCCAATCCATTGAGAAGGATTCGGACCAAACGCTCTTCATTACCGTTCACCCACTCAGAACCGGCAAGCGGAGGAAACGCGCCTGGAACACCTTGTCCTTGGGCCTGGTGACAGGTCACGCACATTCCAGGCATGTTGTACAGGCGTTTACCAGCGGCGACCGGATCCACTGCGGCAACAGCGGACTTTTGAGCTTTGGCGGGATCAAAGCGTTCGTCGTGCACCAAAGCGCTGAAGCCACCGCGATAGTGCACTAGATAAATCGAACAAACGAAAACCAACGACGAGAGAAGCCCGAGGAGAAACAGCGGGAGGACCGAGTAGCCTTCTTTCGGCTCCGGCTTGTTCGTGAGCAAATCCGCGTGGACCTGCTGAATCGACTCGTCCGAGTTGTCGGGCAACTCGCGTTTAGAGGGTTGTGAATGAGAGTCAGCGCTCATGGGTGACCTCCTTGCGCAGGTGCGCCCTCGGCTGCAGGTGCAGCCACGTAGACGTGGCCGGCTTCAGGATACGCGTAAGTGTCTTTCAAGCTGAGAAGGTAAGAAACCAGCGCTTCAGCGCGCGGGGTTTTGACGATTTCGTAGCCAGGTTTAGGCTGAGCATTCGCCGGAAGAAGACTCTGGATGGCTTTCGAAGAGGGCTGCCCCACGATCTCCCGCGTTTCAAAAAGAAAGCGGTACGAAGGCATGTTGGAGCCTGGCGAGGTGAGCTGAGCGTCGTAAAGGTGACGGTAATGCCACTCGCGGCCATCGCGACCTTCCTGTCCATCCTTGCGGGCTCCGATATTACGAAGATCGGGTCCGATACGCATGCTCCCCAAAAAAACATGAGGTTCGTAGATGTATTCGCGAGCCACACTCTGGCGAGAACCCCAACCGCGTTTATCATCGANNTCCCAGGTCTTGGTAGACCAAGCGACCTTGCTCGGCAACGCCGGGTAAAGCACGAGGGAATGACGCCGCTTCCGCTTCATCCGCAACCGGAGTCAGTTGGCCGTAGGTGATTTTATTGGCCAGGATGATCCCGGTCCAAGAAACCACCAACGCAGCAAAGATGCCGAGGAAGAACAGTGAAGTACGATTCATCGAATAACCGCCTCCTTCGCAGAATAAGAAGGTACTGAGGCTGAGCTTTTAACAAGGCAGCACGAGGCGCAGAGAGTGCGCATGACGTGGATACCGAAAACGAGATGGCCCAAGAGAAGAACCGTAGCCGCCAAAGTCTGTGCCGAGAGGTAAGGCAGCAATTGCTGTGTCACCGTGAGAAAAGGAACAGGCGTTTCTTGACCCAAGGGCAAGACGTTGAGCGAGTAGCCTTGTTTCACCCCAGCCAAGGCCAGAGCAACAATTCCTAGCAACGCTCCAAGGGCGGACAGCCAAAAGTGGGCACCGATCAAGCCGGGAGAACGCCATTCGACTCCCAGTACGCGTGGCAGCAGGTAGTAGATGGCTCCGAAAGCGATCATGCTAAAGAAGGCATAGAACACTAGTTGAGCCTGAGCCGTCTGGAGATAGGTGAACTGAGCGACCTCTGCCACCCCGCGTAACGAAAGAATAATTCCAACGACCAAGCTCGAGATCACCGCCAGAGAGCCAAAGGCAATGAAACGGAGAGCCGGCGAAGGCGCAGCTGAACGACTTCCGCCAAACAGAAGTGGCAGGAAATTCACGCCGACAATCAGAAGTGTCACCACCAACATAATCATGGCGGCCACTCCCGCCGACACTACCCAAGCAGGAACGGGACCGCCGGTCAGGCGGCTCATTCCCGCCCAACCACCCACCAAAGCGAGGGTCCAGAAACCATAGACGCTCAGGTAATAGTTAGGAATCGTTCGGCTGAGGAGCTTCGGAAGGAAGTAGTAAATTGCTCCCAAGCCGACGGGGAGGAACCAGAGAAAGTATAGACCTTGGCTAAACCACGTCTGAACGATCGACTGAACCGTGCCACGCGTTGGATCAATAAAAAGCATGATCTGGGCGATCGAGAAGATCCACGGAAACCAGAACAGGGCGGCGAGGATATACCATTGGCTAATATAAACCTGTTCCGAGCGACCTGCTTTATAGGTCAGCACGGACCAAATCGCGATAAAGATGTAAGCGAGGAAGAGGATCGGTCCCACGTAACCGGGCATCTCAAATCCATCCAGTGAGGTACCATGGCCGATGGCGATTCCCACCACGCCCAACGTGACCCCGAGATTCCAGAACAACCCGGCGACCACCAACAATGCCGGCTGGACCACAAGGCCACGTGAGAGACGGGCCAGCAGCCACAAGCCAATGGCAAACGAGGCGTTGAAANNGTAGGTCAGCCATTCGACGTCACCGAGAAAGCCTGGCGCATGTAGCTTGATCGAAGACACCACCGCAAAGAGGGTGCCCAGGATGAGCCATGACACCCCGGAGGCGACGAAGAGCCGGACCGGAATGCGCGCCGACGCATCAATCGCGGCGTCAAAAGCCGCCGATGCCGTGGCCCCGGCAGGGGGACGCTGTGTTGGGTTGAAGGAGGATGCCATTCTGAAAGAGAGGAAGCCGCGCCAGAGGACGGAAGTTTATTTTCTAGAGGCGTTAAGGTCGCGCACGGTGAGCTCCATGGCACGGTCCAACGGAAGACGGACGACGCCCGCATTCTGATCAACCCAGCCATACGTGGTCGCCGCCGTGTGCTCCTTGCCGCGAAGCTCAGCGAGCTTCCCCGCGCGACCTTCCGCGGAATAGCGCCACTTTTCTTCGTCTCCAGCTCCAGTAGCATTTCCCACGGGAACCGGAGCCTGCCGGGAGATAACGTAAATGATGATGAAAATCGCGAAAAACGCGATCAACACCAACGCCGTCATCGGCGAGAATCGCCCGGTGGAGGAAGGATTGAGATTAGTCTGCGGAAGACTCATGGTAGGTGAGGCATTCTTCGATCCGCGGATCACGGATCGGGATCAACTTGGTGGTAGGGAAGCTCCGGAGATAGGCCCAGATGCAGATACCACCGATACCAACCACTGCCGTCAGCGTCCAAAGCTGGTGAACGGCAAAGAAAGGAAGGGGATCTCCACCAGACGTCTTCTTGGCGGGCCAGATGTTGTAAATGAGATCGAGAAGGAAAATGGCCGCGATCCAAATCGCGACGCGGGGCATTACCCGCTTATTCAACTTCCGCTTGTAGCTCAGCAAGGTCAGGAACGGCACAACGAAATGTCCGAAGAGGAGGGTCATCCCTACCCACTTCCATTGATTCGGAAGTCCATCCGTGTTGTTGATTTCGCGCAGATTGTACCAGAACGTTTCTTCAGGAACGTTCGCGTTCCAGATGAGGAAGTACTGCGAAAACGTCACGTATGCCCAGAAGATAGTGAATGCCAGCATGAGCTGTCCAATGCTGTGCAGGTGATTGTTGTTGAGAATACCTTTGTAGTCTCCCCGGCACCAGAGCCAAACCATGATGATGATCCCGGCCGACAGGGCTGAGCGAGCGCAGTTAGCGAAGTACCACACGCCATACATCGTCGAAAACCAGTGGTAGTCCAAGGATTTTACCCAAAGAACAATGGCCAGGGTCAGGGTGATGGCTGCCAAGGGCAGACCAAACGCCGAGGTAACGCGGTTCTTGTACGTCCAACGGAGATCACCGTCCGAATCTTGCGCGAACGATGCATTCCGCAACCGGGCGGAGAGCCAAGCCCAGATCGCAAACGAAATGAACGTGACGACGATGAAAGTCGTGGGATTAAGGAAGGCAGATTTCTTTACCCAAAGCACATCCGCCCCCACGGTGCCGTGTCCACCCACCTGGGAGAGATCGTAGTTCGGATCCATCCACTTCCACACGGTGCCGGGATAAACGACGACAGCGAGCAGGAGCGGGAGGAAAAGAAGAGCGAGCCACTTGAACGCCGCCAGTCCATGCTCAAATTGCCGGCGAAGAATCACCGACCAGGAGGCGTCGAAAATATGGTGAATCATCACCAGGAAGAGCATCCCGAGAGCAATGCCTCCCCAGAACGTCATTCCCACCAGCCAGGAAAGGGCGACTTTGGAGCCGCCAGAAACGAAGATCCCAATCGCCGTGAGGACGATCCCCACGATTCCGATGACCAGCGCCTTACTGGCCCCGGCTGCGGTGGAATTCGCTGTGGTGGCCGGAAAAGCCGGCACGCTAGAAGAGGAAGAAGCCGCGTGTGTGCTCATTGGATACCAAGCTCCGCTTTGTGTGAGGCCGGAACATCGGCCACGGTGCCCGTTTGTGCGCGTTGCAATGCGCGAACGTAGGCGACCACCGCCCAGCGATCAGAAGGTTCGAGTTTGTCGGCGTAGGACATCATCGTATTCTTACCGTTGGTGATCGTGTTGTAGATTTCACCGTCAGCCATCTTGCGAAGACGGTCATCATGATAGGTGGGAGTGGCTCCCATGCCGTACGACTTCGTGATCCCGTTGCCATCACCTAGTGATCCATGGCACGGCGCGCAGTAAATGGCATAGCGTTCTTTTCCGCGCTGGAGAAAACGAGCATNNCGAGCCACGAGCGACCACGCCAGCGGGCAAGGGTCGATCCGTGCGACCATCAGCAAAAAACGACGATTCCGCCTGCGGCCGGTATTTACCCTGCCGATCCATATCGGGAAAAACCTCGAGCGGAGGACGTTGACTGGTGCAACCGCGGAAACCGAGGATACCCACGGCCAGCACGGTCACAAAAAATGTGAACAGGTAAACGTAGCGCATGGCTTAGGCCTCGAGCTCCATGATCTCTTTGCCCCCGGCCTTCTCCAACAAGGCACGCGTGGCAGCTAGGTTGAACTTCGGATCGCGAGATTCGATGACGACGAGAAATTTGTCATCAAGCCCGCGAAGGATGTGATCCGACTTGAGCACCGGATGATAGTGCATGGGCAAGCGGTTCAGAATGAA
>DKKJ01000218.1 GCA_002455175.1 Opitutaceae bacterium UBA6669
TCGCCAGCATGCTCGTCCTCTACGGCTGCCTTAGCCCGAACCACCGAATCACTCTCCTATTTTTTTTCATACCGGTAACGGTGGTGGTAAAATATGTGGTATTTGCAGCATTGGCGCTCGAGATGACGGGTTGGCTTTTGTTTGACGCGGTCGGAAAAGCTTCACCGTTGGGCTGGGAACACTCAGCCCATCTTGGCGGCATGGCAGCCGGTTGGATGTACTATCGATGGGTGCATCTCCGTGAATGGCAAAACCCTGATGCCCGGCCGGAGATGGAGCTCCCACGTTGGTTTAAGAAAAGCAAAGCGGCCCCCACACCTCCTCCCGCTTTTAAAGTCAATCTGACCACCCGCGAGGATATGAAGGCTGAAGTCGACCGAATTCTTGATAAAATCAATAGCGAAGGCTTCAANNATGAGTAAACCTTAGGCGATCCTCGGGCTTTCCCAACGGCACCACGAAACATTTCCCCCGTCTGCGTTTCTCCTTACTCCGCGATGAAACTAACGCTCCGTCTCTTTCCCACCGCCGCTTTCTGGTTATTGGCCCTCGCGTTGACCTCCCCTGTCTTCGCTCAAGCCAAGACGGACCGGACCTTCGCCACGCCTGCTCCTCTGGTGAAGGAAATCCAGCTTTTCATCAAGTTGCTGGAAGAAGTTCATTACAACCGCGACGCGGTCAAACCGAAGGACTACGCGGAACTGCTTCCCAACTACATGACCGAACTGGATGGTCAGCGTCTTTTTTTCCTGAATACAGACAAGGAGGGCTTCCTGGCTGCAAACAAGCCTGAGAGCCTCTATTGGAATATTTCCTCTCTAGGTAGAATCGATTACGCTTACGACATCTTTAAAACCTACGAACAGCGGACCTCCGCCCGGATCGCGTGGATCTTCGAGGAGCTTAAGAAACCGATCGATCTCGCGACGATGGAGACCTACGAATTCGATCGCACCGAGGCGGCCTGGCCGGCAACTGAGGCCGAAGCGGACGACCTTTGGCGCCGTCGCCTCAAGTTCGAAATTATTTCTGAGGTTTTGAGCAAGAAAAAGCTCGAGCCCGAAGCGGCCCTTGAAGAGGCGCGTACTGTTGTCCGCAAGCGCTACGAGCGGATGCAAAAAAATATTGGCGAAATCGAACCGATCGAACTCGCGGAAATGTTCCTTGGAACGCTAGCCCGGATGTACGACCCGCACTCCACTTATTTTTCCGCCGATACCTACGAAGACTTCAATATTCAGATGCGCCTCCAATTGGTGGGAATCGGCGCTATGCTTTCGCTGGAAGAAGATCAGTGCGTGGTCAAAGAGATCGTTCCCGGCGGCCCTGCTGATATCAGCAAGCTCGTCAGCCCAAATGACAAAATCATCTCCGTCGCTCAGGTCGGAGGCGAGCCGGTTGAAGTGATCGGAATGAAGCTCCGCAAGATCGTCGACATGATCCGTGGTGCCAAGGGCACCCCGGTGCGCTTGATGATTCAGCCAGCGAGCGCCACCGACTCTTCTGTACGAAAGGAGATCACCCTGATTCGCGACGTCGTGAAGCTTGATTCCGCTCGCGCTTTTGGGGCCATCTTCGATGTCCCTGATGCCAATGGCGCGACCGCTCCTATCGGAGTCATTACCTTACCGACATTCTACGGCCCTGACTCCTCTTCTGACCCCACGGCCGAACGTACTTCAGCGACAGGCGACGTCGCGAAGCTGATCGAAAAAATGACCGCGGACGGTATCAAGGGTCTCGTGCTCGACCTGCGTCGGAATGGTGGCGGCCTCCTATCCGAAGCAATCGATCTCACGGGATTGTTTATTAAGAAAGGGCCCGTAGTTCAGGTACGCTCCTACCACGGCGAGGTGAAGGTAGATGAAGATGAAGACACCGCTATCGCCTATAATGGCCCTCTGGCCGTGCTTGTCTCACGCTTTAGCGCGTCTGCTTCGGAAATCGTGGCAGGAGCCCTCCAAAACTACGGTCGGGGTGTTATCATTGGAGACAGCTCTACTCATGGCAAGGGAACGGTCCAAACGGTGGTCGAAATGCGCAGTCTCTTCGGAGGGGGAATGATGCCGCAGGGGCCTCTGCTCGCTTCAGCTACGAAGATGGGCGCCGCCAAATTCACCGTGCAAAAGTTCTATCTTCCGAGCGGGTCCTCTACTCAGCTGAAAGGGGTCATCCCCGATATCACCCTGCCTTCCGTAGACGATTACCTCAAAGTGGGAGAAAATAGCCTCCCTCACGCCTTGGTTTGGGATGAGATCAACAGCAGCTTCTTCAACGGCAAGCCGCTCGATAATCGCATCCTCTCGCCGCTTCGCGAAAAGAGCCTCGCTCGCCAGAATGGTTTGGAAGAGTTCACCTACTTGCGGAAGAACATCGACTTCTTCAAAGCCCGCCAGGAACAGAAATCACTGTCGTTAAACTTGGATGAACGTCGCCGCCAACGGGAGTCGGACGAAGCGTTCCGTAAATCGATGCTCTCAGAGCGCGATCAACTGGCGAAGAACGACTTCAAGTTTCGTGAATTCTTGCTGGCTCCTCCGCCCCCTCCGCGCATCAAGGCAACTCCTAACCCCGAGGACGCCGCAGAGCTCGATCCCACCGAGTTGAGCACTGACGAGGAAAACCAGCACTATGGCAAACTGGATATCCATCTTCGCGAAAGCCTCCGGGTCTTGTCCGACGCTCTCGAACTTGCGCAGAAACGTGAACTCTGGGCCTCAGACCACGCTCCTTTGACCGCCCAAGTTGACAAGAAGGGCTGACGTCGACGTCACGTTCCATCGCGTCAAAAAAGGACTTATCTCAGCGCATTCGCCATAGAAAGGCATGCACATGCCGACAGCGTTGATGATCCTCGCGGACGGATTTGAGGAAGTGGAGGCAATCACTCCTCTGGATTTGCTCCGTCGAGCTGATGTCCAAATCACCACCGCCGCGCTCGGGGCACAGATGCATGTTACCGGTCGTTGCCAAGTGACTCTTCACGCAGACACGACGCTAAGCGCGCTTCCCGCCGAGGCGAAGTACGATCTCCTCATCCTTCCAGGTGGACCCGGGGTGAAAGCGTTACGGGCCGACTCCCGGGTAATCCAGCGCGTGGCGGCTCAGTATCAGGCAGGGGGTTGGCTCGCCGCGATTTGCGCTGCACCTACGGTGCTTCACGATGCCGGTCTGCTCACCCATCGTCGATATACGGCCCATCAATCCGTAAAAAACGAACTCCCCGCCCTCCTCGAAAACGACCGGGTCGTGGTAGACGGAACGATCATCACATCACGCGGGGCTGGTACTGCCTTAGACTTTGGCCTGAAACTCGTCGAAATTCTTGCCGGAGCAGCTAAAGCCAAAGAGGTCAGCGCGTCGATTCACGCGCTAAAATCGCCAAGGCGGAAAACACTGCACCCGCCCGGCCGGGTGCACAATCTCAGCAGGTTAATTGACTGCGGGGTAGCTTCCCAGCCACTTCACGACAGGACAGAACGCCTTCAGCTCAACCAAAGCCTGCTTCATCGCCGGGTCGTCAAAATGCCCCTTTACATCGATGAAGAAGTAGTAATCCCACGGGCGCTTCTTGCTGGGACGCGACTCGATTTTGGAAAGGTTGATCCCACGTTCTGCCAGCGGCATGAGCATCTTGAGCAAGGCACCTGATTTCGCCGAGGCCTCATCTCCCAACGAGATTAAAAAGCTGGTCATGTCTCGGCCTCCGCCTACGGGACCCGAAGGTTTTTTCCCCAAGACAAAAAAGCGTGTGGTATTATCCGCCTTATCCTGAATAGCCCGTGCGATCACCGGCATCTCATAAAACTGCGCTGCCAGTTCCCCAGCAATCGCCGCTGTCCCAGGCGTCTCTTTCGCAATCTGCACCGCTCGTGCCGTGCTTGGAGCGTCAATCAGTTGAGCATGGGGAAGATGCCGTTGAAGCCAATGGCGACACTGCGCCAGCGCTTGGTCTTTTGAATACACCTTCTCGATCTTCTCCAGATTCGAATTCGAGATCAGGGCGTGCGAAATTTCCAAATAGATCTGCGAAGCGATTTTGAGGTCGCTCTCTACGAAACTATCCAGTGTCTCACGCACACTTCCTTCAGTTGAGTTTTCGATCGGGATCACCGCGTAGTCGGCTTCCCCTTTCTCCACCGCAGTGAAGATATCGCTGATCGTCGCCATCGCATGATAGTCCACGCTGGCCCCAAATTTTTTCATCGCCGCAGCGTGCGTATTGGTGGCCTCGGGTCCGAGGTAAGCAATCAGGAGCGGCTTCTCCAAGGCGATGGCCGCCGACATGATTTCGCGATAGATCGCGCGTAAGGCATCGTTTTTGATCGGGCCCGTATTGAGGTCGGACACCTTGCGGAAAACCGCGTCCTCCCGCTCAGCCACGTAAATCTGACCTCCCTGGCTGCGCTTGACCTTGCCGATCTCCGCAGCGAGCGCGAGCCGCTGGTTCAGGAGTTCGACAATCTGTCGGTCCAAGGTATCAATCTGGGCGCGAATGGGTGCGAGGTCCATTAGGCGGGGGAAGTAGAGGGTGGGTTGTCGTCATCAGGAATAGGCGAGGACGACGTATCCGAAACCAACACATCCGGCGTTCCCGATTCGGCCGAATTCTCTGCAACGCTGTTCTCGGCAGCAGGCTCATGCTCGATCGCCACGTCTTCTCGATTAGGCGATGGGCCCTCACCTTCTTCGAGCGGGAGCCCCATTTCGGCATCGGTCATCGGCTTGGGATTGATCGCATTCTTGAGCCACTCATCGATCTGCCGAGGCGAAAGAACGTCGGATGACGGAAGCTCAACCAACGACTTCACCCCGACAAACTCCAGGAATTTATCAGTGGTTCCATACTGGAGAGGCCGTCCCGGCAGATCGGCTCGTCCAACGATGTAAACCATATCACGTTCCAGGAGTTTGTTGATCCCCGCCTCCGCCGACACCCCTCGAATCGTCTCAATCTCCGTACGCGTCACCGGCTGGCGATAGGCAATGATGGCCAGCGTNNTCGTCGCGCAGGATGCGAATCCAACGGGCAAAACGAGGGTGGGTCACCAAGCGGTACCCCGTGGGTCCCTCTATCAGGAGGTAGATGCCATTCTCTTCCCGGATTTCCGCGGCTAAGGCGAACATAGCCTCCCGGATCTGTGCGGCCGTAACCAAAGACGGCACGTCCTGATAAATATCTGCATCAGCCGGTAGAGCGACCTCAGCCGGAGTTTCGCTGGCCCCACCGACTCCAGCATTCTCTGCCCTCGGCATCTCCAGATCTGCGACCGGCTCGACCTCACTGCCCACAGAACTCGATTCAGCCGCCAGCCCTGCCGGCTCAGGAGTCTCACTCTCCGCTGTCTCAGAGCCCAGACCTTCGCTCTTTACTTCCTCGCTGTCGGGGGCCTCCAACGGGAGGGTCGCCTGCTCATGGAAACGTGAGAAGACCGCTTGGATATCTTTGATCGCAAGCGGCTGGCTCGACGAAAACAGCAATGCTTTCAGGACTTTCTGAAGGTTAAACGCCATGCCTAGAAAAAGGGAGTGATGCTGTCCCAACCTTCACGAAGCAACCTAGAAAGAGATGGAAAACGCCGCTTGCTCGCACTCAGGCGCTTTGGTTTCCTCCGGGAATTGTCCATGAGCAACGCGTCCAAAGAACTACGCCCCTATTCTTCCANNGTGGAAAACGCCGCTTGCCGGGGGGCGGGGGGTTTGGTTCTCTTCCATCGATTTGCCCATGAGCTCCGCGCCGAACGTACAACGCCCCCACACCTCCATTGTGCTCGACGGTCCAGACCGCGCACCGAATCGCTCCATGCTGCGAGCCGTTGGTTTCGGCGACGATGATTTTAAAAAGCCTGTCGTCGGCATCGCATCGACCTGGAGCATGGTGACTCCGTGCAATATGCACATCGACAAACTGGCGCGCGAAGCCGAGGCCGGCGCCAACGCCGCAGGCGGCAAGGCGATTATCTTCGGAACGATTACGGTATCCGACGGGATCTCTATGGGAACTCCCGGGATGCGCTACTCGCTGGTCTCGCGCGAAGTCATCGCCGACTCCATCGAAACAGTGACCGGCGCAGAAGGGTTTGACGCCCTAGTGGCTATTGGGGGTTGTGACAAAAACATGCCGGCGTGCGTGATGGCNNTCTTCCGGGCATCCATCCTGAGTCCAAAAAAGAGTGCGACATTGTTTCGGTCTTCGAAGCAGTCGGCCAGCACGCCGCCAAAAAGCTGGATGAAGAAGGTCTCAAAAAAGTCGAATCCTGCTCGATTCCTGGACCCGGCTCATGCGGCGGCATGTACACCGCCAATACCATGGCTTCGGCCATTGAAGCGCTTGGCCTGAGTCTCCCGAATAGCTCAGCCCAACTCGCTATCGGTGCGGAAAAGAAGGAAGACTCTCGTCGTGCCGGAGAGGCCGCACTCGCCTTGCTCAAGGCTGGTATCCGTCCGCGCGATATCATGACCCGGAAGGCGTTCGAAAACGCCATCACGGTGGTCATTGCCCTGGGCGGTTCCACCAATGCGGTGCTCCACCTTTTGGCCATGGCCCACGCCGCCGACGTCAAGCTGGGAATCGACGACTTTACCCGTATCGGTAAGCGCGTACCCGTCCTCGCCGACCTCAAACNNCGGGAAAAACCCTCGCTGAGAACCTCAAGTCGGTGGGAGCCTACCCGGCGGATCAGGACATTGTGCGGCCCCTCTCCAACCCGATCAAGGCCGACAGCCACCTGCGCATCCTTTACGGCAACCTCGCCCCCGAGGGCGCCGTGGCGAAAATTTCGGGCAAGGAAGGGCTGCGTTTCGAAGGTAAAGCCATCATTTTTGAATCGGAAGAAACCGCTCTGCGCGGCATCCTGGACGGAAAGGTCAAAGCGGGCCACGTCATCGTGATCCGTAACGAAGGCCCTCGCGGCGGACCCGGGATGCGCGAGATGCTCGCTCCTACCAGCGCCGTCATGGGCAAGGGTCTGGGCAAGGATGTTGCCCTCATCACGGATGGTCGCTTCTCAGGTGGTAGCCACGGCTTCGTCGTGGGACATATCACGCCTGAGGCTGCAAGCGGNNATCGTGAAAAACGGTGATCGCATCGTCATCGACGCAGTCAAAAACGAGCTCTCTCTCGACCTTCCTGCCAAGGAACTCAAAGCTCGCCTCAAGAGCTGGAAGCCGAAAAAGCCGAAAGAGACCCGTGGTGTCCTGGCGAAGTATGCACGCCTTGTCACCAGCGCTTCCGAAGGTGCCGTGACCGACAAGGATCTCTAACCGAGCCTCAACCCTCCTGTCGACGATCGCCTGGCCCGGCGCCCGTCGACCTCCCTTAACTGCCTCACGCTATTTCCATGAGCTGGTCCCGTTTCAAAGCCCACTACTACCAGGATTCGCAACTTGGCCTCGCGGTCGACATCAGCCGGATTCCCTTTCCGGATGGGTTTCTCGCCACGATGGAAAAACCCATGCAGGCCGCGTTCGCGGACATGGCGTCATTGGAAAAGGGTGCTATCGCGAATCCTGACGAAAACCGCATGGTGGGCCACTACTGGCTCCGTGCCCCTCAGTTGGCTCCGTCAGCACAGCTGACCTCCGAAATCAGCTCGACGCTGAAAGCGATCAAGGAATTCGCAGCTCGCGTTCACTCCGGCAGCCTGACGGGGCCACAGGGTCGGTTCACTCATCTCCTGGTCGTGGGCATCGGCGGCTCCGCTCTAGGACCTCAATTTGTCCACCATGCGTTGGGGCAGCCCGGAGTTGACTCAATGTCGGTGTCCTTTTTCGACAACACCGACCCCGACGGCATCGATTACGTGCTGAAGGGTCTGGCTGGAAAGCTGGCTCAAACCTTGGTCGTCGTCATCTCAAAGTCCGGTGGCACGGCGGAAACGCGTAACGGTC
>DKKJ01000414.1 GCA_002455175.1 Opitutaceae bacterium UBA6669
CAAAAAAGCCGCCACCGCATGCGCGGAGGCGGCTGGGAGAGCTACGGATTAGACCGACTCCAGTAGCTTGTACAGACGCGCCACCATCTTCGTGGGATCCTCCAGGAGGCCCGCGGAGATCAGAGCGTTATCAAGGATCTGCTCAGCGACCAACTTGGCGCGCTCAGGATTGGCCTCGCGCGTGGCGTTGAGGCGCTTGATCANNCGATTTCCAAATTCACGCGCAACGGCGTCTCGGTACCGTCTTTGTTCATTGCCTTCATCATGCGACGCATCTGCGGAGACATGAACTTGTCAGAGTTGAGAGCCAGAGCGGGCGAGCCCACCAAACGATCGCTCGATTTCACCTCGGCCACGCGTTCCCCCAGCGACTCCTTCAACCAGGTCGCCAACGTGGTGGTCTCCTCGGTGGGCAGCGCGTCGTCTTCCGGCGGCTTCGGCAGATCGGCCAACTTTACTTCAGCGTTGTCGGCGGCGATCAGCTTTTTGCCGTCAAATTCGCGGACATTGTTCATCACGTACTCGTCGACCGATTCGTAGCAAAACAACACTTCGAGATTACGCGCCTTAAACCCTTCCAAGTACGGACCATTTTCCAACGCCTCACGATTCGCACCCGTGAGGTAGTAAATCTCCTTTTGGTCCGGCTGCAGACGAGAAACGTAATCGGTGAGAGAGGTCGTCTTACCCTTCTCCGTAAGCGAAGATTCGAAGCGAAGCAGTTTCACCAACTGGTCTTTGTGGGTGTAGTCGAGCGCCGCACCTTCTTTCAGGAAGATGCCAAATTGACCGTAGAACTCATTAAAAGCTTCGGGACGATTTTTCGCTTCGTCTTCGAGGAACTTCAGGAAGCGCTTGGTGATGACCTTGTTTAACTTTTCGATCAGCGCGCGATCCTGCATGGTTTCGCGAGAGATGTTCAGTGGCAGATCTTCGCTATCGACGACGCCCTTTAAGAACCGCAACCATTCGGGCAGTAAGTCCTTCGGTTTCGCATCAATCAGCACCTTGCGGCAATAGAGCGCCACAGAAGGCTCGAGGCGCGAAAAGCCGAGCTTCTCCGTATTTTCCTTCGGGACGAAAAGGAGCGCGTTGATCGAGAGCGGAGCATCCGCCGAGAAATGGAGACGCAGCCGAGGCTCGTCGTAGGCATGTGCCTGGAATTTGTAGAACTCCAGGTACTCCTCTTCCTTGATCTCGTTTTTGCTTCGCAACCAGAGGGCTTGAACCGTGTTGATACGCTTTCCGTTGAGATTGATCGGAAATGCCACAAATGCGCTGTAGCGCTCCAGAATGTCCTTCACCTTCCAATCCTGGCTGAACTCGGAACAGTCGTCCTTGAGTTCAATCACGATCTTAACTCCGCGTCGTTGATCCGGGACTTCTTCGATTGAGTAGCTCCCCGCGCCATCACTCGACCAGACATGTCCAGGTTCATTGGAGCGCCAGGAGTGCGAATAAACCTTCACCGACTTCGCCACCATGAATGCGGAGTAGAATCCTACTCCGAACTGACCGATGAGATTGGCATTCTTCTGCCCTGCTTCGCTGAGTGACTTCAAAAACGCTTTCGACCCTGAATGGGCAATCGTTCCCAAATTTTCCACGAGCTCGGCCCGGGTCATCCGGAGACCCGAGTCTTGGATGGTGATGGTCTTCGCTTTGTCGTCAGTCGTGAGGTTGATTTCGAGTTCAGCGCTCTCCTCGTAGATATCTTTCTCCGTGAGCTTAAGGTGCCGAAGCTTTTCCAGTGCGTCGGATGCATTGGAAACCAACTCACGCACGAAGATTTCCTTCTCCGTGTAGAGCGAATGGATGACAATATCGAGCAGCTGCTTGATCTCAGCTTGGAACTCGAACGTTTGTGGCGTGGATGCACTCATGGGTTTAAACGAAAATTATTAGAAACAACGTTAAAGCGGAAAGGAGACAGAAGGGCAAACACTCACCCCTCCTGTCGAGCCCGCTAGTTTAGCGCTCTCTATAAAAAATCAAGCGGACGGCGTTAGGATCCGTCCCTGACTACCGACCTGTGTGCATCATGGCACTCACCGCACCCAACATCGCGGCCTAGCCCCGTAATTTACCCGGTACGCGAAAACGAAAGCAGGCCCACCCCATGAACTTGCTAACCTCTAGCAGTCTACGAAGCTACCGTCATGACCCTGCTTACCCTCGATCCTCGCACCGGGAAACGTGTCCGCAGCTACCCTCTTCACCGGCCGACACAAATCGAATCCGCGCTGGTTCAGAGTGAGCGCGCCGGCGCCCGTTGGGCCGCCGAAAAAATCACCCAGCGTATCCGTCTTATCAAAGCGGTGGGGGCCGAGCTACGGCGCCAGGGTGATCACCTCGGCGCGCTGATCACCCTTGAAATGGGCAAGCCCATCACCGAGTCCAAAGCGGAAGTGGCCAAGTGCGCCGGCTGCTGCGATTATTATGCACACTACGGGCGTAAGTTTTTAGAGCCGGAAACTCCCCCGGGCGCACCGGCGGGCGCATCTGTGCAATTTGATCCTCTCGGCACTGTTCTGGCCATCATGCCCTGGAACTTCCCGCTCTGGCAGGCGTTTCGCGCGGCCATTCCCGCTGTGCTGGCCGGTAACACGGTGCTCTTGAAACATGCGTCGAATGTCACGGGATGCGCGCTGGCGATCGAATCCCTCTTCACTCGAGCCGGTGCTCCCCGAGGCGTTTTCCAGACCCTACGTGTGGGTAGCGATGCGATCGCGGGTTTGCTCGCCGATCGGCGAGTACATGGAGTCACCCTGACGGGGTCTACTGGCGCAGGAAAAAAAGTAGCTGCCGCTGCGGGTGAGGCCCTCAAGCCCTGCGTTTTTGAACTGGGCGGTAGCGATCCGTATTTGGTTTTCGACGACGCTGATCTCGATCTCGCCGCCGAGACCTGCGCCCAAGCTCGTCTGGTCAATACGGGACAAAGCTGCGTCGCCGCCAAACGCTTCATCGTGCAGAAATCCGTGCTCGCTGAATTCGAAGAAAAGTTTGTCGCCCGCATGCGAGCACGTCGCCAGGGCGATCCCACCGATCCTGCGACCGAGCTCGGCCCCATGGCTCGCGAGGATCTGCGCGATGAGCTGCACCGCCAAGTCACCCGGAGTGTACGCGCCGGCGCGCGGCTGCTGACCGGCGGACAACTGCCCAAGGGCATGGGATACTATTACCCGGCCACTGTGTTGACAGGCGTGAAGCCCGGCATGCCCGCCTACGACGATGAATTATTCGGACCGGCTGCGGCTATTATTTCCGTTCGCGACGAAGTCCTTGCCCTCAAGGTTGCCAACGACTCTCCCTTTGGTCTTGGCTCGGCCGTCTTCACCCGCAGCCCCGCGCGAGCGCGCCGGATCGTCAACGGGTTACAAAGTGGCACCGTGGCCGTCAACGAACCTGTCCGCAGCGACGTGGCTCTTCCCTTCGGCGGAGTGAAAGAAAGCGGTTATGGCCGCGAACTCGGCGCCTGGGGAGCGCGTTCATTCGTCAACGTAAAGACAGTTCGGTGGTCGCATTGATGGGCTTATAATCAGTTAATAAATAATAGATTACGAATTAATAACAGGAGTTGGCGCGTGCTCAGGTTACATCTGGGCAAACACGCTGCTTTGGACTTCGTTTCGCTTGCAGCGCCACCTACTCTGTCTCTTTCCCTACAGCGACTATGGCCAAGCGTTCCCGCAAGAGTTCTCCTCGTTCTGCCGTTCCCACCGAGGAAATCATTGAACCCGTCTCGTCCACCGAACCGGTTCAGCCCTTGGCGCGCCCGGTCAAGACTGCCTATTTCAACCGGGAACTCTCCTGGCTCGCTTTCAACCGACGGGTGCTCGAACAAGCCCAAAGCGGCCGGCACCCCCTTCTCGAGCGCATCAAGTTCCTCGCCATCGTCTCCTCCAATCTCGACGAGTTCTTCGAGATCCGTGTGGCGGGTCTGATCCAACAGTTAGAATCGGGTGTCACGGAACACAGTGTTGATGGTTTGCCTCCGCGCGAACAGCTCCGACGCATTCACTCGGTCGTCGCCTCTCTGGTCGAGGACCAGTATACCTGCTGGCGAGAGCAGCTTCTCCCCGCCCTCGCCACGGAAGGGATCGAGTTTAAGACCCCCAAGGAACTGAGCCAGACCGAGCTCAATTGGGTGCAAACCTATTTCCGCGAGCAGATTTTTCCCGTGCTCACGCCGTTGGCACTGGATCAGTCCCACCCGTTCCCTCAGTTGGGCAACAAGACCCTCAACGTGGTCGTTTCGATTGACCACCCCGAGACACCGGACGTCGACCACATGGTGGCCATTCTCCCGGTGCCGCGGATTCTTCCCCGGCTGGTTCGTATCGATCCAGTCAACACCACGACCGCCCGCTACATCTTTCTCACTGATGTGATCAAGCTATGTGCCGGGGAGTTTTTCCCAGGCTACCGCGTGCATGGAGGATGGGCCTTCCGGGTTACCCGCAACAGCGACCTCTACATTGACGAGGAAGAATCAGAAAACCTCCTGAAAAAAATCGAAGAGGAGCTGCGCAACCTACGTCGTGGATCTGCGGTGCGCCTCGAAATCGAGGAAGGCGTGGAGGAGCCGATCTTCAACACGTTGTGCGAGCACCTGAAGTTGTCCCACGAATACGTGTTCCGACTCGCTGGGCCGATCAATTTGCTGCGGCTGATGAGCCTCTCGGACATCTCCCGCCCCGACCTGAAGTTCCCTTCGTTCACTCCAGTCAACGTCAGTCCGCTGCACCAGCCCCAGCGGATGTTCGACACGCTCCGAGCACAGGACGTGCTGCTGCATCATCCCTACGATTCCTTCCAGCCCGTAGTCGATTTTGTAGAACAGGCAGCGCGTGATCCGCACGTTTTCGCTATGAAGCAGACCCTCTATCGCACGAGTGGCGATTCTCCAATCGTGCGTGCCCTCATGGAGGCCTCCCGTAATGGAAAACAGGTGACAGCCCTGGTGGAGCTCAAAGCCCGCTTTGACGAGGCCAACAACATCCAGTGGGCCCGCCAGTTGGAGGAAGCCGGCGTCCACGTGGTCTACGGTTTGGTGGGTCACAAAACTCACTGTAAATGCTCGTTGGTCGTACGGCAGGAAGGAACGCTCATGCGCCGCTACGCCCATCTAGGTACAGGAAACTACAACCCACGGACGGCACGGCTCTACACGGACCTCAGCTATTTCACGTCCCGGCCAGAACTCACCACCGACATCGCCAACCTTTTCAATTCTCTGACCGGCTTCAGCCGTTCACCTGAATTCCAACACCTTCTGGTCGCTCCCTNNAACGAGCTGATCCAACGCGAAGCCGATAACGCAGAGGCGGGAAAACCTGCGCGCATCATCGCACAGATGAACTCCCTCGTCGACAAGATGACGATCGACAACCTGTACGCAGCCTCCAAGCGTGGCGTTTCTATCGATCTGATCGTCCGCGGCATTTGCTGTTTGGTCCCGGGAGTCAAAGGCCTGAGTGAAAACATCCGCGTGCGGAGTATTGTGGGCCGCTTCCTCGAACACACCCGTGCCTTCTATTTTGAGAACGCGGGAGAAGAGCCTCTCATCTACGCCGGAAGCGCCGACTGGATGCCGCGTAATTTCTTCCGGCGAATCGAAGTGGTGTATCCGATTCACGATCCGGCACTGCGACGTTGGGTGCGCGACGACCTCTTTGCCATGGCTCTGCAGGACAATGAATTTGCCCGTGTCCTGGCCAGCCACGGAGGATACCTCCCACCGACGGTTCCCGAAGGCACTCCCGCTTTCTCTGCTCAATCCTACTTCATGGCTTCCGCAGCTCAGAGAGCTGCCGCAGCCGCCAACGCGACCGGAAGCTAACCTCTCGGCCCCCCGATTCTCGGGAGTGCATGCCGCGTTGCGGGCTCCACCGCAGCGCAATCTTCATGCAATGGATTACGTGCGTAGAGAGAATGAGAATTACGCATGAAACGGAAATTCTCATTTCACTGGTAAAGGGCGTGATGGGTAAATTTTTTTACAAATGAACTAACGCTCCATTCCCATGTAAAGTGCTGAGAGCAATATCCGATAGGACAAGGAATGCACCTGTGTGTCCGACTCAACTCTTGCGCTGCTCTCGTCGCATCTGCGTCTCACCAGGGACATTCTCGTTGGAAACGCGATTGAGCTGTCCGGCCGCTCCTTCTTATGCGTCCTTTTTTTTCCAGCGTGCGACTCGGCCAATTTAAGCGGAGCGCCGCTGTAGGAGGACTCTGACCATGGCGTCTCGGCCTCCTCTTTCCGCGGTGCGCAACTTATTGCTTCCTCCTATCCTTCCCGAAGGGGGCGCCCCAGCTACCACACCCCGCAAAGACACCGCCCGCACCCGTCAACTTTTCGAAATCGCCGAGTCCTCGCTTCACGCCCGCACCGACAATATTTTTGGGCATCTCCTCTTTTGGCAGTGGATCGCGAGCATGGTCCTTGCGATGAGTGGAAAGCTGCCGGCTTGGTTTGGATTCGAACAAACCGAATCCCCATCGCTGGTAGTCGTGGCTGTCACGGGAAGCATTCTCTGTATCGGGCCGATGTTCCTAATTCAGACGCGACGGGCGCAGCCTATTACCCGCTACGCGATCGCAATCGCCCAAATTCTAACGGGCGTTCACTTGGTTCATCTTTCCGACAGCTCCCTTGCGCCCCAGTTTCATACGTTTGCCTCCATCGCCTTTCTCNNCCGGGACTGGCGTCTTCTCATCACGGCCACCCTCTTCGCGGGAATCTGTCACGGCGCCTCAGAGTTTCTCTGGCCTACTTGGAGCTCCTCTTTCCTCTCGAATACTCCTCTTTGGCGAAGCCTGGAGCATATGGGCTGGATCGTCTTCGAAAACATTTTCCTGTTAGTGAGCATCTATTATAGCCGCGCGGAAAGCCTCGACGCTTGTCGACGACGCGCTGAGTTAGAAGCCGTCAATGGGGAGATCGAAAGTCGTATCGCGCAACGCACCTCCGACCTCGAAGCCAGTACCCATCGCGTCGAGTCGATCCTGAGCACCGCTTACGACGCCTTTGTCGAAGTCGACATCCATGGGATCATCACCGAATGGAATCCCCAAGCGCAGATCACCTTTGGCTGGCAACGCTCGGAAGCTCTGGGACGGTCTTTACGCGATCTGATCTATTCCAGCGCTAACCGTGATCCCGCTTTGGATACGTGGAAGCAGCTGATGACCCCCGAGGGTCCCCTTCCCCGTCGTCGACATGAGTTCATTGCCCTGCGTCGTACGGGAATCGACTTTCCGGTCGAAATGACGCTGTGGCCGGTCAGCAGCGGAGGATCCTGGCATTTCAATGCCTTTATCCACGATATTACCGAGCGCCACAAAGCCGCAGTCGAAGCTGCCCACGCTCGTGACGCCGCTCTGGAGTCCGCTCGGATGAAATCGGAATTTCTGGCTAACATGAGTCATGAAATCCGGACGCCCATGAACGGCGTGATCGGGATGCTCAATCTTTTGTCAGACACCCAGTTGGGCCCCCAGCAACGCGACTTCACGGAAACGGCGCGCCAAAGCGCTGAGTCTCTCCTCACCGTGCATNNGACTTCTCCAAGATCGAAGCCGGTCATCTCACCATTGAGGAAACCGATTTTGACCTCCGGGAGCTGCTCGAAAGCACCCTTGAGCTTCTCGCCGAACGCGCCCAATCCAAGGGCCTCGAGCTCATGGGCTCGATCGAGAACGGAACGCCCACCTCACTCCGCGGCGACCCCACGCGTATCCGTCAAGTGCTGCTAAACCTGACTGGAAACGCCATCAAGTTCACCGAAAANNAAGACGGTTCTACTACTCGCAAGTACGGTGGCACGGGCCTGGGTCTCGCCATTAGTCGTCGTCTGGTGGAACTGATGAAGGGTGAAATTGGAGTGAGCAGCGAGATCAACGCGGGCTCGACGTTTCGCTTCTTCACTCCGGTCAAACACGCCCACCACCTCGACCCTGCTCCGCACCGCGCCAGCGTCGCCCGTCGTCGCGTGTTGATCGTCGATGACAATGCGACCAATCGCTCCGTGCTCCATCATCAGCTGGAAGCGTGGGATGTCCGCGATGGCGTCGCTTCGGGTCCCAACGAAGCCCTGGTTCTCCTGCGCGAGGCCGTCGAACAGGATGATCCCTATTCGCTCGCCCTTCTGGATATGCAGATGCCAGTGATGGATGGCCTGGATCTCGCCCGCGCGATCAAATCGGATCCCGCCATCAGCGCCACTCGCTTGGTCATCCTCACCTCACTCGGTGCACGGCTCGATGATGTCACGCGTCAAGCCGCCGGAATCGACGACTGGATTTTTAAACCGGTCCGTCAAAAACGTCTCTTTGACTGTCTCACCCGCACGATGGCGGCGGCGCACAAGCCCGCAAAATCGCTGGAAATCGCCAAGCCTGCGCCCAAGTCGGCTCCGGCTGAATTGAAGCCCATCGCGAAGAATCCTCCGCTGCGTATTCTTCTGGCGGAAGATAACGCGGTTAACCAACGCGTCGCCCTGGGACAGCTCTCAAAACTGGGTTACACGGCCGAAGTGGTGTCCAACGGTCGCGATGCGGTCTCGTTCCATATCCGGGCTCCCTACGATGTCATTCTCATGGATTGCCAGATGCCCGAGTTGGAAGGCTTTGGCGCCGCCGAGCAAATTCGGGCTCATGAAGCCAAACCGACCAAGGATCCCGTTCCCCGAGTTTACATCATCGCTCTCACCGCCCACGCGTTGGAGGGCGACCGTGAAAAGTGTCTGGCTTCGGGAATGGACGACTACATGACCAAACCCATGAAACCCGGGACGCTCTCCGCTGCGCTCACCCGAGCACACGAAGCCCGGCGTTCGCTGCCACGGGTCCCCGACCCTCGTCAGATCTCTATCGGGAACTGAGGCCAAGCGCGCCCGCCAGATCGGCTTCGTTTTCAGCTTTGCGCACGAAGCATTCCCGTCCCTTCATGGGCGGATGCTGTCTACCCTGATCATAACGATGTTCGGCCCGGATCGGCCTGGCTTGGTGGAATCTACGGCCTCTCGAGTGGCTGCTCATGGAGGCAACTGGCTCGAAAGCCGCCTTCTTCACCTTAGTGGCCACTTTACTGGTATTGTCCGCGTTGAGATCCCTTCCGCGCAGGCGGCGGCTCTCACCGCCGCACTACGTCTACCCGACGCTTCCGGCCTCACCTTGGTGGTCCACGAGGCCTCAGCCACCCCTGCGGTTGCTCCCGTGTTGGGCACTCCCGCCACACTTGAAGTCGTGGGTCACGACCGCCCTGGCATTGTTCGCGCGCTCTCCAAGATCTTGGCTTCTCACGGGGTCAATGTGGAAGAGCTCTCCACCGAACGTATCAGCGCTCCAATGACTGGAGAACCCATTTTTCAGGCCCGCGCCTCCTTGACGTTCCCCTCCGGCGTTGACGCAGCCACCCTGAAACAGGATCTGGAAAAAATCGCCTCCGACTTGATGGTGGACGTCCGTTTTGGTCCTAAAAAATAACCCCGCTCACGGCCACCCTGCCCCTAGCCTTCGATGAAAACCCCTTCCCGCCGCCAATTCCTACAGACGTCCGCCACCACGCTCGGTCTCGCCGCACTCCCTGGATCACTGCGGGCGCAAGCATCCACCCCGGCTCCTCTTCAGCCGAAGAACCACGTCAACCCCTACGTCTACGCTTTTCGGATTGGGGAAATCGAAGCTTGGTCCATTAGCGACGGACATCTGCTGTTCAACGACCGCTTGGACAAAATGTGGCCGCCCGATCAGCGCGAGCTCATGAAGCAGGATTTGATTGATCACGGCGAGCGGACCGACGGGATTCCCCTGTACGTCAATGTACTCCTTCTCCGCCATGGGAAGGAAGTGATTCTCTGCGACGCGGGTTTCGGCGCCCGGCCTANNAACGCCATCTTGAGTCACGGCCACTCGGACCACATCGGTGGATTCGTCGAGGGCGGCAAACCCACGTTTCCCAACGCGGCTCTCCGCGTGCTCAAGAGTGAGGTCGATTTCTGGCGCTCTCCTCAACCTGACTTTTCGAAGTCACATCGTCGGGACAATATTCCCAAGATGATCCAGGACGTGCGTGCTGCGCTGGACATACTACAGCCCCAACTGCAACTGCATCAGCCAGGCGATCAACTCCTGAACGGCGCAATCACGATCGAGGGCGCCCCCGGTCACACCGATGGCCATTGCGTCCTCCGTATTCGCCATGGCGAGGAGTCGCTCTGTCACTTCATGGNNCGTCGTCTGTTCCAACAACTCTCCCACACCCGCGAGCGCGCGTACGGCTTTCACCTGCCTTGGCCAGGAATCGGTCGGGTCCTCCCCCGCGGCACTGGGTACCGTTGGGAGCCCGAACGTTGGAGCTGGGGCTCCTAGCCCAAACGCAAATCGAAGGCCGGGCAATTTTCCGGGGCAGACAGACGCGGTTCAGGCATTGAAGCGCACGTCAGTCCCTTCTTTGTTGGAGCTTTCGTGCGCGCCTTCACTCTCAGCCTGCGTCAGCTCAAAACTCACTACTTCGCCGTCTACGGAGTCTTTGGCTGCGTCTCTCCCTACATCTCGGTCTACCTGCGCGACGTCAAATCGCTCGCGCCCGCGCAACTCGGGGTAATTTTCGCCGCCGGGCAAATCGGGGTGTTCATCCTTCCGGTGGCGATGACGTTCCTCGCCGACCGCTACCGGCTGGTCGCTCCTCTGCTGATCGCCCTCTTCGCCATCAACACCGTTGCTATGGCAGGTCTCTCCTTCGCCTGGGGATTCTGGGCCTGCCTGGTTTGCATCTTTTTCAATCAGCTCGCCAACCAGCCACAAATGGCGCTGAGCGACGGTCTGTTCTTTTCCTTACAAAGCGATCCTCACCAACCACGCACGCCCTATCCGCAGGTCCGGGTGTGGGGCACTTTCGGATTTATTTGCCCGAGCCTGCTCATTTTTGCCCTTTTCCCCTGGGGCGGACTGCACTTGGTCCCGTACATGGCCATCGTCTGCGCTCTCCTCGGCTTACTCAATGCTTCGCGGATGCCCCGTCGACGTCCAGCGACAACCACAACCGCCACCCGCCTGCCCACTCTTGACGCCGCCCGCCTCCTGCTGCGTCCCTCCCTCGCACTCTTTTGTACAGGCATTGGCTGCCTCTTGGTCACCAATGCAGCGTACTACGGCTTCTATCCTCTCTACCTCACCCAAGAAATGGGTATACCCGCCCGGTGGGTGGGACTGATCGCCAATCTCNNCGACTCCGCTCCCTCCTCGGCCTCCACGGATTGATCTTGCTGGGGGCGTCCGCAATCCTTCTGCGCATGACTCTGCTTGGATTTGTTGCCCATCCCGCCGCCGCGGTGGGTCTGCAGGCTACTCACGGACTGACCGTGATCGGTGTACTCATCGCTCCTTTGATGCACGTCAACGCACAGGTGGTGTCCGATAGCTACCGTAGCTCGGTGCAGGGCCTCTACGCCATGTTCGTGGTCGGAGTTTCCAGCATTTTCGGCAATTACGTGGCAGGTCACCTGGTCGAGCAATTCGGTTTGGTCACTCTGTATCAACTAGCATCCGGTTTCGCTCTGTTCGGTCTGCTCTTAGTGAGCGGCAGTCTGTACGCTCAACGGTCACCTCGCTAACTCATTCACGGCTACGGTTTCTCTTCTCACGGTCCGCGATATCACTCTCACCATGTCCTCCCCCACCCTTCCTTTGACCTGGTCCCTCACTTCTTACTTCCCGGCCTGCGACTCTCCTGACTACCGCGCCTACAAGGCTACCTATCGCACCGACCTACAAAAGGCTTTGGAGCACACCGCCCAGTTGAGCCAAAGCGCGACTAGTTCCGCCACCTTTATTTCGGACTGGGCCCAGGGGTTCTGCTCCTGGGAAGATCTGACGAGCCGGAGTTCCCATCTGAACTCGTACATCGGATGTCTCAGCGCTGCTGATACCACGAGTGAGCTCTATCAGTCAGAAGACGCCGCCCTGAGTCAGCTCGAAGCCGAGCTGACCAAGATCAAAACCCATCTGATTCTCGCACTCCGTTCTCTCGACGGAGCACAGTGGGAACAGCTGACAAGCGAACCCCGACTTCAGGGGGCCGAACACACCCTCCGCCGCTTCCAGGTCGAAGCCAAATTTCAAATGTCCGCGGACCAGGAGGCCCTCGCCGCCGATCTGGGTGTCGACGGATTCAAAGCCTGGGGCCAGCTCTACGATACGGTCAGTGGCAAGCTGTCCTTTTCTCTCACCTTTCCGGACGGCCGGCATGAGCAAATTCCCATGGCTCAACGCAACGGACTTCTCGGTGACGCAGACCGGGCAGTCCGTCGCGCTGCTTTCGTGGAAGGAAACCGAGCCTGGGCAGGAGTGGGCGGGACCTGCGCTGCCGTCCTGAATGCACTCGCAGGGACACGTCACACGCTCTACGCTCGGCGTGGCCACTCCGATTTCCTCGCCGCGCCTCTTCACGATCAGGCCCTTTCCCGAAAAACGCTCGATGCTCTTTTCCACGCGCTTTCGCGGAACTATGACCTCCCCCGGCGCCTGCTCGCCCTAGGGGCTCGGCTTCAAAAAACGTCAGGGTTGGCCTGGTACGACTTGAATGCTCCGCGTCCGCTCCAAGCGGCCGCGCAAACCTTCACGTTCGAGGAAGGGGTTCGCGCCTGCCAAGAAGCTTTTGACTCCGCGTATCCGAAACTCGGTGACTACTTTCGCGGAGTCGTCGCCCGGCGGTGGATTGAGGCCGAAAAACGTCCCGGCAAACGAGCAGGGGCCTTCCAGAGTGGCTCGCCCGTCCTTCGTGAGGAGCGCATTTACATGACGTTCTGCGGCAAGGTGAATGATGTCATTACCCTCGCGCACGAGGCCGGACACGCCTGGCATACACACCTCCTAGGCGACCTCCGTCCTTGCAGCCGCGAGTATCCCATGACGCTGGCAGAAACCGCGTCCACCTTTGCGGAGAACATTCTTGTTCAAGGTCTGCTCTCAGAAGCTGGGCTCTCTCCCGAACGACGCGCCTTCCTTTTGGATATGAAGACGAATCATATGCCNNCGCTACGAAGAGCGCCGCCATGGGATCGTCTCACCTCGCCGGCTGGGTGAGCTGATGGTCGCCACGCAACGCGACGTGTACGGCGACGTGCTTATGCCCGGTGAAGAAGACCCCTGGTTCTGGGCTTCGAAGCTGCATTTCTTCCTCCCCAGCGTCGCTTTCTACAATTTCCCCTACACCTTCGGTTTCCTTCTGAGCCAAGCCCTCTTCGCCCAGTTTCAAAGCGAGGGGCCGTCGTTTCTTCACCACTACGAGGCCTTCCTGAAGGAAAGTGGTCGTGCCACCTGCGAGCAAGCCGTGCGCTCCACCTTGGGATGGGAGATCGATCAGCCCGACTTCTGGGAACGCGCCATCCAGTCCTGCGCCGGCCCGATCCAGCAGTTTGCTGACGCTGCGTCCCCTTCCCTTTCATAAAAATCGTTTGTCTCCCAGCGCGAGCCCGACTCTATCCGTTCCTTCGAGACGGGCGCTTTCATTGCAACTTTTGGGCGAACGAGCGTGAAATTCCCTTGAATACCCGTCGCTCCCCCCGCTCAACCCAGCGTCGCCACGGTTTTGACTTGTGAAAATAATCCTAGAGGCGTGACTCAGCTACCCCTCTCCGCCAACGCATGACAATATCAACCCTTCCTCGAATCTCCTTGGTTTCACCGTTGGCCCTGGCCTCTCGCCTTTTTCGTTCCTTTGCGCTGATTTGTACGCTTCTTCTCTCCGTCTCGGCAGGGTGGATCCCCGCCACTCTATCAGCTCAAGGGTCTTCGGCGCCTATGTTCGCGGCACAACCGAGCGACAAAACGGTCGCGGCGGGAGCCTCCGCCACGTTCGAAGTTCAGGCGACAGGGTTTGCGCCCCTCTATTATCGTTGGGAACGTCTTCCTGCCGGATCCTCGACCTGGGTGCTCCTTTCCTTCTCCGATGACGTGCTCTACAGCGGAATTTTCAGTTCCGCCCTCACGGTGCGCGTCGCCAGCGCGGGAATGAATGGCGATAGATTCCGCTGTATCGTTCGCGACGGAAGGGACATCACGGCTACCTCGGCCAGCGCCATGCTTCGCGTAGGACAAGGACAAGCACAGGCTCCGGTCATCCTCACTCAACCCGCCAACCTAACCATCAGCACAGGCAGCGAAGGCACCTTCACCGTCGTCGCCGTCGGCACCGCCCCGCTGACCTATCAGTGGTACCAGGGGAACAACCCCATCAATGGTGCCGTTCTTTCCACCTACCGCATTCCCAGCGTGCAAGCGGGCGACGCGGGCAACTACTTCGTCGAAGTGAGCAATAGTTCTGGAACCACCCGGTCTCGGGTGGCTACGCTCACCGTCGTTACGATAGCACCGTCTGTCGGCACGTACGCGGTCACCACAGTCGCGGGCACGCCCAACGTGAGCGGACTCGTCAACGGCACGGGAGCCGCCGTACAGTTCAACACGGCAATCGGTATCGCGGTCGACGCCGCTGGTTCTGCGTACATCGCGGACGAAAACAATCATGTGATTCNNNNCACCGCCGGTCAGGTCTCCACGCTGGCAGGTGTACCCGGCTCAACCGGTTCCAGCAACGGCACCGGAAGCGCTGCACGCTTCAATATGCCCCAGGGCATTGCCGTCGATAAGAGTGGCAACATCTACGTAACGGAGCTGGTCAACCACACCGTTCGNNGCGCAGACGGGACGGGGACAGCGGCGCGCTTTAACGGACCGACGGGAATTGGTGTCGATGCTCTGGGCAACGTGTATGTAGCCGACACCTACAATTACACGCTCCGCAAAATCACCCCCAATGGAGTCGTTTCGACGTTGGTGGGTGTTCCGGGTACCGCTGGCAGCTCGGATGGAGCTGGCCAGAGCGCTCGGCTCCGCAATCCGAATGGTGTCGCCGTCGACTCAGCTGGAAACATCTACATTGCCGATGGAATCGACGCCACCCTTCGCAAGGTCACGCCCGCCGGCTACGCCACCACCATCGCCGGTTTTGCCGGCATGCGCGGTACGGTAGACGGAGTCGGCGCCGACGCCCGTCTGCACACTCCCTTCGGTATAGCTGTTACTAGCACCGGCGACCTTCTCATTTCCGATGTGGGAGCCTTCGTCATTCGCAAAGCGACCTTTCTAGCGCCTCCGCAGATCGGGACACATCCGAGTGACGCAACGGTGAACGCGGGCTCGAACGCCACGTTTACCGCCAATGCTGTTGGCACCGCCCCACTCAGCTACCAGTGGCAAGTCCAAGCTCCTGGCCAAAGCACGTGGACAAATTTGTCCGATCTCATCAGTGCTCCTCCCACCCTGGGCTACACCGGAGTTCGTACCGCAACCCTTACCGTCAGCTCCGTTACGAACATCCTCAATGGAACTCGCTTCCGTTTGATCGTATCCAACACGCGCGGCAACCAGACCTCCGAACCCGCGACGCTGACGGTGATTCCCCTGGCCATGGCCCCCAGCCTTACCTCCGCACCCGTTAGCCAAACGGTTACGGAAGGACAAAGTGCTCAATTCTCGCTCACGGCAGCGGGTACTACGCCGCTAACCTATCGTTGGTACGCGCAATCTGGGAACGGGAGCTGGGTGGACCTAACCACCGACGCATCACCCTCGCTCACGGGAGCGTCCACGCCCACCCTGACCTTCCAAACGACCACCCTCGCCCAGAACGGCCTCCGCCTCCGCGCGCAGGTCTCCAACACCGCGGGCTCGGTCACAACGGACACCGTTACATTGACGGTCAACGCAGTACCTGTCGTCGTCCCGTCGCGACTCACCAACCTCTCTGTGCGCTCCACAGGCGGGGTGGGCGCGGGCTCGCTGATCTTGGGTTTTGTGGTGGAAGGCTCGGCGCCTAAGCCATTTCTCATTCGCGGCGCAGGGCCCGCATTGGCAGATCGCTGGCTTCTGACCAACCCCGCCGATGTTATGCCGGATCCGAAAATTTCCGTCTACGGCCCCCAATCGACTTTCCTGACAGAAAACGACAACTGGGGTGGCACAGGCCCCCTAACCGCAGCCATGGCCAGCGTAGGTGCATTTGAATTTAATTCTAACTCAAACGACGCTGCGGTGCTTTCGGATCTAGCCCCGGGGTCTTACACCGTTCACATCAATCCTGCGAATTCGATTCCCGGCATCGCATTAATGGAAATCTACGACACCGCGAAATCTGACACGCGTAGCCGACTGGTCAACCTATCAGCTCTCAACCAGTTCGACTCGAACAATCACATTCTCATCGCAGGCTTCGCGATCTCGGGTGAATCGCCGAAGAAGGTTCTTTTGCGCGGCGTGGGACCGAGCCTCCATGGTCTCGTTGCCCAGCCACTAGCGACTCCTAAAATCACCCTCTACTCGGACGGCGTTATCATCGGGAATAACGACAACTGGAACAACGACAGCGCTATTCGCGAAGCAAATGCCAGTTCAACTGGACTCCCCATCATTGAAGGAAGTCGCGACGCCGCCCTCCTGCTGACTCTCAATCCGGGAAGTTATACCCTCCACTTAAACAGCGCATCTACCGCCACCGGCACTGCTATCGTTGAGATCTATGAGGTTAAATGACACTTGAGCTAAGCTGGACTCTCATCACAACATTTCCCC
>DKKJ01000362.1 GCA_002455175.1 Opitutaceae bacterium UBA6669
CCATTGGAGAGTGCGAACGGATTCAGAATACGCCTCTCCCGTTTGCGTACGTCGTTCATCTGCGCCGGGCGCTGGTTTTGTACCTACTCACGCTGCCATTTGCGTTGGTGGATACGTTTGGCTGGACGACTGTTTTGTACACCTTTCTGATTTCCTACACCCTGCTTGGCATNNCGAACGCCTCCTCCCAAAAATCCACGCTTTGAGGCGGCTCTCTGTGAACGGGTGCGTCGAGACCGTCTTTTGAGCGTCGACACGATTTGATGTGGTCCTCGTCCTTGGGGCATGAGTTGGGGTAAACCTGTTGAGCATGAGACTTTTTCTTGAGTTCTCTTGTCTGGAGGCGTCCGGAGCAGGCCTGCGCTTTCTCTGAGGAGTGGTAAAAGAAGAGGTAACATTACGGCGCTGAAACTATTTATTTCATAAAAAATTATAGTTCAATATTTTACACATAGATTGGCTGGTAGGAGGACCAAAAAATTTCCGCTGGGATTGATCGTGATGAGCAGCGAGGTGATCTGATCTTACGGACGCTGAGCCTGTCGAATTGCTCCTGAGAACACGCTGCTGTCGGACCTTCGATTGGGAAAGCGCTTGCCACACTCTGGGACGCGTGGAGACTCGCCGATCTACTCGCAATAACGCGGACTTATCCCCGCCTGACCGCCGTCATGGACGAAAAGCCCTCTACTGAGAATCCTACCAAAAAGGATTTTAACAAACTCGATCTGAGCCAGCTTCAAGGCTTCAGCTTCGGCACTCAATGGTCCCAGGAAAAAGCCGATCCTCGTGGACGGACGGAAGGTCGCGATGACTCGTCCCGGCGAGGACCGGATCGCCGCGAAGGACCGGGTGGTGCTCCGGCAGGACAGCGGGATCGTCGCGGCTTCAAGAAGCCTGCTGGCGGAGACAGCCGGGGTGGCGATGCTGGAGGCGAAGACCGTCCGCCGCGGGAAAATCGCTTCGGCGGTGGCGGAGATTTTCGTGGAGGACCGCGCCGTGAAGGGCCCGGAGGTGGCGGTCGCGGCGACCGAGATCCTCGCGGTGGCTACGGTGGCCAAGGTGGGGAGCGCGGTGGTGGTCGCTTTGGAGGCCAACGTGACGGTGGCTTTAGACCCGAAGATCGTGGCCCGTACATCAGCCCGTTTTTCACGGTCACATTTTATCCCGAGGATGCGAGCTTCACCGCGTTGGCGAAGACGATTCGCAACTCGTGCCGAACGTTCGAGCTCTTCGATATCGCTAAGACAGTGATCGGAAAGCCGGAGCGTTTTGTGGTGGTTTTGGCTCGCAAGTCCGGAGAGGACGGTGCCGCTGCATCGACTGCCGGGGCTAAGACCGCGCCCATCTACTTGTCCGTGCCGGATGGATTTCCCTTCGAGAATGAAGATGCAGCTATTGCTTACGTTCTCGACAAGCACCTCGGGCTTTTCTTCGACGTTGCCGACGTGGAAATTGACCCGCCCAAAGGTAATTTTCTCATCGTTAATCGATGCGGGATCACCGGTGAGTTGCTCGGACCACCCAATTATCATCGTTACAACCAGATTCTGCAGCAGCATCACGCGGCCCGGATTAAGGGAACCTCGTTCGAAGGTTTCCGCTCTCGCATTGAATCGGTGCGTGATCCCGAGGTCGTAGCCCAGTGGTTGGAGAAGATGAAGAAGGCGACGCGTTATACCTGGAAACACGGAACTGCGTCAGCAGGGGATGGAGCTGCACCTGCGCCCATCATGTTCGATTCCATCGAGGAGGCGCGCACCTATCTGCTGAGCCAGGCTAGGGACAAAGTCGTGCGTCCCGTGGAGAATGCGCGTTTTCACGGCACTGTTCTCGCCACCCTCCCGGCTGGAGAGATTCATCGTGCGATCGAAGGCGCTCTTGAACGCCAGCGTCGCTTTCCCCTGGATACCGCCAATGCACTGCGTGGCCGTTTGCGCCGTGAAGGGTTTACGATCTTCAAGAAGGGGTCGAAGGGCATCAGTTACGTGTGCGCGGTGAAGCGCAAATTCCGCGTTCCTGGCCAAACCTTCTCGGAGAGTATCGGAGCGCTCATTTCGTTCATCGAAGCGCATCCGATGGTTAAGGCAGCAGATCTTCCTGGAAAGCTTTTGGGCATCACTGTTTCGGTTCCTCCAGCGGCGACTGGCGAAGCGGAGGCCTCCGCGTCCCCCGCACCCGCGTTGTCCATTGATGACCAAGCCAAGCTATCGCGTATGCAGGGCGACCTGCGGTGGCTGGTGACTGAAGGCTATGTGACAGAGTTTCTCGACGGCCGGCTGTTTGCTCCTCCAGCGATGGTGGAAGCGCGCAAAAAGGAAATCGAGAGCGCTGAGCATGATCCGGAGAACTTCCCGGAGGCTCCTGCTGCAGAAACGCCGGTTGCCCCCGCACCGGCCCCGGCTGCGAGTGCGGAACCTGCTGCGGCTCCCGAGGCGGCACCATCCGGGGAAAATACACCCGCTGCTGCTGAGTCGGAACCCAAGCCTGACTCTCCTAGCTCTTAATTCTAAGCCCCGCACCACACCATGCGGGGCTTTTTTTTAGCCATCTGGCCGCTGGATCACCCGATCGCCAAGGGTGCCTACGCGGATCGGCGCATTTTCGACGTGCCTCTCACACCTCAATATGTCGGGCTCGCTGAGTATGATTATCGCAGACATCAGCAAAATTCCGGGACGAACTTTTCCCGCGCGTCGTTGGACTCGAGGGATGGTTGGGCAGGCGGGACAACCTATCGCGGCGAAAGGGTTCGCCATGGGATACGTAGTCCTGGAACCCAAGGGGGGGCAGGTGCCCTGGCATAACCAGGAGCAGGAAGAGGTGTACATGGTCCTCGAAGGGCGAGGCGAAATCTGTGTAGGGACCGAGCGGCAAGAAATCTCCGCAGGTCAGGCGGTCTTTCTCCCGCCGACTGTTTTCCATCAGTTGACGAACACGGGTGACGAGCCGTTGCACATGATGTATATTTATTGCCCGGGTGGTGACGTTGCCCATTGGCGTCAGGAATTAGATGGCAGTCTTCCCCCCGCAGGAGTTGGCGACACTCCGCCACTACCGGCGGGTGCAGCCTCGCAGTGTACGAAAAAACCCGAATAGGGGCCCTGGGAAACACCCATCTGCGGCCGCAATCTGCCAATTAACGGGACTTTCTCCAACGACTCGGAGTCAGTCCCGTTTTTGTTCTGAACCAGCGGGCAAAATAGTTGGGATCTNNGAGGCTAGCTGCCTCGCTCACCGTCACTGGGGAGCGAAGTGCGGTTTGAGCGGCCTCCAGCCGGACTTGATCGCGCATTCCCCGAAGTCCGAGCCCGTGTTCTCGTTTGAGGCGGCGGCTAAGGGCGTCGCGCGCGTAACCGCTCTCGCGGGCAACCTCGGTCAAGGGTGCAGGTTCGCGTAGGCGATTGCGCACTCGGTCGAATAACGTAGGTGCGGGAGGTTGCGGGAGCGCAGTGGTTCGAGCCGGCTCTAAAAGCCGAGCGATGACAGCGATGATCGCCGGGTAATCCGATAGGGTGGGGCGGCCCTTGGCTGGTACCTGAGCCAGTAACCCGTGGAGTTCGTTTAGAGTGTGCTGAGGAAGGGTACGGTGGACGCTTCGAGGCGCTTTTTTAGGAGTTTCGTAGTCCAGTACGAGGCAAAGGGGACGACTGTTATCCACGGTTGAAAAGCCGTGCATGACCTGAGGTGGGATGATGAACAAGTCTCCCCCGCGTGCGCTGAATCGGGTTTGCCGCACCCATTGATGACCGTGACCGGAGAGGTACAGGATCAGTTGGGTATAAGGATGGGAATGGGGCGCGACTTCGGTCTCGCGGTGGCGGTTGAGCTGGAGTTTCCGTAGGACGAAGCCAAGGGCATGAATCTCAATCTGTTGAATTAGAATTGGACTCCAGGCGAGCATGACGGTTATGTGCTAAGAAAGGTCGGATCCGTTCTAACCGCAAGTGAGTCTTTCGCCTATGATAGAGGTTCGAACCCTTCCTCTCAGAAACCCTCAAAACTTGTTTCAATGACCACGCATAAAGTCGGTATTATCATGAACGGCGTCACCGGGCGCATGGGCACCAATCAGCATTTGCTGCGCTCCATCAAGGCCATCATTGACCAGGGCGGTATCAAACTTTCGGATTCAGAAGTGATCATGCCTGACCCGATTCTGATCGGGCGTAGTGAGTCCAAGTTGGCCGCACTCGCCGCTCGGGCAGGGGTGAAACGTTATTCCACTAACCTCGATGCCGCCTTGGCCGACCCGGAAAATTTGGTTTACTTCGACGCCACTCTGACCGGTCAACGTCCTGTGGGCGTGCGCAAAGCGATTGCCGCCAAGAAACACATTTACTGCGAGAAGCCGACCGCGACCACGTCACAAGAGGCATTGGCGTTGTACAATGAGGTTACCGCTGCGGGCCTCAAAAACGGAGTCGTACAGGACAAGCTTTGGCTACCCGGCCTGCTCAAACTTAAGTATCTCATCGATACTGGATTTTTCGGGAAGATTCTCNNTACGAAAAGCTGCAGCGTCCTTCATGGAATTACCGCAAGGAAGAGGACGGCGGTATCATCGTCGACATGCTTTGTCACTGGCAGTACGTCATCCAAAATCTCTTCGGCGACGTGAAGTCCCTGACCTGTTTGGGTGCGACCCATATTCCCACCCGTTGGGATGAAGCCGGCAAGCCCTACGTCTGCACAGCGGATGACTCCGCCTATGCTACGTTCGAACTAACCAACGGCGTGGTCTGTCACTTCAATTCCTCGTGGGCCGTTCGTGTGCGCCGTGATGACCTGCTGACCCTTCAAGTGGATGGCACCCATGGTTCGGCTGTGGCAGGCCTTCGTGATTGCACCGCTCAGCACCTGTCGGCGACACCCCGTTGCGTGTGGAATCCAGACATCGACAGCCCAATCAAGTACTTCGAGGGTTGGAATCGCGTTCCGACGAACGACGTTTTCGACAATGCCTTCAAAGTTCAGTGGGAACTATGGTTGAAGCATGTTGTGAAAGATACGCCTTTCACGTGGAATTTGCTTCAGGGAGCAAAGGGTGTGCAGTTGGCTGAGCTTGGCTTGAAGTCTTGGGCTGAACGTCGTTGGGTCGATGTTCCCGCTATTGGCTAAGCGGTGGCGGTGATTGCTTGGTTTAGACCGAGCGAAAAACTTATCTTCGAGGGGACCTCAGGCTATCGCTTGGGGTCCTTTTGCGTTGGATGCGGATTGCTTGGAACCGTTTCCAATTCCACGCTACGTTTCCACGCCTGGCCAGTTGCCCTTGCAAACCGGCTTCTTCCGCGTGCCTTGACACACGTTCGGGCGTCTTGCGGCGTAAGCGGTGGGGCCCCTGTAACAACACCAACCTCCTAACTNNAGTCATGCGTGCGGCGGGTGTCTCTGGAGTACAGATCGTGGAGGTCCCCGGACAATTGACCGACCACTACGACCCGATTCACCGCCGTTTGGCTCTGTCACACGACAACTATCACGGTACCAGCTTGGCTGCACTCGGAGTCGCCGCTCATGAAGCGGGTCACGCCATCCAGCACAAAGTCGGTTACGCTATGATGACGGTTCGTCAGACCTTGGCCCCGTCCACCCAGATTGCGGCGAGCGTTTCTAACTTCGTATTGATCGGTGGTATTTTGCTCATCAGTACGGCGATTGGCGGCANNCTAGATTGCCCTAGCAGTTATCTGCTTGTTCCAATTCGTCACCCTGCCGGTTGAGTTCGACGCTAGCCGTCGCGCCAAGCAGCAGTTAGTCACGCTCGGTATTCTTGGTCGGGACGAAATGCCTGGCGTGAATGAAACCCTGAACGCGGCCGCACTCACCTACGTAGCCGCCTTTGTGGCCTCATTGGGATCTCTTCTTCACATTCTGATGCTCCTCTCGGGTCGCCGGGAAGAATAACATCAGCGAACTACACAGACTNNACAGCCGCGCAGGAATGCGCGGCTTTTTTATTGGGTCGAAGCGCGACGTCCTAAGGCAGCTTGGGGTGCTACGTAACGGTCAACACTGCATAGGTTCGCTTTCCTTTCCGTAGGAGAATGTACTGGTCGAAGGAGACATCGGTGGGCGTCAAGTGCCGAGAGACTGCTCCGACACGAACATTGTTCACGTAAATGCCACCGCCTTCGATGTCCTTACGCGCTTGGCCCTTGGATGGGGCGAGGCCTGCTAAGACTAGGGCCTCGGGCAAAGGAAATCCGTTCCCCGTGGACAGCTTGTCCATCTCAAGCGCCGCGCGTGGGAGCTCTTCCACTACGTCTTTGAAAACAGCGGAAGAAACCCCGGCGAGCGATCCGCCGAACATAATCTCACTTGCCCGAACTGCATCGGCGCACACGGCTTCACCGTGGACCAGCGTGGTTACTTCGCGAGCAAGTGCCTTATGCGCATCGCGTCCGGATGGATTGGCACTATGTTTGTCTTCGAGTGCCTGGATTTCGGCACGCTCTAGAAGAGTGAACTTTTTCAGGTAGCTCACCACCATGCTATCTTCGGTATTGATGAAGAACTGGTAGAAGCGGTAAGGGCTCGTCTTTTGAGGGTCTAACCAAACCGCTCCCCCCTCCGTTTTCCCAAATTTTGTTCCGTCGGACTTGGTGATCAGCGGGAACGTAAGACCCCACGCGGCTACGCCCTGTTTCTTGCGGATCAAGTCGGTACCCGCCGTGATATTTCCCCACTGCTCCGTCCCGCCGATCTGGAGTTCGCAATTCAGAGCACCGCGCAGGTGATTAAAGTCATTTGCCTGCAAAAGCTGATAGCTGAACTCGGTGAAACTGATGCCAGACTCACTCTCAAGGCGGCTGCGGACGCTATCCTTAGCCAGCATTGAACTGAGTGAGAAGTGTTTGCCGACATCGCGGAGGAAATCGAGGAAGGATACGGAGGCTGTCCAATCGGCATTGTCGACGAGACGCGCTGGGTTGGGGCCAGCCTGGAAGTCGAGGAGCCGTTCCAATTGCCCCTTGATACGGCTGACATTGTAGGCGAGCTGCTCTCGGGTTAAGAGGTTGCGCTCTGCTGACTTACCGCCTGGATCGCCGATCATTCCGGTGGCACCGCCTGCTAAGGAGAGTGGGTGATGGCCCGCCAGTTGGAAGCGGCGGAGAAGGAGCTGTGGAACCAAGTGGCCTACGTGCAGAGAGTCGCCCGTGGGATCAAAGCCGAAATACAGCGTGATTGGACCCTCATTCAGTCGCTGAGTAAGCGAGGTCAAATCGGTGCAGTCGGCCACGAGGCCGCGCCACTGAAGATCTTCGAGGAGGGTCATATGCGCGCGAAAACCATGAGTTAACGCTCCCAGAGGCATTAGCCGCAAGAGCGTTTCTTATGAGTGCCAATCGGAAAACAGAAAGGCGGCTTCTGGTGGGAAAACAGGATTGCGGGCGGAGTTGGAGGGGCTATTTCTAACTCTCTTTTCGGCGCGTCTTTTACGTCGAAACGCATTTCCTCACTCCACTTATTCTCATGCCCATCTCTGTTGGCTCCAAGGCTCCCCTCTTCATCCTGAAAACGAAAACTGCTGAAGGTCTCAAGGACGTCAGCTTGGGCGAATACATCGGAAAGCGTCCGACGGTGCTACTCTTCTTCCCGCTCGCCTTCACGAGTGTTTGCACCACCGAGTTCTGCGACACCACGGCTGGGTTGGCGGAGTATGAGAAGCTAGGCGCGGCGGTGATTGGAATCAGCGTGGATAGTCCGTTTGCTCAGGAGGCTTGGGCACAGGCGAATAAAATTCGAGTCACGTTGGTGAGCGATCTGAACAAGGAGGTCACCAAGGCCTACGGCGTGCTCTTTCCGGGACTTGCGGGAGTGGGCGACACCTCGGCTCGCGCCGCCTTTGTCATCGGAACTGATGGCACCGTGAAGTACGCCGAGCAAACGGCGACGCCGAAAGACTTGCCCAACTTTAATGCGGTCAAGGCCGCCCTCGCTCAGTCAACCAATTAGGTTTGATAGTGGCTGCGTAGTCTACACGCGCAGCGTGCATGCCTCGACACAATTTACGAAATCCTACGTTCATGTCCCTTCCCAATCCGTATAACACGCTTGCCACGTTTTCCAGCGGGGGCGCCACGCATTCCTATTACTCGCTTCCCGCTTTGGAAAAAGCGGGCGTGGGCAATATCTCGAAACTTCCGGTTTCGATTCGTCTGGTGCTAGAATCGCTTCTGCGCAACTGCGACGGGAAGCGTGTGAGCGAACAGGCGATCCGCGATCTTGCGGGATGGAAGGCGAATGCACCGCGCACGGAGAAAATTCCCTTCGTCGTGGCTCGTATTGTACTGCAGGACTTCACGGGGGTTCCCTTGTTGGTCGACCTCGCCGCGATGCGCGCAGCAGTCTCCCGGTTAGGCAAAAACCCCAAGATCATCGAGCCGCTTGTGCCGGTCGATTTGGTGGTGGACCACTCGGTGCAGGTTGATTTCGCGGGCACTCCCGATGCGATGAGGAAGAACCTCGATTTGGAGTTCTCTCGTAACCGGGAACGCTACCAGTTTTTGAAGTGGGGGATGCAGGCGTTTGACACGTTTAAGGTGGTCCCGCCTGGCATTGGGATTGTTCACCAGGTGAATCTGGAATATTTGGCCAAGGGTGTCTTATCCGACGCCAACGGTGTTTACTACCCGGATACATTGGTGGGAACCGATTCCCACACGACGATGATCAACGGGATTGGCATCGTGGGTTGGGGCGTGGGCGGTATCGAAGCGGAAGCGGGTATGCTGGGTCAACCGGTCTATTTCCTGACCCCAGATGTGGTTGGCGTTCATCTCACGGGTTCTTTGCGTGAGGGCGTCACCGCCACCGATCTCGCGCTGACACTGACCCAGCTTTTGCGCAAAGCCAAGGTGGTCGGCAAATTCGTGGAATTCTACGGTCCTGGGGCCGCCGCTTTGCCGGTGGTGGATCGCGCGACGATTGCCAATATGGCTCCGGAGTACGGCGCCACCATGGGCTTTTTCCCGATCGACGGCGAGTGCGTGAACTACTTGCGCGCCACCGGGCGTGACGAGTCAGCTGTCGCTCTCTACGAAGCTTACTATCGCGCACAAGGCCTCTGGGGTATCCCGCAGAAAGGTGAAATCGAGTACTCGAGCGAGCTACAGCTCGATCTAGGAGCGGTCGTTCCGAGCGTTGCTGGACCGAAGCGCCCGCAGGATCGAATCGAGCTTCCTCGCCTGAAGAACGAATTCGTTACCGCCTTCTCCAAGCCGATTTCCGAAAATGGCTTTGGTAAGAAGTCAGAAGAGTTCAGTCACCGGGCGAGAGTGGGCGGGGGAGTCACCGCTCAAGCTTCGGGGGGCGGTAGCCAAGAGCCGGTCAAGGTTTCAAAGTCGGTCGCTCAGAACACGAATCCAACGACTGAGCTGGAAATGGCGAATAACCGTCCCACGCCGACTCCTGAACCGGTCTTGGCCAGTGTGGTTAAACCCGAAGGCGAAATCGGGCATGGCAGCGTGCTCATCGCCGCGATTACCAGCTGTACCAATACGTCCAATCCATCGGTGATGCTGGCCGCAGGCTTAGTCGCAAAACGGGCGGTCGAGCGCGGCTTGCGCGTCAATCCGATGGTCAAGTCCTCGCTCGCCCCCGGTTCACGGGTGGTCACCGATTACTTGGAGAAAACCGGGTTGCAGCCTTACCTCGATACCCTTGGTTTTCAGACGGTCGGCTATGGTTGCACGACGTGTATCGGAAATTCGGGTCCGCTGTCGGCCGCGATCGAAGACGTTGTGGTGAAGAACGATTTTGTGGCGGCGTCGGTGCTTTCTGGAAACAGAAACTTCGAGGCGCGCGTACACCAGAACATCAAGTCCAACTTCTTGATGTCACCGCCCCTGGTAGTGGCTTTTGCCCTCGCGGGACGTGTGGATATCGACATGTCTCAAGAACCTCTTGGCAAAGATACTCAAGGAGCCGACGTCTACCTGAAGGACCTTTGGCCGACGCTGCAGGAAGTCCGCGATCACCTCCAAGCTGCGCTCAAGCCCGAAGTCTTCCAAAAACTCTACGCGGACTTTGCCTCGCAAAATCCCAAGTGGAATGAAATCCCTTCCACTACTGGAAATGTTTATCAGTTCGAGAAATCGTCCACGTACATTCAAGAACCCCCGTTTTTCGCGCAGTTCTCGATGACGCCAGGAACGATTGCTGAGATCAAAGGCGCGCGTGCGTTGGGCATCTTCGGCGATTCCGTCACGACCGATCACATTTCTCCGGCAGGTGCTATCAAGAAGACCTCGCCAGCGGGGCGTTACCTGCTGGAGCACGGAGTTACCTTCGAGGATTTCAATAGCTATGGCTCCCGCCGCGGTAACGACCGCATCATGACCCGCGGGACTTTTGCCAACGTTCGGATTAAAAATCTCATGCTAGGCGGGGAGGAGGGTGGTAACACCCTGTATCAGCCCACCGCAGAGAAGCTTTCGATCTATGACGCTTCGGTGAAGTATGCGGAGCATGGTATTCCGCTGATTGTCATTGCTGGACAGGAGTACGGCACTGGATCCTCTCGCGACTGGGCGGCCAAGGGCACCAGTCTGTTGGGCGTGCGCGTCGTTGTGGCCCAGAGTTTTGAACGTATCCACCGTTCCAATCTCGTTGGCATGGGGGTACTTCCCCTCCAGTTTAAAGAAGGCGTCTCGGCGCAAAGCCTGCGCTTGGATGGCACCGAACAGTATGATGTTTTGGGGCTGTCTCCGGCGCTCAAACCACAGCAGGACTTGACCCTAC
>DKKJ01000062.1 GCA_002455175.1 Opitutaceae bacterium UBA6669
ATCACTCACTCGGATTCGAGCCAGACTCGACGGAGCGAGTCCCTCCACCGGCAATTTGGGCAAGCGTTCTCCCTCCGTCGCTAAACGACCTGCTCGTCTTGGTTCTGAGACCGCCTCTCCGTCGTGACCGGGGGACGCGTGCTGCACACAACGCCGGCTGGTCCACATAAACGCGGTGCCTGCGAGGACAAACCCGGCCACGAGAGACCGTGGGCCCTCCCAAAGAAAGCTGACTGGGGCAAGTCACGCCTCACGTCTGAGGGTGCTTTGGACGTCAGCGCTTCTCCAACGCCTGGGCGCGACTACGGTTTTTCCGAACCGCCTCAATTTCCTTTAGTACCCGGTCCTTCGGGAATAGTTTTCGGCACAAAGAGAGCAGTTGGCTTGAGGCGAGATCAAAGTCTGCCACCCGCTCTTCATCTCCCGAACGGAGGACACGAAGGATATCACAACCAAAACAAAGTTCGACGACGACCTGTTGGCCTTCTCGCTCGAAAACGAGCCTTATATTGTATTCAGGAAAACACTCCTTTGGTTCCTCACTCCATGTAAAACTGCCAGGGGCCGCGAGCAGACTGGCAATCCGTGTTATCTCGTCCTCTTGGAGCCGGAGGGGCGAGGTCGAAATGAAATACTCGTCGCGTCCCTCAAGGTCATCGAGCAGCGCGTCGCGCTTAGGTGTAACGATCGGAGAAGCCTCGAACCTTAACGTGTAGCCGATGATTTTCTCTGGATGGGCTACCACGTCGTAGGCTCCTTTGGAGCCATAGAGACTGATCAGCCTTTCATCAGCCCCCTCTGCGAACTGCAGGAACGAAAGGAAGAGCAGCCCGAAAACAGCGATCCTCATGGTTGTAACGCAGATAAACACTGCAAGTTGGAGAAGGGCAAAACGATTCTCCCGCATCCTTTAATCTAAGTGTTGTGGATACGTGTTTGAAAAGATCCCTGGGAGGGACGCGGTCTCTCGCGTCCGGGGATCGCGTGCTGCACACAACGCCGGCTGGTCCACGTCAACGCAGTGCCTGTGAAGACAAACCCGGCCACGAGAGACCGTGGGCCCTCCCAAAGAAAAGCTGACTGGGGCAAGTCACGCCTCACGTTTGAGGGTGCTTTGGACGTCAGCGCTTGGAGTTGGTTCAGGCAGTCCGTAAATCCCGGCCGCTTATGCTGTCAAATGGTATGTCGAAAAGCTCAGTTCAGCGCGGGACGTAGACGCACAGAACGTGATGACGACGCTTTTCGTCCGCTCGTGGGATTCGTGCGCCCAAATCTGTCACCGCTCTGCAGTGCGGCTTGCTGCCCGCGAATCCTTACAATTCGCTCGGTTTTCACGCGCGCTTGCGCGTGAAAACCCGCTATGACGTTTACTTCGCGGAACGTGGCTTCACCACCAGCTTGCTGCGGTCCTGCCAAGGCAGCACCGGCATCGCCGGATGGTCCGGACCAAAGGTTCTCAGCAACACCATTTCGCAGTCGCCCGTGTTCTTGATAACAACCTCGCTGGCGGTTTGTGCAGGAATAACGAAGCACCAGTTGCCCAAGTCACCAGGCTTGAGTGCCCGCGGCGCTGCGGCCACATGAGTTCCGACGGTTCCGACACCTGCGGTGCAGATCATGTCGCTGCCCACCGGATCCTTCATGCGATACTCCACGCCGGGCTGAATCACCAAGCGTTTCGAAGCTAGGACCTGATGGTTGTTGCCGCGACCAAAAGCACCGTAAATCACCCAGTGATCCGTGACGTCCGTGCCGTCCGAAGTTTGCGTATCGAGGATTGGCTTACACGAGTGCTTCTCGCCATACAGCGGATCGTGCATGTTTTTCCAGTCGAGCGCCTCATCCGAGACCAGGTAATCGAGCAGTTCGTCGCGATCGATCTTCGCCTCGGCTTCGGGGTCGGTCACGCGCAGACGAGCGGGGATTTCACGGCCGACCAGGAGGCTCCGCGGAATCTTCGGCATCGGTTCATACATGCGATAACCGTCGTCGAGATACTGAGGCTCGTAGTGCGGGAGAAACGCCGCCGGACCGTGAAGGTTCTGAGTCTTCATGATCATGGCATTGCCCGGACGCATGTAGAACCAGCGCGCGTGGCGTTTGATCTTCATCATCGGGTCATTCCAACCCTCCGCGGTCAGATACTTGCGCAGTTCTGCCGGACCAAAGTCTTCGTGCAAACCGACCGACATGAAGCACTGTTCGTCGAACAGGTCGTAGTCGGGGATCATCGTCGGCTCGATCCAATACGCCTCCTCCTTGACGTCGTGTGAATGGTGGGGGAGCCGATTCTTGTTGATGAAGAACTTGGAGTAACGGAACATCCCGTGGCCGAACGACTTCAGCTTGGGTCCGAGCAGCGCGTCGGGGACGTGGCGAATGAAGTCCTTGAGCGCGACCAGCTTCTTTTTCCCGTCGACTTTAACGACGATGTAGCAGCGGCCGGAGCCATAGTAGCCATGCTTGCGGAGGAAATCCTCCTCCGAGGTGAAGTCCTCGAAGCCGAACCAGATTTCATCCCACTCGAACCCCGGAATAGGAGACCGGTTAGCCGAGATGATGGGGTTGCCAGCGCCCGAGGCGCAGAACGGGCGGCACATCATGGCGGTATTGGTCGCCAGCGCACCCCCACCTGCTTTGATGGTCGCTTCGCAGAGGGATTGCAAATCGTCACCCTCGAGAATCTCGAACGGGCGACCGTACATGTTCTGGACTGTCGTTTTGGGCATCGCAGCTGTGCTCTGGCGCCTTCAGGCGAAAGTCAAATTTGTTCATTCCACCGCGTCCCCTTTGGTTCGTATCACGTGGGCGGCGTCAAAAGCCCAGGACACAGCGGATGACAGGCGCCGGGAAGGGGACAAACCACGATTTTCCATGGGCAGGGTCAGAGGGTCGATCAAAGCAACCTGGGAACGCCGGCGTCCCCGCCGGCACCTCCGAATCCGTGACGAGTGCAAAGTACCTAACCGACGGTTGCCGCCGGTTTGACGGGAGCAAGGAGGATGACCGCTCCCGGCTCGAAGGGGATGCCTGCCCTGTTTGCTGCTGCCCAGTTTTTACCCTGCGCAGACTGGCCAGTGCAGATTGCCAGATTGGCGAGGTTGGAGGTCAAGGAGTCCGACCTATCGTATAACCTAACTGTTAAAGAAAACGCCTGCGTGGCGGTTGAAGCCCACGTGCCCTTTTGTGCTTTGAGTCCATGGTTCTCTCTTCCTCTCCATTCAAAATGCCACGCCGCGATTTTTTGCGGCAATCGGGTGCGCTCGCCGTGAGTGCTACCCTTGGATCGCGCTCGCTCACCGCGGCTCAGCGCACCCGTTCCATCGGCGCTAACGACCGTATCCGAATCGGCATTATCGGTTGCGGCAATCGAGGGCGGCGCTCCCATATGCTCGGCATTCATGCGCATCTGCCGGCCACGAATTTCGAGATCGTTGCCGTTTGCGATCCCTGGCGGATCGCTCGCGAAGAAGCCAATTCCATGGTGCGCGACTGGTTCGGCCGCGATGCTCGCCAGTGCTCCTCCTACCGGGAGTTGCTCGCGATGAATGACGTCGATGCCGTTATGATCGCTTCGCCCGATCATCTTCACACCACGCACCTCGAAGCCGCAGCCCGAGCCGGCAAACACATTTATGTAGAAAAGCCGATGGCGACCGAAATGGACAAATTGGTCCGAGCCTTCGATGCCGTAAAGGCGGCCGGCACTGTCGTCCAAGTGGGAACCCAACTCAGGAGTTTACCCGGGATCGTGGGGGCTCGGGAATTGCTCCTTTCTGGAAAAATCGGAAAGATCTCCCGGATCGAAGAAACCCGTAATAGCGCGCAGCCTTATTGGTACGGTTATTTGAAGGATAATGTTAAAAAGGAAGATGTCGATTGGGCGGAGTTTTTGGGCGACCGGCCAATGCGTCCTTTCGATCCGGAGGTTTATTCGGCGTGGTACGGCCACTACGAGTTTTCCCAGGGACCCGTCCCGCAGTGGGGAGCTCATTTCATCGACATGATCCACTACATCACAGGAGCGGGTTTTCCAGAGTCCTGTGTTTGCCTGGGAGGCACGTTTACTTGGAAAGATAAACATCGGTTCACCGCTCCGGATAGCGTACAAGCGACCTGGATCTATCCCGAGGGCTTTTTACTCAGCAGCTCGAACAATCTCGGCAACGGTTATGGCAACGGTCGAAAAGTCTACGGCGATAAGGGCGTGCTCAAACTCGATAACTGGAATGCACCCACGTACAGCGCCGAAGGCGGGCCTCGGCGAGATCGATCGATTCGCGGGCAAAACGACGTGGTGCCAATCGATCGTCCGGATCATTTTCTCGACTGGCTGCAATGCATGCGCACCGGTGGCACCCCCCACGCTTCCATCGACGCCGGATTCCAACACTCGGTCGCTGTGCTTATGGCGGTCATTTCATATGACACTGGTCGCAAGACGCTCTATCATCCTCAAACCCGCACGATCGTCACTGCCTAATGTTTTCCCTTTTTCGCCAAGGAATAAATTGCGTCTGGATTGGCCTCGCACTTCTCGCGTTGACCCTGGACGCAGCGGAACGAAGCGGTTTTCGTGACCTTTTCAACGGTCGCGACCTCACCGGTTGGGTGGATGTCAATACGAGTCCTGAGACCTGGAAAATTCGTGAGGGCGTGTTGATCTGCTCGGGAAAACCTCATGGCGTCATGCGTACCGATCGCCAGTATGAGAACTTCATTCTGCAAATCGAATGGCGACACATGGAGGCAGGCGGCAACTCCGGCGTATTTGTCTGGAGCGACGCTAATCCGCAGGAAAAAAATCGTCTTCCGAAAGGATGCGAAGTTCAGATGCTCGAACTCGAGTGGCCCAAGCTCAATCCCGACAAATCGGGAAAACCTCGGCACCCTGGCTACGTCAGCGGCGAGTTATTCGGCGCCAACGGACTCGAGGCGACACCCGATAATCCCCGCGGCAGCCGGAGCATGTCTTATGAATACCGCTGCAACGGCAAAGGCGAATGGAACTCCTACGAAGTCGTCTGCGTTGATGGCGTCGTTAAACTCGCCATCAACGGCAAGTTCGTCAACGGACTCAGCAAGTCTTCGGTAAAAAAGGGCTACATCTGCCTGGAGTCGGAAGGATCGGAAATTCATTTCCGCAATATCCGCATCCTCGAACTTCCTCCCGGTCGGGCTACTCCGGAAGAAACCGCCCCTTTGGCCGAGACGCCGCGTCTGTCAACGGCCGCTCCGGAATTCGACATCCGTCTCGACGTCGCCAGCACAGGCTTCGACAAAACGACCTGCTGGGTGCATCCGCGCGCGGCGGCAATTCCCGGCCCTACTCCCGCTGTCGTGATGACCATGAGCAAACTCTTGCTGAGCGGCAGCGATGTTTTTTACGCAATTAACGAACTGCGCACGAACGACCTGGGTCGTACGTGGACTGGGCCGCGTGATCACGTGGATACGCTAGGACGTCGTCCCGTCGACCAGGNNCGCGTGGCCGATTTCTGGCCTAAATGGCATGCCGGTTCGGGCCGTATTCTTGGTTTGGGCGCCATGGTCAGGTACAAGGGAGACGCCCAAGTTCCCCACTATCCCCGTCGCACGGTTTACTCCACCTACGATCCAGCGACTCGCCAGTGGTCGCCCTGGGTTACCTTGGAGATGCCTTCGGATCCACGATTTTACAGTGAAGCAGCAGCCTGTACTCAACGTGTGGATCTGCCCAACGGCGACATCCTTATCCCCGTCTATCATCGCGCCGAGGGTTCCCGGGTACACGCAGTCACCGTGCTTCGTTGCGGTTTCGACGGCACTACGCTGCGCGTAAAAGAGTATGGCAACGCACTCTCCCTTTCCGTCGATCGTGGTTTCGTCGAACCGTCTCTAACCGTTTTTCAAGGACGCTATTATTTGACCATCCGTAACGATCGAGCCGGTTATGTGGCGACGTCGCTCGATGGGTTGCATTTCAGTGCCCCCCGGCCCTGGACTTGGGATGTAGGCGGAGAACTTGGAAGCTATAACACACAGCAACGTTGGGTCGCTCATGACAATGCCCTCTATTTGGTCTACACGCGGCGTGGTGCGGACAACGATCACATCTTCCGCAATCGAGCGCCGTTGTTCATCGCGCAGGTCGATCCGGAAAAACTCCAGGTGATCCGATCCACCGAGCGTATCCTCATACCAGAATACGGGGCACGTCTGGGCAATTTCGGCGTCACCGAAGTCAACGAGAACGAAACCTGGATTACCGATGCAGAGTGGATGCAGGCGACCGCACCCAATCCGTACGACTATACGGTTCCGATGCAACGCGGGTCCAACAACCGAATCTTTGTGGCGCGGATTCAGTGGAAAACGCCGAACCGGACCTGGAATGAACGCTGATGCCGAGACGTCAGCTGCCCCTTTTCGATGACGGGGGAAAGCATTTGCAAGGCCCTCCGCTGCGGCGATCTAGTTTACGGAACCGAATCACGGGCCTGAGCAATGAGCTGCAGTGTGTATTGCCTTGATAACGTCGTGGTGACCCGATTAAGGCCGGCATCGAAGTGGAGGGCGCTTTCCAAAATCGATCGAACCCTCCTTGGCCTCATCTTGATCGTCTTTGAATTCGCCTCGCCAGGCAGGCCGAGTCTCTGCGCACAGGCGAACGCGAACTGGGATACGTATCTGGGCGACAAGCGTCGGAGTTTGTATTCGACCCTGGACCAAATCAACCGCCGGACCATTGAAAATCTGGAGCAAGCCTGGGTCTACGACACCGGGGAGAGGGCGCCCTACCAAACCAACCCACTCATTATCGACGGTGTTCTTTATACCGTTACTCCCACGACTCGACGTGTCGTCGCACTCAACGCCGCCACCGGACAATTCCTGTGGCAATGGCAAGCACCGGAAGCCGAACACGTGTCCGCCGCGGCCCGGCGGTCTCGTGGCCTGGTCTATTGGGCGAACGCCGAAGGCGGTGAGGCACGTTTGTTCAGCGCCTTTGGCACCCGGCTGTATGCCATCGATCCGTCCTCGGGAAAAACGATCGAGTCTTTCGGAGAGAAGGGATCAATTCATTTGGGAGCCGGCTTGGACGACCTCGGTTCCCCTATCGTACAAATGACGACTCCGGGGGTCGTCTTCCGAGACTTACTTATCTTTGGAGTTAGTAGTAGCTCGCCGCGTGGTATCCGCGCCCTGGATGTACGGACGGGGGAAATACGTTGGCATTTTCACACGGTGCCTCGCCCCGGAGAACCGGGCTATGATACATGGCCGGTCGGTCATGATCGCACCCGGGCTGCCGCCAACGACTGGTCGGGACAGGCCTTGGACGAAGAGCGCGGAATCGTCTACGCTTCGACGGAATCACCCGAGCCCGACTATTCAGGCGCTCAAAGGCAGGGCAAAAATCTCTACGCGAATTGTCTGATCGCGCTCGATGCCGCCAGCGGAGATTATCTATGGCACTTTCAGATCGTTCACCACGATCTTCTCGACAAAGATCTTCCGTGCGCACCGGTCCTGATCACCGTGACCCACGAGGGCAGAAAAATTGATGCGGTGGCACAAGCGACCAAACATGGGCTACTATTCGTTTTCGACCGCGTCACGGGCCAACCGCTTTGGCCTGCAGAGGAACGTCCCGTGCCACAGTCTGAACTGCCGGGTATNNCACTGATGCGTCAGGCTTACACGGAAGCCGACGCATCCAATCTTGGCCCTGAAGCGTTCGCATTGAGTCTCGCGCGAATTCGGGCTTCTCCCAATTTCGGTCCGTTTCCGGCCCCGAGTCTCAAGGAAACCGTGATGTTTCCCGGACCCAACGGAGGAATGGAATGGGGAGGAGGAGCGGCTGTCCCCAGCGGGGTATACTTCGTCAATGTGAATGAGATCCCGTGGATTCGCACGCTGGTGGAAGCTCGTCGAAACGATGGTACGCCGTTAGCTCACGGTGAACACGAGTACCGCTTGCTCTGCGCGTCCTGCCATGGGTTAAATCGCGAGGGAAATCCCAGCCTGGGCTTCCCTTCGCTCGTTGAAGTCGGACAACGCCATTCGAGGCAATCCATCGAAACAATCATACGCCAGGGCGGAGGCATGATGCCGCCCTTCGATCATATTCGCGAACGCCAACGGCAAGCCGTGGTTAATTATATTTTGGAAGACACCGCTCAAACGCCCGCATCCCCGCCCGTCCCTGTTTCGAATTCAGCACCCCGCTACATCTTTGGGGGTTGGAGAAAATTTCTCGATCGTGAGGGCTACCCCGCGATTCGACCGCCCTGGGGCACCCTCAATGCCGTCGACCTCAATACGGGCGAAATTAAATGGCAGGTGCCTCTTGGAGAACATCCCGAATTGACCGCCCGAGGCATTCCTCCCACCGGCACAGAAAATTTTGGGGGACCGATCGCCACGGCCGGTGGTTTGCTCTTCATCGCAGCCACGGCAGATCGCACCGTACGAGCGTTTGATCAAGAAACCGGTGAAATCGTTTGGCAGCGCCCGCTGCCGCTCAGCGGAGTTGCCACACCCGCAACCTACAGCGTGAAGGGACGGCAGTTCATCGTCATTTCTGCTGGCGGTAGCCGCTGGGGCGGTCCCGTCGGAGGCTATATCGTGGCATTCGCATTGCCAGAAAGTGGAGAGAGAAAGCCATAAAAGTAACAGCTTTGCCACCACCTGGGATGCGCGAGATTAATTTGGCGTAATGCTTTTGACTGTGCCCCCTGCGACAAACTGGGGAATAATGAAATGGGAGCGATTGGGCAAAGCGTCGTGGTGCACCAGCGCGAGCATGAGACGACTGAGACGGTTGTTGTAGGTTTCCTCCGAAATCCGGTAGTGCGCGATTGCGGGGCTCACACTGACAAAAACCTTGTCGTAGTCGCGAGCGATCAACGAGACCCGATCGGGAACCGCCAGGCCACGTTTGAGCAAATAGAATACTACCATGAGCACAGGGAGCTCTTTCGCGACCAACAGGGCTGTGGGTGGTGACTGCGAATTGAACAGGCGATCCAGTTGGAATCCGAGACTCTTGGCTGTTCCGTCATGACGCATGACCACCGGTTGTGAATCGGGGTGCTTGGCGGCAGCCTCGAGAAAACCCCGTTCGCTGGCCAGCTCACCTGCACCGCCCGAGTCGGGAAGCACCAAGGCGACCCGTCGGTGGCCCTTGGCAGCGAAAACGCCGAAGGCATGCCGACAGGTGGCTTGATAGTCCACGTCAAAGGAAGGCAAGCGAACCGTGGCGTGGCAGGAGCCCAGGACCAAAGCAGGAATAGGGTGCGTCTGGAACCACTGTTGGAGTTCTTGACGCAAGGAGAGCAAGACACATCCGAATACCTGCGTTTGCCGGAGAAATGACTCGAGGCTGCGCAGCTGTGCAGCCGCCCCCCGGCCTTGGCAGACGAAGACCTCGGTGAGGAAACCCTGTTTGGCAAGATGGGCACGCATTTCACCGATGCTGTTGGATGAGCTGCTCGACATGAGCTCAAGGGGCGTATGGGTGACGATCGCCACGAGGGGACTGACTGAGGGTGGCGTCTCCTTGATCGTCTGAACGATCTTCGTCCTGCAGCCTTGTCGGGCTGTGACGACACCCTCTTTGACAAGCAATTGGACTGCCTGGCTCACCGTTGGCCGGCTCACCTTGAAAAGCTGGGCGAGCCGTCGTTCGGCCGGAAGACAATCTTTCCAGAGGTGTTGGTTGATTCCGCTGCGAATGGACTCCGCGATCTGAAAGGCGAGGGAAACACGTTTAGGGAACTCCAGAAACATGGTAAGGACAGGATCGACTCAATCCTCGATCGTTGGCCAGTGCAAAGGCGTGAAGAGGTACTGGCCAAAAATTCTTGCCAGTCCTTTCCCTTTGCCGGAGCAGGCGGTGCAGGCACTTCTATCCTTCATGGGAATCAGCTGGGTGGATACTAGCCTAGCTTCGAAGCCGACTCCAGCCCTCTCAGGAACTCCCGACTCATGCATGCTCCGATTCACGCCGAAAACGATCTTTCACCCGCAATCATGGTAGCGCGACGCAGGCTCCAACGGATTTTAACTCTGCTCGGTTGGAGCGGGATTTTTCTGGGACTGGCAGTGTCCGCGGTCGCGGCAGAGACAGGAACCATTGAAGGGCGAATAGCGAATGCCTCGAGCGGCAACTTCCTGAACAACGCGGTTGTCTCGGTCTCGGGAGGAAATGCCGAAGCACTGACCAACGAGCGTGGCGAATACCGGTTGGTGAATGTTCCCGCGGGTCCGGTCAAAGTCATTGTCGCCTTTACGGGAATGGAACCCCAGGAGGCGAGTGCGGTGCTGGCGCCCGGGCAGGTACTGAAGCAAGACTTCTCCCTCATCTTGGCTGGTCGTACACTCAGTTCGGGCGTAGTCGAACTTGAGCGTTACACGGTGGAGGAGCGGGAGCTGACTGGGCAGGCCGTCGCCGAGCAGGAGCGACGCAATGCGCCGAACATCAAAAGCGTCATCTCAATCGATCAATTCGGCGATATGGGCGAAGGCAACGTGGGTGAGTACCTCAAGTATGTGCCCGGAGTCAGCCTTGCTTATGATCCGCAACGACCGCAGTCCGCGTCGATCCGAGGGATGCCGGCCAGTGGAACTATTGTCATGTTGGATGGAGCAGAAATGGCCTCCTCGCAGAGCGGCACCCGAACCTACGATCTTGGGGTGAGCGCGAGTGGTAATGTGGAGCGAGTGGAGGTATCCAAAGTACCGACGCCGGATATGCCGGCTAATGCCGTGGGTGGAACCATCAACGTGATCACTAAAAATGGCTTTGGTCGGTCTAAGCCGCTTCTTAGTTACAATCTCTTCCTCACCGCTTCCGGGGTCGGGGGATTGAACGACATTGACTACAGCGTTCGTCGGAAGAGTGGTCCTGATCCCGACACCCGAGTGGCGCCTAACAGCCCGGCGTACAACGTGTCCTATCTTTTGCCGGTCAACAAAAAGCTAGCGTTCACCTTCGCGCTTTCAGAATCGAGTCGCCCCTCCGATATGCAGTCGTTCTTTAGCATTTGGGATCAGGTAGCAGGAAAGCAGACTTACAACCGCCCTTTCCATTTGGTGATCTTCAATGAGAAGCGTGATCTCGCGAGTATTACGGGAACATGGCGACTGGCCGAACGCCACACCTTGCAAGCTAGTTTTCAGGGCACGCAGTCGATCATCTACACGCGTCAATTTCAGCTTAACGCGCAGATGGGCGCGGGGTCAATTGGCGATGCGACGTTTGCTCAAGGGGCTCCGACTGCGGTGGGCAGCGTTCAGCAAACGGTTCCTTGGGCCAGCNNCGCGATCTCAAGCACGGAGCAGTCACCTATCGCTACGACGGTTCACTCTGGAAGGTGGATGGGGGAGTGGTGTGGTCCGAAGCAGGCACCCAGCGCAAAGACGTCGATGACGGATTCTTCAGCGCCGTCGCGACAAACCTCACGGGACTGATTGTTCGGTACGATGGCCTCCACGCCGTTTCCGATCAGAGAGGAGCGATCGTCACGGCGACCGATCGATTGGGGGCCCCGGTTGATATTCGCAACGGGGAAAACTATTCGATCACCGCTGTAAACTCCAATGGCCCACTGAACAACAGCAGCACCAGCAAGCGGGCCACCTTGAATGTGCGGCGAGACTTTGAGACGACGTTCCCTTTTTCAATCAAAGTGGGAGGGTTTGTCTCGGAAGACACCCGTGACAGCTCGGGGGGCGCTTACGGCTACTCATTCGCTCCTCCGGGCGGGGCGGCGGCCCAGCGAGCGGGGAACTACAATGTAATCGACGAGGACTATTCCGCGAGTCACGCGATCACACAGGCAGATGGCACACGGGCAACCGTGCGTTGGATTAGTCCCTACAAGGTGTACCAGCTGTTTCGTGAGTATCCAGAATACTTCGTTTTCGGTCCTGCTCAACAAGCTGCTGAATATACAAGCCGAGTGACGCTGGCTAAGTCCCTCAAAGAAACGATCCCAGGGGTATATTTTCGTGGCGACCTGAAGTTATTTGATAATCGGCTCTGGCTCTCTGGTGGTGTTCGCTTCGAACAAACTCGGGATTTCGGTCGTGGACCCTTGAACGACATTGGAGCGACTTTCCAAAAGAATCCCGACGGAAGCTTTGTTCGCAATGCTGCAGGGCGCCTGGTGCCGGTCACGACGGATGTACTCGCGACGGCGCGACTCCGTTACACCGAGTTTGGCACGACGGCGCGCCGGACTTACGACGGATATTTCCCGAGCCTGAACAGTAGCTATGTTCTTTCGAAACAACTCATGATACGAGCGGCCTACGCGCGCACCATCGGTCGTCCCGATCTCTCTTTCATTATTCCAGGGCTGACGATTTCAGACCCGAATGCCACCACACCGCTCAACACGCTCAACATCGTGAATACAGGTTTGAAGCCATGGACTGCGGACAACTTCGATCTCACCCTAGAGCTGTACAGCCTCAAGGGAGCGACGGCCTCGGTGAGTGCTTTTCGTAAGGACATCAAGAATTTCTTCGGAGCAACGCGGTTTCCGGCCACACCCGAAATCCTCGAGGAGAACGGGTTAAGCGACGACTACCTCGCTTACGAGGTGATCACCCGCGAAAACTTTGGTGCCGCCACCATCCAAGGGGTCGAGCTAGCCTATCGGCAATCCTTAGCTNNTGAGAGCCTATCGGCAATCCTTAGCTGCCTGGTTGCCTGCGTTTGCGCGAGGAGTGGAAGTCTATGGCAACGCGACTACGATGACGCTGAGTGGTCCGAATGCCGAAGACTTCACGACCTTTTCCCCGCATGAAGCCAGCGCAGGGTTGAGCTACGTTCACCCTCGATTTGTGGTGAAAGTGAATGTCCAGCGCAGCGGATGGATCCGTAACACCGCCGTGGCAGCCAGTGCCACGGTTCCCGCTGGCGCATATAATTATGTAGCGCCTCAGACCCGCGTCGATGTCTCGGCAGAGTATCGGTTCAACAGGCGAATTTCGCTCTATGGAAGTATCCGAAACTTGAATCATAAGCCGAAACGCCAAGCCATTCGTGGACCGGGAATTNNGTTGCTCACCCTGGGATTGAAAGGCGAATTTTGAAATGAAGACCGGGCGCCTCCTTATACCTCGTGGAAGACAGCAGAGCGCGATTCCGTGCTGTGGGTTTCCGCCTCAGTGCAGCCGGCCTCTGCCTACTTGGGAGAGGTGCGTCAGTCGTTTCATGGCGCGGATGGGCCGGAAGACCCGTTCTACCACCGGACGCCTCGCCCGAAAGGCCACCTTGGTCTTCCTCTTCGGGGTGCTGTGCGTGTGTGGGAGCTCGCGTTTGGCGGCGCAAATCAGTACGTTTTGCTGGTTCGATCTGAGCGCCTACGGAGTCGAGGGAAAGGGTTGGAGCGAGACAAAATCCTACTATGATCGTCTGCCTGCGAAGGCGGAAGGGGTTGTCCGAGAAAAAGTCTGGGAACTCTCGCACGATTCGTCCGGCATGTGCTTCCGTTTTGTGACGGATGCCGAGCAGATTGGCGCTCGGTGGGTGTTGACGAAAGCCCAGTTGGCGCTGGTTCATATGCCCTCGACGGGAGTGAGCGGCCTGGATCTCTACGTGAGGGAGGGAAGTGCCTGGCGGTGGTTGGGGTTTGGTCGGGCTCAGCGCGTTGGCGAGAATCTTAAACTGTTGACCAATGGCCGTCTCAACCCAGGTCGGCGCGAGTACCTTCTTTATCTCCCACTTTATAATGGGGTCAGTAAAGTAGAGATCGGCGTTCCACCGGGGGCGGCATTTGCCCAAGCCGAGCCGTATCCCTCCACGGTTAAGCCACTGGTATTCTACGGTACCTCCATCACGCAAGGCGGCGTGGCGTCGCGACCCGGTATGGCCTATCCCGCAATTCTGGGACGTAAGTTAGCCAGGCCGGTGATCAACCTGGGATTCTCCGGAAACGGCCAGGCGGAGCCGGAGATGGCATCTTTGCTCGCAGAACTTGATCCTGCGGTCTTTGTACTCGATGCCCTTCCCAACCTTTCGAGCAAGCAGGTAACGGAGCGGATGCCTCATTTGATTCGCACCTTACGGACAGCTCGTCCACGAACGCCCTTGGTTTTGGTAGAAAACATCGTTTACGTCGATGGACCTTATGTGGAAGAAGGGCGGGGACGCCGTAGTCGAGAGTCAAATACGGCCTTGGCGGCGATCTATCACGACCTTTTAGCCAACGGAGAAAAGGAGATCTATTATGTTCGAGCAGATCAGTTGTTGGGTGAAGATGGTGAAGACACCGTGGATGGAACTCACCCCACGGATCTGGGATTCAGCCGAATTGCAGCAGGGATGGAGCCTGTTTTGAGAGAGGCCCTTAAGATGAACTCCCGGTAGCGCCGGCCTTCGCGCGAGCAGGCGGCTTGCTCCCCGCTGCGATTCCGTGGAGTGAATCCACTACGGTTAGCGAGTGTTGGGAGCGTCGGAAAGAGGCAGCAGCTCAATGCGCCGGAAATAGATCTCCGCTCCTTCCGATTGGAAGAGAATCCGGCCCTCACGCAGATTGCCGTCCTTGCCTTCATTCACTTTCACGCCGTTGACAAGAAACGTCAGATTGCCTTCGGCGCAAATCGCCTCGAGGCGATTCCATTCGCCCACCGGTTTTTCGGCGTCGCGACTGCCGCGAAATCCCAGCTGATTTTTCCAGCGAGGATCGCGGCCGAACCAGTCGATTCGTCCGCTGAAAAAAGTTTTGGGCGTCCCTTCGGGATTCCAAGTTTGGGTTCCGGGGGTGACGGGAATAGTGAGACGCGTGTTGATTCGTTCCGCTGAGCCAGGAGTTAGGCCTCCGAGAAGAAGTAGATCGCCTGTCCCTCCTTCAATGATCTGAAACTCGACCGAGCGCAGCCACGGTGATTTGAAATCCTGACGGTAGCCGCCATCTTCGCCCTGTCCGTGCAGGAGAATCCCCGAGTCGCGAGCATTGTTCTTTCGGGATGCCCAAGTGATTACGCCATAACGAAACTCCACCACCAAATGATAATTGGCATAATTCTCCCGGGTAATCAGGCCTCCGTCGTGCTGACCGCTGATACGGATGGCAGGGGCGCCGTCGACTTGATCCACGACAGTAAAGACGCGATCGGGGTCGGCATAGCCGGACCGGGGAATCCAAGTGTAGAATCCGTCGAGATCGCGACCGTTAAAGAGTGACAGAGGCTTGGTCGGGACAATGGCAGGAGTGGAATAGGAGCTCGCACCTCGACTCGAGGATGTCCCCTGAAGAACTAAGACGCTTACGCCCAGAGAGAGAACGAGGCGGTGCAGAGAGGTTCGGGGTGGGCGACGCGTGCTAAGTGGCGGAAGGTTCATGGTGCGGTGGCGCTGGCCGATGAGAGGCAAGATGACACCGGGGCGCCATCGCGGACAGGGACCGGAGCAGATGATCCGCAGAGGACTTGCCGACGCTGTTTGAGACCTTGGAGGACGTGGGAAACATCTGCTCCATCGAGGAGCCAGTTCATCCCGAGCGAAATAAACCGCTCCGTTTGCTCCTGGGAAAAAATGGGTGAGAGATGAACGCCCACCCCGATTCCCGCTAGCCGACAGCGTCGAACGGTGTCCTCGATCAAGTGAAGAAGCCGGGGGTTTCCCCATTCCTCGGCCACATCGAGAGAAACGCTGAGATCATGAGGACCCATGAACACGCCATCCACACCTTCGACCCCGATGAGAGCGTCCAAATTTTTGTAAGCCTCTACACTTTCGATGCCGATGATGAGGTAGTTATGCCGGTTGAAGCGACGAAGGAATGTTTGCGTGGCTGGTGTCAACACTTCGTCCTGAGAGAGCAGGTCCTGGAGCTTCCTGCCTTTTATCGGACGGTAGTGGACCGCTCCAACCAAGGCCTGCACCTGTTCGACTGTCTCGACGTACGGGACCACAATTCCCTCGGCTCCAGCATCGAGGGCCATCGCGGCAAGAAACGGATCAGGAGAGGAGATCCGCACGATGGGAGATATCCCCAGGGCACCAAAGTGCTGGCTGAGAAGAGACGTCTCTGCGCGATCCAGTGGCATGTGTTCCGTGCAGAAGAAAACAAAGTCCAGGGGAGCCGAGCTGAGAATCCGAGTGGTTACCGCATTGCTGAGGCCAGTGATGTGAGTTCCGTAAATACGCTTTCCGTTGTGGAGACTTTCTCGAATGGTTTCGCCGTTCATATAAAGTAGAGGGTGAGACAGATGGAGGAGGGACGGGTTGAGGAGCGTCGGGACGGGTACATCGGGAGAAGCGCGTGCCAGATGGTCGGTGATGAGGGAGGACGCTCAACCCGTCGGGACTGGCAAATTTGTTTGGCCACTCAAGCGGAAGCGGAAGAGCCGGGACCGTGATCCGGTCCCAATGGCACAGGCCCATCCGAAAAATTGAGAGCCGCCACCGGAGACTTAAGGAGGAAAGCCCAAACACTCATAAACCAACTGCAGACTGTGAAAGGTTCGGTTTGACCCCTCCCGGTCTGGACCCCTCCCGGTCTGCGACGCCTTCCGGGCTGCACTGTTCTCCGACCCGTCAAAAGAAGTGCGTGATGCGGCCGCCGATGCCTTCCGTTCGCTTTCGGATGAGAACCTCTCCGATTCAGCAGATTTGATTCGGACCTATAGTGACAGTCCGGCGTTCGCGGACGGACCGGGCGACTTGGTCTGTCGCTTGAGACAGCCCCGTGCGCTCCTGCCGGATAGTGTCATCGGAATCCCTGAACAGGACCCCAAAAGGGTCAAACCGAACCTTTCTAACATATAGGCGGCGAGGCCGGCCGGCGATAGTGTGAATCTGAAAATTGAATACGAAACTGCGAGGTACGGCGTTGTCGGTGGCACCCTAGAAAAGGGGTCAAGCCGAACTTTTCTAACAAGCAGGGCTTGGGGTTTGGGCGAGTGGTGCGTCGGGTGAGACGGGCGTAGTTCGGATGCCGACGTGGACGTCGGCGGTCCGTGTGCCTGACATGAAACTGAANNCTGAACGACAAGGCGGCGACCGTGAGGTCGAGGCTGAAAGAAGTCGTAGGCAAACCGTCGGCCGTAGGAAAACGAACTGGCAGAGAGGCCAGGAGTGAAGGACGAGCGTGTGGACAAACGTGAAGTCCAAGGTCATCGCAGCCACTCGGGTAGAGCCAGACGGCACGAGGGGAAAGTTCAGGGTCTTAATCAGGGAGATCTGTCCGGTGAGAACGGGGCAGAAGTCAGCAGAGGCCGTAGTAGCGAGGATAGCCATTGAAAGATGGCAGGAGCGAAGGGCCGAAGGAACTGAAAGCAGAGCTCTATGAGCATTACGCAGGGAGAAGATAATCAGCCCAGACGTCAGCAGACCGTAGCGAAAAGCGAAACTCTGCGCGAACCCCCAAGGCCCGGGCGCTTAGAGCGCTGCAAGCCGAGGACGGGAGGGCAAATCCCTAAGCGTGCATGAACCAAGAAAGTACAGCGATGCTGGAGGACTTGATGGCAAAGGCGATTGAGCCGGAAAACTGGGAGGCGGCGCTACACGCGGTGGAACGCAATGATGGCGCTCCGGGACCAGACGGAATGAAAGCCGGGGAACTAAGAGTGCACCTCGCCGCACACGGCGAGGTGATTAGGCAGAGATTAATGGACGGAAGATATCGACCGGGCGCGGCCAAGCGAAAAGAGATACCCAAGCCGACAGGGGGTACGCGCTCACTGAGTGTCCCTAATGTGCAGGACCGATTCGTTGCGCAACTGCTCCTCGGTGTGATGCAGCCCTTGTTTGAACCCCGATTTAGCGAACATAGCTACGGGTTTAGGCCAGGGCNNGGGAGAGGTGATACGGGACAAAAGAGTGCTGAAGATTATTGGAAAGTTCCTGCGCGCAGGAGCCATCATGCCAGATGGACTACAGGTACGAAGCGAGGAGGGAACACCGCAAGGTGGGCCGCTCTCGCCTCTACTGGCCAACATCTACCTGGATGCGTTGGATAAGGAACTGGAGAAACGCGAACTGCGCTTCGCGCGCTACGCCGATGACTGCAACATTTACGTTGGCAGTGAAAAGGCGGCTCAGCGTGTGCTCGCGAGTGNNAGTGTGAGCGAATGGATCCAGCGGCACCTCAGGCTGGAAGTGAACCCACAGAAAAGTGGCACCGGTAGACCATGGGAACGAAAGTTCCTGGGGTTTATCATCACGGCTGCACTACTGATCGGGATCGCCCCGGCAAGTCTGGAAAGGTTCGAAGACAAGGCGGCGAAAATGTGGAGCGAACCCCACGCGGGCACCGCAACACAGCTGCGAGATCGAGGGAATAAGTACGTGAAAGGCTGGTGGGGTTACTATCGGCTCTGCGAAGATCGCCAGCAGATCTTCGACAAGGAGCGATGGATTAGGCGCCACATCCGTAAATGCTTCTGGTAGCGCTGGCACACGAGCGAAGGACGCTTCAATGCTCTCACAAGACTTGGAGTATCCCCTTCGCAGGCCAAAGCCGCTCGAACCAGTCACGGGGCGTGGCGCATGGCGGCAAACCCCGCCGTACAGCAGGGCCTCTCCAACCGTACGCTGCGCAAATATCAGTTCCTGATGCCTTCAGACCTCGTGGGTTAATCCCCACCGGTCTCCAACCGCCGTATGCGGAAAATNNCTTTGCCCTTCCCAACGTCGTTGGTTCGAACTTGCCGGGGTCCGCATCACGAGACGTGAGAGCATCCGCAGCTCTGGCGGGACGGCAGTTCGCTCATGGAGGCGACCGCTCGTGGGAGTTGCCCTCGAGTGGAGTGATAGATTGCAGTTTCCGAGGTTCGATTCGGTCTTCGGTAAGTAAGGGCTGACTTTCGTCAGTCGAAAAGGTTGGGTAATGAACTATTCCCCGCCATCATTCTTGCACGGTCCACCGGGCTTGTTTGAGCACGGCTTTCTTCTTTCCGGGCGAGACTTCATACCACACGGACAGGAAGGAGTGGTCGTCTAGCTGGACGGTGCTGGGATAGCCTTGGTCGAGTTTCTTGGGGTTTTCGGTGATAATGACGGGCTCCGACCAAGTCGCTCCGTGGTCGGAGCTGAATCGGGCCTGTACGCCATAAGGCGGAGTGCGATGGTCGTAGGACAGGAGCAAGCGTCCGTCGTTCAGCCGGGTTAAATGAGGAGGATAGCCTTGCAGGCCGATAGGACGCGGCACGGTCCAGGTTTTTCCGCCGTCTCGTGAGTCAGTTTGGAGCATTTCGCGCGGGCCTCTTTTGGCGTGACTGCGGATAAGAACCACCAGGGTTCCGTCTGTGGCTTCAATGCCGTGGAGTTCGTGATAATCGATAGCCTGGTCGCCAGGTCGCAAGGGAATGAATCCCGCTAGGCTCCAAGTGACGCCATCGTCGGACGATTCCCAGGCGCCGACTCTGCGCTCGTCGGGTTTGTAATCGATGCCCAAACCGACGAAGTTAACGCCGGGATACAACAAGCGTCCGTCTTTCAGTTGCATGGGTCCATGGGGGCTGTTGACCGGCATGTCCTGCGGTGGGGACCAAGTGAGACCTCGATCTTCTGAGCGTAACAACTTTGCCCCCGCCAGCTTGATGCCTAAGTCAACCGGTACGGCGTGCATCGCCCGCTTCCATTTTTCGGGTTGCTGTCCGTAACGTTCCAAATGCCCTGCCCTCCGATAACCAGTGCTACCGAAGGTGGTGAGGAGGAGGGTGCCTTTGGCTGTTTCTAAGAGGCCGGCGTCGCGATCATCGATAGGTGAATCGAGAATCACCCTCGGCCAAGACCAGGTGAGACCTCGATCGGATGAGACCATGNNCGTGAGCGTCTCGACCGCCTGACCACACCACCATCAGTTGTCCATCGCTGAGCCGAGCGACCGTGGGCCATCCGTGGTAGTACCTTTCCTCGTCGGGCGTGATGGTGGTGATATCCACCTTCGCAGGTTTGAGCGGTGCCGAAAAAAGAGAAGGTAGGGCGACTAGGCAGGCGAGGGTGCGGCTGAGGCGCAGAAAGCGGCGGTGCCTACAGACCTTACCATCGTTAGAATACGTGTTCATGGCTTTTCGGTTTGCAGGAGCCACTCACGAGTAAAACGAGCGTAGGCGACATCGCGTCCGCCCTCTTCCGGATGTGCTTGCCAAACCACGACAAAGGCCCCGTCAGCTGCTTGAGTCACGCCTGGGTAGGAGACGCCCAATCGTTTGGCAGTGGCGACGATTCGCGGTGGTGACCACGTGCGGCCACCGTCGGAGGAGAGGGACGCCACCAATGGGATACGCGCGACCGGCGATTGATTCCAGACGGCTATGATATCATTGGCGGTGTTATCCACGCGCCAGAGTGCGGAGGGACTGTTGTGTCCGATCAGCGGGCTCATTTGAGGAGCGGACCAGGTCACGCCGCCGTCTCGACTGCGAGCTTCGTAGTGACGCGATGCGCCGGAGCGGAGCAGCATGTAGAGTTCACCATTGGCCAACTGTACCAGAGAGGGCTCGGCCAAGCCATTCACCGAGTGCGGCGTCGTCTTTTCGATGTAAACATGGAGGTCGCCAAAGAGATTCCAGGTAAAGCCGTCTCGCGAAAGGAGGATGCCAGTGGAGATGTTGGTTTCCCCCTCTGTTTTTGCGTTGTATCCGCGCTCTGGCCACCGATCCCAAGAAATACCCATGGCGTAAGAGCCGTCGGCTAGTNNGCATTGTGCTGTTTGCCCACGGTGTACTGGCGTGGAATCAGGACTTCGCGAGGCTCGGACCAAGTGATGCCGTAGTCGGTGCTGTGGATGACCCAAGTCCAGGACTTTTTGATGCTGTTGGGTTTCTCAACGCGCGTCCAATAGATGAATACCTGATTATCATCCACCAGCATATTGGCGTCGGCGGTGGTGTACTTGGGATCGATTTCAGTGTGCAGAATCCGAGTTTCCCAGCTAAGTCCGCCGTCTTTGGAAAAAGCCCCCGCGATCCGGCGCTGAGGCTGGTCGTTCTTTGAGCGCACGCTCATGATCGCCAACAGCTGACCATTTCCCAGTCGGGCAACCTGTGGCGTGGTGTACTGCGCAAATTGTGCACCATCGCCTTTGCCGATGTATCCGGTACGAAAATTTGAAGTTTCCGCTTGGATACGTGGAGCAATGATAAAGGAGCCAACCAAGGCGGCGACGAGGAGATGGCGGATCATTACAGAAGAAGCGTTTTAGATCGTTATTGGACGTAGCCAACCCGGTGCGAGGGATCCCATCGCTCACCATTCGCCCTTGATTCCAAGTGTGATGAGAGCTCCCGCATACTGGAATTGGTCGGGCGTGGCGTAGTCGGGCGTCGAGGAATTGTAGGCGTAGTAGCGAGTGCCGCTGCCAGTGAGGTTGCGAACGTTGGCGTAGACGCCCAGCCGTTTGGAGAAGTTGTACTCAAAAGACACATCGTAGCGGGGATAGTCCAAACGGTACGCATAGGTTCCGGGCGGAATCGAAGCGCTCACGTTTTGTAGCGCTTGTTTCAAATCGTCGCCGTGCGCGCCGTTGAAGTTGAAGATGAACTTTCGTCCATAGTAGCCGATGCCCCAGTTGTAGCGCAGCGGCGAGAAGTTGAAGCTGTCGGCGTCAGGTCCCGAAACCTCCATTTTGGTTAGGTTGGCAAACACCTGAATGCGCTTTCCCCAGCCTGGCAAAAAGATCAAAGACTGGCGATGAGCCAGCTCGATGCCGCGAATCGAAGCGGAACCAGCGTTCCGTTTGGAGAGCACCGTGTACGTGTTGTAGACTTCGTCCCAGGCAAGCCCGTACGACTCGACTAATTCACGCGTCGCCGGAGCTGACGTTTCAGCGAAAAAGCCCGTGACGTCTTTCTGGAAGAAGCTGACGGAAGACGAGCCGCCTTTGATCCCGTAGGCTTCCAGTGTCAGATCGAAGTTGTGGGCATACCACGGTTTGAGAGCGGCATTGTTGACGGTAATGGTGCGGGCGGTGTCAGCAGCGGTCGGATCGGCGACCGTCGAGCCGGGAATGATTTCTGCCAGCTCAGGCCTTCCGATCGTACGTGCATACGCGGCGCGAACAATGAGGTCCTTGCGGATTTCGAAGCTAGAGTTCACACTGGGAAAGAGACCATCGTAGGACTTGTCTGTGGTCGTTCCCAGAGCGGTGTAGCGAAGGCGAGCCTGGCCCAGCGCGTCCGTCGTGAGAGGAATCAAGGCGCCGGCCGGTGTGCGGGCCAGCGTGCCGTCGGGGTTTTTCTGGTAGATCGCAGAGATGTCGTCGCGTGGCCCAGCCCCTTTGTCATCGGTACGCTCGAAGCGAACGCCCCCGACCACCAGTAAGCGATTATCGATGAAACGCACATCACCCCGGAGATACGCGGCGGAGATCGTTTCCTCCAACTCGCGGTTGTTGGTGACCCAATTCGTATAGCGCGAAGTCTCGTTCGACGTGAACCACGTCGGGTTCTGACGAAAGAGATTGTAGAGCTTCTGGGTGCTGACGTGAACAACCCGCTGCGGATTTCCTTGGATGTCTTTGAGCAGTGTGTAGCCAGCGTAGTCGGTAGCCAATACATCGTAGTTAGTTACCGCACGGCCGGCGGCTCCTCCAGGGGGGTTGAAGGCGTAGGTGATGGTGTCGCCGGTAAGCGAACGCTCCGTGCGATCGATCAGAAACCCGGTCTTGAGCCGCACCGGAAGAGTCCAATTGAATTCCCGCTCGGCATTAAATCCCACCACGAGTGCGTTGTTGTCACGGAGGTTGGTGACAGCGGTCGCCTGGGTGATGCTGAGGGTGTTTCCCTGGAAAATATCAACAGGTTCTCCGGCCCGATTGGTGGCGGTGTAAACAGGATTACGGATTTCATGAATCGCGTGAAGGCCATCCATCCGCAGAATGAGATTTCCGTGGAGAGAGTTGGTGGTGGTTACGCCGGTGAAAAACTCATCGTTAGGCGAGGCCTTATACGTGCCCTCGGAGTAAGTCAGCAGGCCGGTGAACTTCCATTCAGGTCCGTTGTGTTTGTAGTTGAGGGAGTAGACGTCGACTGTTCGCTCTTGTCGGTTTACCGTGTAGTTTCGATTGGTCGTACTGACACCGGTGGCGGCTCCTTGGGCGAAGTCTCGATCTCCTGTGTTTCCTGCCCCGAGATTGTAGGCGAACGAGCTACCGGAACTGTAGCCATCTTGGACATTGCGCTGGAGACTCACGGTGAGCAGATCGTTGGGGGAAATGCGCCAGTCCATTGAACCCGAGTACGCTTGTCGCTTGGTGTAGTTGCGTACGGTGTTGACGGAGTTGGCCGTGTGCACCATGCGAACGATATCCCACGTTGGATTGAAGAGGATCCAGTCGATCATGCGCGCGGAGTAACTGGCGCCCAGAGTGAACGCGATTTTCTCGTTTAGGGGATTGCTGTAATACAGGCTGTAGGAGGGTTGTACTTTCCTCCCGGTCACCACATCGTTTTGCCCGGGGAGCTTTTTAAACGTGGGATCGTAGTGGCCCAAACCTTCCAGCGCGCTGTCCGTGAAGAAGACGTTGTATTTAAGTGAGGCACGGGGGGCGCTAAACCCCGTTTTGCTCACGATGTTGATGGAGCCACCGACAGCGTTGGCGGGCAGGTCGGGGGTAGGGGTTTTGTTGATTTCCATCCGCTCGATATTGGCGGTGCCCCAGACCGAGAAATCGTAGTTTCGNNGAGTTGGTTGTAGCCGTCGTGGCGCCATCCAACGTGATCAGGGTGCCTGAGGGAGGCATGCCGCGGATGGAGGCGTTGATCGGATTCTGCGGATTGTATGCGGTATCAATGCCGGGCACGTACTTGAGGTATTCCGCGATATTGCCTTCTCCCAAGTCACCGAACTCATCAAAGGCGATCACGTTCTTGATATTGACGGCATCCTTCTGCTCCTGAAGTGCCATCGCCTGAGCGCTGAGTTGCTTTTCGGCATCATCGAAGGCTTCGAGTTGAACTACGTCGTCTCTTCGGGAGTCGGTGACCAGTGTCATTTGAAGATCCTTGGTCGAGGTGGTTCCGGCGGACACGTCGACGACTGCCATGGAGGAGGTCATGCCGACAAAGCGAGTGGTGAGCGTCACGCGCCCGGCGGGAAGGTTGGTGAGACGATAGAAGCCATCTCGGTCGGATCGAGTTTCGAGAGATGACCCAACAACGCTGACGCGAGCGTTATTGAGGAAACTACCGTTCGAGTTATTCAGAATTCTTCCTTCCACGGTCCCCGTCCCCTGGTGTTCGGGATGGTCGCCGTTCGTTTTCGGCGCCATCCCTGGGGCGTTTGGGTCACGAGAAATCGTCAAGGTGCCGCTGTCTTTGTCTCGAATCGCGATGAGTCCGGTTCCCTCCAAAAGTTTTTCCAGAGCGATCTGCGGGGTATAGCTCCCGCGGACGGCTGGGGTGCGAATGCTCGACGTCGTCGCGGTCGCAAACAGCACTTCTTTGCCCGATTGCGAGGAGAAGAGCTTCAGCGATTTCTCGGCGGAGCTCGCGGGGATATCGAAGGTACGAGTGGGTTCTTCCGCGCCGAAGACAGCTGGTCCGGAGTTTAAGCTGACGAAAAGTGCAAGGACAGTGCAGAAGAAGGTTGAAAACCAACGATGTCGAGAAGCCGAGGAGCGCGTCATGCCCCTTGAGACGAACTCAGTTCTCCGTAACACCTACCGAACTACGGAGAATTCCCGAAATTTCTTTTTAGGATGACGGCGTTTTCTCCCTGGGGCTCGGCGTCGATGCCGAATTCATTCTTCAATAAGGTGAGCAAAGGAGTGATTCGATCGGTCCGCATCGATCCGCTCAACTGGATATCTCCCAAGCTGGAATCAGCCAGACTCAGGTGAACGGAACTATACCGATTGAAGACCGGAAGGACGTCGGCGAGACGGGTCCCGGAGAATTCGATTCGGGGGACACGCCAGGAGAGTAGTTCCGCCATCTCGCCTTCTGAAACTGGCGCTACTTCCGCGGGGGCAAGCGCTGTGGTCCGCGTCGCATCCGTCTTGGAAAGAACCATGCGATTTTTTGCCCCGACCGTGGCGAGGGGTTGCGGCGAGGTGGTGGTGGGGGCGATTTGGTCGACTCGCACCACGCCATGAGTGACCAGAACCGTCACCTCACCTTCTGTGACCGAAACGGAGAAAGCGGTACCGAGGGCCCTGACTTCGATGTCACCGACGTTGACAATGAACGGTCGTTCCGGGCTGCTCACTACGTCGAAAAGCGCTTCCCCATCCGTGAGTACAATGCGCCGTTCGCGCGCCCGGTAATCGACTTCGAATTTGGCGCCCTCCTTGAGTTCGACGGAAGAACCGTCGGCGAGGATCTTCTTCTCTGGCGCCTCTAGCACGGCGGTGGCCGGCATGTCGGGAACGNNCGCACTTGGGCGGAGCATCCACACTAAACTGGCAGACACAATGAGGGCGGCTGCGGTGGCGCCAGCGAGGGCTTGTCGACGCCGCGTGCGCCGGGCGCGAAGTCGGGAGGTATCCGCTACTTGTGTGGCGCCTCCGTTTTCCCGGATCCAAGCGAGTGCATTCTGGGCCGACAAGATATCGGAGTCCGACTGATTTGAGGGAGAGTGCGGTCGCTCCGGATTCATGCGTCGTAAAGGCTGCGCAGGTTGTGTTCACGGAGCGACTGGCCCAATCGCTTCATGCCTCGGAGAAGGTGTTCATCAACCGTTTTTTCCGAGATGCCCAGGCGCAAGGCGGCTTCTCGGTGAGAGAGCCCTTGGAGTTTGCAAAGAATGACCACCTCACGGCTACGGGTGGGAAGTTGGGCGAGTAGATTCGAGAAAAGCTGGAAGCGTTCCGCTACGGTAACCGACTCAACGGTGTTCGCCGTATCATCGATAACCGGCAGGTGGCCAAGATCTCCCGCAGCTCGAACCGGCGCGATATGGTCACGTCGAAGACGGTCGAGGANNTTAAACAGGAATGCCTTGGCGGATTGAATCGGACGAATCGCCCGAGAGCGCCACACCCGCAGATAGGATTCTTGAACAACCTCGTCGTAGTCGCTCTCGGAGGGAAAGGCGCTCTTGAGATAGTTTCGGAGGTGAACCTCGTGAGGATGCACCTCGGCCGCAAACCACCGAGAGATATCGGTAGCGGAATTTTCTGGGGTTTGCGTGGCGCCAGAAACGGGAGAGCTGGGCGCGGCGGGAGTCTTCACGTCAAACGCCGTATGAGACTCCGGCGCGTTCGCGCCAAGAAAAATCAGCTCACATCGTTAGGATGAGTCGTGGCGTTTCCAGATCTTAACCTATCGGCGAGGCCTAACATCATGTATCGTATTCATCGATTCATGAGTGCGCTCTGCCGATTTTGGGCAGCCGCACGGCGTAGCGATTGCACGGGAGACAACTGGAGGCAGGCCGCGGGTTCTACGAAATGAGCGGGAAGGACGGTACAGTGAGAGGCCTGCAGGCAGAGGTGCCGAACACTGCAGGTTATTTACCGAGGACTTTCGCAACAATGAAAATGACGATGGCACCAATGAGGCCGCCGCCGAAAATCATGTACAGGATCGACCAGCCGATGGCCGCTACCGGGAGGAGTTCAGGAATCAGGGTCATAGTTCTGCTTTGGAGCNNTTCAGCTATCGGAGGATACCCGTAGCGTTGCTTCGCAACGCGTTGGTCAAGAGCGCCGGCCAGGCGGCTGGCGTTCCCAGGTGTGAAAGCCATCCCGTCAATCGGCGGGTACGATGCCCGCTTACCCGTTGAGCGACCAACCTGCGCGGTAGGGACGCTTTAGGTAGTCATTGGCTGCCGCGTCGTTGGTCACTCGGCCGGTATTGCCGTCGTAGTCCAGTTTCTTGCCGGCGCGGTAGGCGACGAGACCGAGCGCCATCTGTTCGGTCATCAGGCCGTTGTAGTCGAAGTTGCACGAGGTCACCAAATTTCCCTTACAGGCACGAATCCATTCCTGTTGGAAGTCACCCGCGGGCGGAGCGACGTCTTTTTGATCGCGCTTCTGGTAGGAGGCAAAATTTGCGGTGTCGTCGGACGGGATCAGGGTGCGAGAACTGAAGTCGGCAACGAGAAGTCCTTTTGAGCCTTTGAACATCACGCCGTGACCGATCTTATTCAAATCGATCCAAGATTTGGGCGAAGCGGGCATGGCGCCACCCTGGTACCAGCCGACGTGGATGGCGGGGCGCCAGTTATTCGCGGGGTGGTGGAAGCGCGCCGTCAATTCGACGGGGGTCACCTCGGGGTTGTACGCGTCCCCCTTGGCTTCGATCGAGGTGGGAAAGTCGGCGTCAATTGCGTTCCAGGCAAGATCCATGGTGTGATTGCCCATGTCACCGACCTGGCCGGTACCGAAATCCCAATACATGTTCCATTGAAGACAATTGGCTCCGGGGCCTCCCGAGAAATATCCGGGATTGTAGGGGTGATGGGGCGAGGGTCCCAGCCAGAGGTCGTAGTGCAGCGTGGACGGCGGAGTGCCTTCAGCAGGTAGGTATCCGGGGCGGCGGAGTTGGCGATTTCCCCAAGCGAAAACTCCCTGGAGCTCGCCCACGGCTCCATCTCGAATCAATTCGCGTACTCGGGCGAAATTGGGGTGGGCGTGGCGTTGGGTTCCGGCTTGGGTGGCCAGTTTGTGACGGTTCTTCAGATAGACGGCGCGCACGAGTCGGCATTCTTCCACACTCATGGCGATGGGCTTTTCCATGTAGACGTGGAGCCCGCGGTTCATCGCCCAAATGGCGATGTGGGCATGCGTATGGTCGGCCGTGCAGCAGACGACGGCATCGAGGTCTTTTTGCTCGAGGCATTTTCTCCAGTCGACGTAGGTCTTCGCTCCGGGGAATTTCTTCAAGGCCTCAGGGAAGCGCTCCTCATTGATGTCACACAGCGCGACCACGTTCTCCTGTGAGAGCCCATTATAGTGAGCCAGCCCACGTCCCCAGACGCCGATCAGAGCGATGTTCAGCTTTTTGCTGGGAGTGGCTTGGCCGAAAAGCGTGCCGGTCGGGAGAATCAATAAGCCCGAACCGACCGTGGCGGCGGACTGAAGAAAATGGCGACGGTTGACGGTCGAGCGAGGGCGCGCAGCAGCCTGCGATGGGGAAAGAGGGGTACTCATCCCCTGAGAGAAAACAGTGAGAAGGGAAAAGCCAGCCCTTACTCCGCGCTTCTTTCGGCGGTGGGAGGGATTACGCCGAGAGCTCGGCTTCGTTGCGTGGGCGGGAAAAGAGACGATCGAAACCGAAGACCTCCGCATCGGGGTTTTTTCTGCCGAGAACATGGTCACGGATGAGTTCAGCGGCGAGTAAACTGAAGGTAATCCCATTGCCTCCATAACCCAGGGCAAGCCAGGTGCGTGGTAGGTCGGGGTGGGCGCCGATGAAAGGCAGTCCATCGGCGGTGCCAGCAAACGTCCCCGCCCAAGCGTAGGCCACGTCGAGNNCCGCACTGGGCGAAACGCCGCCGAAGCGCAGCGACCTTTTTGGGTAACAGTTTGTCGCGAGCGGCGGCACTACGGAAGGGCTCGTCATAGCCTCCGATGATGATGCGTTGGTCGACAGTGGGCCGCAGGTACAGGTATGGGTCTGAGGTGTCCCAAAGAAGACAGCCAGAAGCCGGCCAGTCGCGGAGTTCGGCGACCGGTTCGCTGATCAAGGCGTAAGTGCTGTACCATTCGGTCACGCGCTTTGGGAGGGCGATATCGACTTCGTAACCTGTGGCCAAAACCCGGTGACGTGCCCGGATACGATGACCGTTGTGGGTCTTCAAAACGACCCCTCGTGGAGTGATCTGAGTGTCGGTGACCTCCGTGCGGTCGAAGATTTTGACGCCTGCTTGGGCCGATGCTGCGAGCAACCCGTGGGTGAGACGGTGAATGTCGACGTGAGCAGCGTCGTGAGAGTAGATGGCACCCGGATGGGGAAGCCGACTCGACTTTTTAAGCGCCGCGCGGTCCCACCAACGGACGTCCAAGCCCGCTTGGACTCGTGCTTCGAATTCTTTGCGCAGCGGTTTCAGGTGCGCTTTTTGGCTGGCGAGGAGCAGGCTGGGCGTGCGCTTGAAGTCGCAGGACAGCTTCAAGCGGTGCACCAGTTTTTGAACTGCAGAGATCGCGTACAGACAACGCTGGTAAGCGTGCTCAGCCTGGGGGCGACCATAGCGCTGGATAAGCTTAGAGAGCGGCTCGTCGATTTCGTATTGGAGCAGGCTGGTACTTCCTGCGGTGCTCCCACACGCCACGTCGCGTCGGTCCAAAACCACCACGTTGAGCCCCGCTTCCACCAAGTGCCATGCAGCCAAGGCCCCGCTGACCCCTGCGCCCACGATGACGACATCGCACACGAGATCCTCTTCCAACGACGGGTAGGACGCAATGAGCCCATTTTGAATCGGCCAGAACGGCTGGGAGGAAAGAAGATCCATAAGCGCCCCGCAGAGGAGCGGTTTGCCGAACGTTTGTTCCCCAGGAAAAGCTGAAAGCAGAAATCGGAAAGCTGAATCCAGATGAGGTTAAGCCCCGAAGCTCCTCTGATATTTTGTCCGCTTTCCGCTTTCAGCTTTCAGCTTTCCTCTCACGTTCCCCGCTTGTTGCCGTAGAGCTCGATGTGGAGGCGGTGGGCGTAACGATAACCGCGGGCTTTGCAGACGTCGCTGAGCCAGGCGGCGCGACCGCGCATGATTTCGAGGGTCTTGGCTTCAGGCATGAGGAGGATTTTGTGGCGCGGCACCTCGACGTGAAGCGACTGCAACATGCCTTCGAGCTCGTCGATGTCACTGCTGGCAGAAACCACGAACTTGAATTGGTAGGAGCCTGCCGTAGTCAACCAAGCGNNCAGGATCACCTCGGGTTGCCAACGGGTGGCTTCGTGACGTTTTCGCCACGTCGGGTGCTGGGTCGCATCCGGGGCGGAATTCAAAAGTTTGGGGGAAAGCGAGGCGAGGTCGCAGGCGATTCCCTCGGGCGCCACCGTGGCCGCGGTTTCGATCGTCAGGTGATAACCGCGTCGTTTCAATTCACCCGCCAATTCGCGCATGCCAGGGGCGATCATCGGCTCACCTCCCGTCAGCACCACGTGGCGCGCTGCGGGGTGTTCTTCCACGGCGGCGATCAATTGAGCGATCGAACGTTGCGCGCCTTCCGGATTCCAGGAGGCATAAGGGGTGTCACACCACACGCAGCGCAGATTGCAGCCGCTGGTGCGGATGAATACTGACGGCACGCCCGTCAGCTCACCTTCACCCTGCAAGGAGTAGAAAACCTCGGAGATCAGCATGGCCGAATGATCACGGAGAACGAGGAGGCGGAGAGCCTGGGCTGCCATGCGGCGCCGCAGGGAGCGGATCCTCATGCTGATACGAGGTCGGATCTGGGAGGCCAGCTTCGAGGAACGCTTCGCGACGTTCCACGCAGGTTCCGCAGCGTCCGCAGTGACGCTCACCGCCCTTGTAGCAGGACCACGTCCGAGCGAAAGGAACCCCCAAGCCGTAGCCGACGCGCGCGATCCCACCTTTGGTTAAATCAATAAAGGGCCGAAGCAGGGTGATCCCGGCGTATGTCCCCAGGCGCATGGTGTCACCCATCGCTTGCATGAACGTTTCCCGGCAATCGGGATAAATGGCGTGATCCCCCCCGTGTGCAGCGATGATGAGACCCTCAGCGCCCACGCTTTCAGCGAAGCCGCAGGTGATGCTTAGCATGATGGCGTTTCGAAAAGGGACGACGGTCTGCTTCATGTTATCCGCCGCGTAATGTCCTTCCGGAATCTCACCGCCCGATTGCAAAAGATGGGAGGCAAAGAGCTGATTGACGAACGGTAGCGCAATGACTTCGTGACGAACGCCGAGCGCCGCGGCGTGCTCGCGAGCAAAGGGGATCTCCCGAGGGTTATGCTTCGCGCCGTAGTCAAAGCTCGCTACGGCCACGACCGTGTGGTGCGCGCGTGCCCAGTAGAGCGCGGCCACGGAATCCATCCCACCTGAGCAAAGTACGACGACCTTCATGACGACAGAGAGCGAAAATGAAGACCAAATCTGTCTCCATCGCGAAGGCAAAATTCAATGCCTCCTCTCGCGGAAAGAAGCGGGCTGAGCGGGTCTGCTGACGTCATAACGTTTTCTGTCTGGGCGAACCGATGCGCGCGACTCTAGTCTGATCCTACCATGCTGATCGTCCATGATCCCCGTTGTGCGGACTACGGTTCGGCGCAGCGTCCCGAGCAACCGGCCCGTATCACCGCTTCGGTGCCTTTCCTCAAGCAGGCACATCCCGACTGGACCTGGACCGAGCCGACGGTGGTGCCGAGCGAGGCTACCCTGGGGTTAGCGCATTCGCCCGAACACCTCAAGCGACTGCAAGTCGCGCGCGATTTCGACGCGGACACGCCTTATTTTCCCGGCATCGATGAGCATGCCCGGCGCGGAGTGGCGGCGGCCTTGACGGCAATGAGCGCCGCCGTCGAGAAACGCCAACGAGCCTTTTCGCTCATGCGGCCTCCGGGGCATCATGCCACTCAGGATCAAGCCATGGGGTTTTGTTATTTGAATCAAATCGCCATCGCTGCACTCGAAGCCCGCCGGCGTTACGATCTCAAGCGCGTGGCGGTCTGGGATTTCGATGCGCACCACGGCAATGGCACGGAAGAGATTTTAGAAGGCCGAGACGGCTTCCTGTTTGCGTCGGTGCATCAATATCCGGGCTACCCGGGGACCGGAACGAAATCGACAAAGAACTGCTTAAACTGGCCGGTTGCGCCGCACACGCCGGCAGCCACGCACCGTGCCGTGCTCCAGGAGTCGTGGCAAAGAGTTCGCGACTTCAAGCCGGAGCTGGTTCTTGTCTCCGCCGGATTCGATGCCTTCGCAGGCGACCCCATCACCGCGATGACGTTGCAGATCAGCGATTTCCGGTTTCTGGGCGAGCTATTGCATGAGGCAGACTTCCCGGTGGCGGCGATCCTTGAAGGCGGGTATAGCCAAGAGCTTCCAGAGTTGATCGAGGCCTTTTTGAAAGGGTGGGAAGGCTAAGACGACTACGGAAGGCGGGTCACCGGGGTCGTCGGATTCCTTATAATTGAGCGTTGAACGCCGCGGGCTAGATGGTGAAGTCTGGAAAGTGCCTCCCGTGGGACGCCTACCGATTCGATGAATTTGCACTTCCTTCCGCTGCCTGTGCGCCGTTTGTTTGGCGTCAAAGTGCCGTCCCCTAAGCCGTCTTTTCAGTTGCTGGATCTTCCCGGTTCTCTGGGACCGCTGTTGGCGGCGTTGGACCGCGTGGATGAAGTCACCCTCGATACCGAGGCGGACAACATGTACCATTACAAGACGCGCGTCTGCCTACTGCAGTTCTTGGTCGATGGTGATACCTACTTGGTCGACGTACTCGCGCCGGGAATTGAGACCAAACAAATTTGGTCACGGCTGGCGACGAAGCATCTGGTGATGCATGGGAGCGATTTCGATTTGCGGTTGCTGCATGCCGAATGCGAGTTCCGCGCAAAGAGCCTATTTGATACGATGCTCGCTGCGCAGCTCTTGGGCCGGCAGAGAGTCGGTCTCGCGTCGTTGCTCGAAGAACATTTTGGCGTCGAACTCGACAAGGAAGGGCAAAAGGCGAACTGGTCCAAACGCCCGATCACTCCAAAACTGCTCGATTACGCAGCACGCGATGTCGCGCATCTCCCGGAATTACGCACCTTGTTGACGCGCGAGTTGGCCAAACGAGACCGGCTGGAGTGGTTGGATCAGCAGTGCCAAAGGCAGATCGAAGCCGGAGCGGAAGGCTTTGCGCCTCCAGACGAGAACGACTGGCGCATTGGCAAATCGGAGCGACTCAAAGGGGCCGGATTGGCCATGCTTCACGCCGTCTGGCACTGGCGCGAACAAACGGCGCAACGCCTCGATGTCCCGCCGTTTAAAGTCTGCTCCAACGATGTCCTTCTTCGCTATGCGCATGCAGCCGATGACGGGGCTTCGGAAGCCAGCATTTTGGCGGCGCATCACCTCGGCAAACGCCATGAACGTTTGGCCGCGTCGTTGACGGCCGCGGTGCGTGCTGGACTGGAACGCGATCCGCAGACGTTGCCACGTCGACGTGGTCGCGATCCGAGCCACACACCCCTCTCCACCGAAGAACTGGCTCGGCAGGATCGACTCAAAGCACAGCGCGATCGCGTGGCAGCCAAGCTGGAGATAGAACCCACCTTGATTGCCAATCGGAGTCAGCTGGCGCAGATCGCTCGCGCACCCGACAAACTCCATTCCGTGCTGCTGCCCTGGCAGGCGGAATTATTGACTCCAAACGTCGATTGACCGGCGTAGTTGGGGTGAAGACTTTTAGCCGGGATGACCTGTTTCCGGCGCGTTTTGGTCCATGACGTCCGCCTCCACCAATATTGCGCGACATTTGCCGGCGATGGCGCGGCGCCAACCGCAGCGCGCGGCCTTGAAAATTCCACGCGGGCGCGATTCCCGCGAAGGGACTATTGATTACCTGACGCTCAGCTTTGCTGATCTGGACGCGGAAGTGAATGCGTGGGTCCAAAAGCTAGCCGATCGTGGCGTGCGACGCGGAGATCGGGTGCTCGTGATGGTCAAGCAGGGGCTGCCGTTGATTGCATCGGTTTTTGCCTTGTTCAAAATGGGCGCGGTGCCGGTGGTGATCGATCCTGGGATGGGACTGCGAAGCTTCCTTCGGTGTGTCGGTCATTCGCGTCCGCGGGTGCTTTTGGGAATTCCCCTCGCGCGCTTGATCAGTCGCATGGCCCGCTCGGCCTTTGCGACGGTGGAGGTGCGGGTAACGGCGTCGTCTCGCGCCACTCAGCGGTTGTTGCCTGCCGGACGATCGTCACCGCTGGCCAATGATCCTACAGTGGAAACGCCCGCCGACGAATTGGCCGCGATTCTTTTTACCTCGGGTTCCACGGGCGCGCCGAAGGGTGTCTGCTACACGCATGGGATGTTCGACGCGCAAGTGCAGGGCATCCGTCAAACCTACGACATCCAACCGGGCGAGATCGACCTGCCGTTGCTGCCGATCTTTGCCTTGTTCAACCCGGCGTTGGGAATGACCACGATCGTGCCGGAGATTGATCCGCGGCGTCCCGCGGCGATGGATCCTGCCAAAATTGTTCAGGCCTTGCTCCAGGAAAACGTCACCACCTCCTTCGGCTCGCCGACCCTCTGGCGCAAAATTGGCGACTTCGCCCAGGAGCACGGAGTGGCTTTCCCGAAACTCAAGCGCGTGCTGTGTGCCGGAGCTCCTGTGCCACCGTCGTTATGGACGGCGTCGACGCTGTTTTTGCCCAGTGGTCAGCTGCACAGTCCTTACGGCGCGACCGAAGCCTTGCCGGTCAGCACGATCTCCACCGGCGAAGTCCTGGCGGAGACAGCCACGGCGACACGCCGGGGAGCGGGGACGTGTGTGGGGCGAGCGATTTCGGGGGTCGAGATCCGCATTCTACCGATTTCCGATGAGCCGATCGCGACGTGGGAGGAAACGTTTGTCCTCCCCACGGGGGAAATCGGCGAGATTGTCGTGAAGGGCGCGGCCGTCACCCGAACGTACGATGCTTTGCCGGACGCCACGGCCCGCGCGAAGATCCCCGTCGAGGCGAAGGGCAATGCGCGTGGACCTACGAGCGAGGCGGGGGCTGTCTGGCACCGCATGGGAGATTGCGGATACTTGGATCGTCAAGGGCGGCTCTGGTTCTGCGGCCGGAAAGTGGAACGCGTGGTGATGGCGACGGGCACACTTTTCACCGAGCAGGTGGAGCCGATCTTCAATCAGCACCCTCGCGTGAAACGAAGCGCATTGGTTGGCGTAGGTGTGTCGGGCGAGCAACGACCGTGGGTGATCATTGAATTAAAACCGGATAGCCGTCCTTCGGACGCGTTGAAGGCAGAGATTTTGAGTTGGGCGCGTGATCAGCCCCACGACGTCAACCTCAGCAGTGTGGCGGGCGTGCTGTTTCACCCGGCCTTCCCCGTCGATGTTCGCCATAATGCCAAGATCCACCGGCTGACGTTGTCCAAGTGGGCAGCGAAACAGCTCAAGTAATGGGCAGCGAAGGTGAAAATGCCAAATCATGACGCCAAGATGGCGATTGTGTGACGGTTCTTAAAAAACTTCGCCTCGCTCCTAGCGGGAGTTGGTGTTTTATGATTGGCGTATGTCTCTGGAAGACCTCTTCGGTTCTGACCTCATTCCTGGGCCCTTGAGAGAGGCGTTGCGGCTTTCGCCTGACAACCCGCCGCTGTTGGTCCACGCGGCGGATACGCTTTTGCGAAATGGCGGCTTTGCTGCGTCAGAGACCCTTTTCAAGCGCGCACTCGCCTTGCAACCGGATAACCTTTCGGCGCGTTTGGGTTTGGCGGCGGCATTCTACCAGCAGGGGAAACACAGCGCGGCGTTGGTGATTGTGGAGGCGTTGACAACACGGGCGACTCCGCCTGCTCGCGCCCTTTTGCTGCACGCGCGTCTGGCGCTGCGTTCGGACGAGACGTTGCTCGCGGCGCAGCTCTATCAGCGCACCCTTGAGGCGGACCCCGCGCTTGTGGATGAAGATCTCGCACTTAACTTGTCGCAGGTATTCCCCGAAACGAAGAGCGGTAGCAAAAAGAGCGCCGAGCCCGCGGAGACGCCGAGTTATGATTTCAGCGATGCGGAAGCTGCAGACTCCAACGAAACCAACCGACAGCCTGAGCGTGAACGACTGCCGGTGGGTGATCTTCCTGGTTCCCCTGATGTGGACGTGGAGCGGCCGGCCCTGACCTTTGCTGATGTGGGCGGAATGGAGCGGGTGAAGGAAGAGATCCGGATGAAGATTATCCTTCCCCTGCAGCAACCCGATCTTTTCAAGGCTTACGGGAAAAAAGTGGGCGGCGGCATCCTACTTTACGGTCCTCCCGGTTGCGGGAAGACATTTTTAGCGCGCGCCACTGCCGGGCAGGTCAAGTCGGGGTTCATCGCTGTGGGCATCAACGACGTACTCGAAATGTGGATTGGTCAGAGCGAAAAAAACCTGCACGCGATTTTTGAGCAGGCGCGTTCGCACCGGCCGTGCGTTTTGTTTTTCGACGAAGTGGATGCCTTGGGCGCCAACCGCACCGATCTCCTCAAGAGCGGGGGACGCCAGCTCATCAACCAGTTTTTAAGTGAGCTCGATGGCGTGCTCAGTTCGAACGAGGGCGTCTTGATCCTCGCTGCGACCAATGCGCCGTGGCACCTCGACGCGGCCTTTCGTCGGCCAGGACGATTTGACCGGATTCTTTTTGTGCCGCCTCCTGACGTCGAAGCGCGCGCCGGAATTTTGCGCCTCCAACTCAAAGGAAAGCCAGTGGAGTCCGTCGACTTCGATGCCGTGGCGAAGAAGACCGAAGGGTTTTCAGGAGCGGATCTGAAGGCCGTGGTCGATATCGCGGTGGAGTCGCGTTTGCGTGAAGCGATGAAGTCGGGGCACATCCAACCGGTGAATCAGCGCGACTTAATGGCTGCGGCTAAGCAGCACCGTCCCACTACGCACGACTGGTTTGAGACGGCGAGGAACCACGCGTTGTATGCTAACCAGAGTGGTCTCTACGACGACGTGCTGGCCCATCTGAAGATCAAGAAGTGATGAGTGTACATTTGGCTCGGGCGGAGCTGCTCCTAGCCCAATCGCGTCCGGCCGATGCGGAGCGCGAGGCGCGATTGGCTTTGATTCAGGATCCGCAAAATGCGTCTGCGCACGCCTTCCTGGCGCTGTGTTGCATTCAACTGAACCGTGGGGAAGAGGCGTTACGTGAAGCGCTGGCGGCAGTGGGGCTTTCGCCGGCTGATCCCACGGTGCACCGTATCCGCGGATTTGTGCTGCATCGACTCGAACGTCAGTCCGAGGCGCTCGCTGCGGTGGATCAAAGTCTGCGTTTAGATCCCAACGATGCGGATGCTCATGTGCTGCGAGCAGCGGTGCTCCTCGCGTCGCGACAATGGAAAGGCGCCTTGGAAGCGGCAGAAGCCGCGCTGGCCTTGGATCCGGAACACGTCGAAGCCGCCAACTTTCGGGCCATGGCCCTCACGCAACTCGGGCGGAAAGCGGAAGCGGCGCAAACGGTCGATTATGCCCTGCATCGCCAGCCGGACAATGCGCTCTCCCACGCGAATCAGGGTTGGAATTGCCTTCACCAGAACAACCCGCGCCAGGCCAAGGAACACTTCCGCGAAGCGCTCCGCCTCGATCCCTCCTTGGAGTACGCGCGCGAAGGGATGTTGGAGGCGCTCAAGGCGCGCAATCCGATCTATCGCGTCATGTTGGCCTACTACCTCTGGATTGGACGCCAGAGTGGGTGGATCCAAGGCGCATTTATCGCCGCGATTTTTTTTGGCGGGCGGATCATAGAAGGGCTTTCGGCCTCGGCACCCGGTTACAGCTGGGTGTTCACGCCTCTGAAAGTCCTTTTCTATGCGTTCATCTATCTTTCTTGGACGGCGCAACCGCTCTTTAACCTCATGCTGCGGTTGGACCGCTTTGGACGCCATGTCCTCTCCCGAGATCAACGCATCGGCAGTAGCGTGTTCGGAGTCGTTTTTGCAGGCTTGGTAGGGTCGTTGATCTGGCGGCTGACCACGGAGGCGCCTTTGAGTCTGGAGCTCACCCTCGTGCTGGCGGTGCTCTCTCTCTGTGTGGCTGCTACCTGGAGTCGGCGAGGGGCCAACCGAGCGTTGCTCGCGGCGGGAACCGTCGGCTTGGCGGGAATGGGTTTTGCGGCGCTTGCCTTGGGCCATGCGGGAAATCCCTTCGCAGAGAAGGTCATCACCGCCTTTTATTTCGGATTTATCGGCTTCCAATTTTTAGCCATCGGCATGCGCGGACGTTAAGCCCTACCGGAGAGCCACGATCTCTCGTGGCCGGGGTCTGTTTTCATATACGGAGCGGGTCACCGTGACCTCGCCGACGTGGTTGTTTAACGCGCAAACTCCGGACGAGAGAGGCTGTCTCAGAACCTAGACGAGCAGGTCGTTTCGCGACGGAGGGAGAACGCTTGCCGAAATTGCCGGTGGAGGGACTCGCGCCGTCGAGTCTGGCTCGAATCCTCGTGAGTGAGGGCCTACCTTTGGCAGTCTTAAAATCGGTCTTCGTCTGAAGGTGGTGCTCCCTACGAGAAATCCTCAATCCAGACTCGATAGAACGAGTCCCTCCACCGGATAGCGTAATCGCTTTCTGGCATAGGGATGTTCTGAGACAACCTCGAGACCGCGCCCCTCCTGCAGAAAGCGGAAATGAGGAAATACAGAGATTGGGAAACTCGTGAACCTGTTCCGTATCCGTATTTCTGCGTTTCGCAGTTTCAGCGTTTCCGATTTTCTACCGAAGGGCCACGGTCTCAGAACCTAGACGAGCAGGTCGTTTCGCGACGGAGGGAGAACGTTTGTCCAAATTGCCGGTGGAGGGACTCGCNNGACTCGATAGAACGAGTCCCTCCGCCGCGGATACTGATGGTTCTCGCGAGAGGTGTCGCTCAAGGCATTTCTCTTGGAACAATCCGCAGGGTGATTTTTTCAACTCCGCGCAAGAGCGTAAGTGTCATGGATTTTTCGATACGATCCCCCGTGAGCAATTGATGCAAGGATTCGGCGCGCGGTGTTTCCGTGCCATCAAGGGCGATGACGATATCTCCCTCGACGATGCCCGCGCGCGCGGCCGGACTCGAGGGCTCCACCTTCATCACCATCACGCCGGTGGTTTGCCGCAGGTGATAATGCAGCACGAGTTTGCGGAGGAGTGGGACGGTCTGTCCGCCGATGCCGATAAAACTGCGGCGAATGCNNACCAGCCCGCGACCCAGCGGACGATGTTACTGGCGATGGCGAAACAAAGCCCTTGAGCCGGACGAATGATCGCGGTGTTCACGCCGATTACTCGCCCCCGGGAGTCGAGGAGGGGGCCGCCGGAGTTCCCTGGATTGAGCGCCGCGTCGGTCTGAATGATGTCGTCAATCATCCGGCCAGAGCCCGCTTGCAGGGAGCGACCCACGCCGCTGACGATTCCCGCCGTGGCCGTTTGCTGAAATCCCATGGGGCTGCCGATCGCGATGGCGATTTGGCCCGGGCGAACGCGTTTGCTATCGCCAAGTTGAAGCGCGTGCAGATCGGCGGCGGACGCGCGCAAGACCGCGAGGTCGGTGTGCGGATCGTCTCCGATGAGATCTGCCGGTAGCCGCCTACCATCGGCCAGTGAGACGACCAATCCACGGGCGCCGTGAACCACGTGGCTGTTGGTGAGAAGATAACCGTCGGGCGAAATGAAAAATCCAGAGCCTGAGCCAGCGCTTTGTCCGGTTTGCGCCTCGATGTGCACCACGGCTTCTCGGGCGTGGTCAATGACGGAGCTGACTGAGGTGGAATAGGCGTCCAAGAGCTCATCGTCCGCGAGCGGGGAGGGTGACGCCGGAGCCAGCGGTTCAGGATCTTCAAACACCGAGGCGAGAAACTGGAGCGATGTCGTCATGCGGAAGACTAGCCAAGATGTGCGAAGAAGCAAAACGTGCGTTCGCCTCAGGGTGGAGCACCGGGCGCAGGGGGAAGGGGCCTAGTCGATGCTATCAGCGGCGCGTTGACGGTCTGAGAAAATCCAGGCTTATCTCAACCGCATCCTCCTGATGATGACTTACGATGGTGACTCGCAAAAAGAGTGGAGCGCGATCCCGCGGAGGCGTCAGCGTGTGGCAACGGTGCTCTATCTTTTGGTGATCGCTGCCTTTGTGATTTTGGTGGTGAAGGAGTTCAAGCGCGCGGTGGCGAGTCATGCCTCGCAGAGCGCTCCCGCGGCCGCTTCGGCGACCAGCCAGACACCATGACCAAAGACGCCCGGCTAGAAAGAGCGGTGTGGCGAGACGTTTTGGCGTGTGCAGGGTATTTCCTGGGATCACGGCTTCTCGTGTTCGCACTCGCGGTGTTGGCGCCTCTGGTCATTCAGACCCAACGGTACGCCACCCGCCCGCTCTTTTCGGCGATCGAATGGTCGCGCTATTTTAATCGCTGGGATGTCAATTGGTACCTCCAGGTCGCGCGCGACGGGTATCAGTTTCTTCCCGGCGCTGAATGCAACGTCGTCTTTTTTCCGCTGTTCCCGCTTTTGCTCAAAGGACTCATGAGCCTTGGGGTCGAGGGGATTTTAGCGGGTGTTTTGATCTCCAATACCTGTTTTTTGGGAGCCATCGTACTCCTGCAGGCCTTGGTGAGGGAGGAGACGGGAGATGACGTGTTGTCGCATCGAGCTGCTCAGCTCTTAGCGTGGAGTCCGGCGGGTGCATGGTTTTTCTTGGGCCTCACGGAGTCACTCTATCTGTTTCTGACCNNGCTACTGGTGGTTTCGTTAAGGAAAGAGCGTTGGATCTTAGCCACTGTGGTTGGTATCGGCTGTGGCCTTACACGACCAACCGGACTCATTTTGGCCGCGCCGGCACTCGTTTTAGCGTTGCCCGTAATTCTGCGTGCCAGCCGTGAGCGGCGCTGGGGACAATCTCTGATCGCGTTCATCGCTGGACTAGGACCTGCCCTGGGGCATGCGTTGTTTGCGTTTTACCTCCAGCTACGTTTTGGCCACGCGCTCGTGTACCAGGAGGTCAGTCGGCAGCAGTGGGGCAACCACTTGGTCTTCGATGCGGAAACGCTCGGTGCGCGTCTTCCTGGGCTTGGCTTACGTCTTTTCGATAATGGCTCGTTTTACGTCNNCCGCTTGGTCTTGGACGCTCGTCGGATTCCTGAGCGTATTGTCCTTGGTCTCACTTTGGGAACGCCGCGCAGCGCTGTGGCACGTGGCCCTCCTCCTCGCGTTCTTAGGGCTGCATGCCTTCATGATGCAAGGTCACGTGCCCGTCGGGCCCGTTGCGCGGTATGCTGCGGTCGTGCCGTCCTTCTACCTCGCATTGGTGTGGATCACGAAGGGTCGAGAGGCACTCTGGCCGTTGCTCTTGGCGGGATCCTCTGCGCTCCTCGTGCTGCAGACCCTACTTCTTTTCGCCGGTTATCACCTCAATTGAGCGGAGCCATCCCGAATCGAAAGACTCGAATTCAAAAGCTTACAAACGCTAGGAAGTCATGATTTTATGGATGTAAAAACTCCCTCGACCACCGACACAGTGACCGTCACACCCGGCCGAGAACTAGCCAATTTATCGCGGCTTGGGCGAAATTTTCGCCCGAAATTTCACCGTCGGGCTGACCCTGATACGCATGTCGAAACGAGACGGGCCTGACCTTTCGCAACGTCAGAGTGATGCGCCAGCACTTCGATTTAATCAGCACCAGCCGTTGAGTCTGCGCGACTTCGGGCCGCCTTCTCTTAAAACGCCGGGCACGGCGACTTTCGGAGTCGGCAGTGTTTGGAGCGAACGCTTCGGCCCGCACCGGTAAGTCCTCAGCTATAGGCGATCACATCAAGCCGCCACAAATTACAATCAATAGACGCATCCGAGGAATACGTAACTCGTTGTGCTGGTAACGAAGTTCAGTTTTTGAAAGTTACCGTGGGTATCCATTGGGAACATCGTGACTGATATTTGATAGTTAAAATAACCATTTTGGTTATTTTAATGATGGCGAGGCCGCAGATTACGCCAGATTCCTTAGATCGTGCCCTTGGTCTGCTTGGCGAACTCATCGCGATCCGTGGCCATCCTCTACAGCATTTCATCGTCTGCGGAGGTTCATCGCTTCTTGCCTTGGGACTGGTTCAGCGCACGACAACGCAGGATGTCGATATCCTGGCCAGAATGGGTCCGGAGGAATCGTCACACCGCGACCCTTGCCAAATTGGCTCGTGGACGCAGCTGCCGAGGTCGGCGAGCAATTGGACTTGCCCAACGAATGGTTCAACGACCGGGCCGCAGGAGACACCCTTTTTGAGTGTGGACTCCCCAAAGGTCTCGAACGGCGGCTTTCGACCCGAGACTACGGCTCCCGTTTGACCATTAGTTTTATCAGGCGGAGGGACCAAATTCTCCTGAAACTCCACGCCGCTGTGGATCGTGACGGTGGGCGACATTTGCAGGACTTGACNNAATTGCTCGACGCGGCCAGATGGACGCGCACCCAAGACCCGTCCGAGGGATTCCTTTTCAATCTGCGTTCACTACTCACCCAACTTGGCCATGACGTCCTCAACCCCCAACTCTAGCGATCAACTGCGAGAGGCGTTGCTCCCGTTGCTTTGGCGACAGTGGTCGGCATTGGGCGTGGCGGGCCACGTCGCCAGTGGTGGACGGTCGATGATCGACCCGGAGGCGCTTGTGTTGATCTCGACCGTTTTTGCCCGGCATGACGCCCGGCTGTTTGATGAGATGTTCGACTGGCTGCGCTCCAACGGAGAATGGATCAACGTCCTACGGCTGACCCGCCTCCAAGCGGAGCAAAACTTGGGTGACGCGAGCATCCTAGGCGCACTNNGCGCCCATCTCAAATGGAAGGCACTGTTGAAGCCGACGCATCCCGTATCGGAGCCGCGGCCGCTTTTTCCGCACCTCGCGCTGCTCAACAAAAGTGATGAAAAATTCCGGCGATGGGGCTGGCTGCGCGCCCCTTTGGAGAACCGCAGCTTGAGCCGACCACCGCGCCCCGACCAGCCGGCCACTTTCCTCCTGAAGCTGCGAGCGCTTTTCGGCCGCCAGTCTCGAGCGGAAATCCTCGCGTGGCTCCTCACCCACGACTCGGGACATCCCGCGCAAATCGCCCGTGAAACCGGTTACTTCCGCGGCTCAGTCCAGAATGTCCTAAACGAGTTCGAGCTGTCCGGCCATGTCTTCGCCACGCGACAGGGGCGTGAGAAAGTTTTTGTCACCCGTCGCGATCAGTGGCGGTTCCTCCTCACTTGGGATCAAGCCGACAAGGCGGAATTCCCGCGCTGGCTGCCCTGGCCCAATATCTTCGCCCTGATTCGAGCCGTGCACGATCTGGTGGATCGACCCAACTTCCGTGATCACTCCGACGATCTCCAAGCGATCGAGCTGAACAGGGTCGTTGGGCCGATCGCAGCCAACCTGACGAAAGAAGGTTTTGCGCCATTGATGGCCGGACTCTCGATTGGCGAAGACATGAGCATTTCTATCGTCGGCAAACTGCGGCAATTACTTGCTGATTTGGACGAATAGTCCCGATGGCCACTCCAAAGAAAGCGATGGTCGAATTATCTAAGGCGATCTCACGAGTTTGGTTATTGTAACTAAACTTTGGATATGGTCGACACCTCGTCAGCCTCCGCATTCTTCGATTAGACTGAAACTCCTGCCCTATCCCACTCACGGGTCTAAACGAAGCGTTCCATTAATCGCTGTAGTGCCGCCACGTTCGCCTTAGCGATGGCGAGAAATGACGAGGTAAGTCCTGCATCCGCCGCGGCCCGCTCCCAAAATCCCGCGGCCGCAGCGGCTGCATCGGGCCAAACGTCGATGACGGAAGCAAGTGGAGGACGGGGGGAAGAACCGTGCCAGTCGCCGATCAGTATTCATTGTTAAGCTACATTAAGACAGCGCCCAGGTGGTACAAACTACACGACCTTGCACTTTAAGACCGGCTCCGTTAGATCATTCCCAGTCTCGCCGGGCATAGGTTGTCGTATTCGCCAGTACTTCAGGAAAGTTCGGGCAACTGCCCGCCAGCGCGGCAAAAGCTTTTGCTCGGCGGGCACGGGCGGCCTCGTCCTTCACCACGAATCCGTCTGCTGTCTTAACCAGCTGAACCATTTTGGATCTGAGGCGAAAAGCTTTAGGGATTCTCAAAACCTGGAAGGTGCCAGACTTGGAAACTTTTGCGGTCGCGGTTCTCATGTATTTATAAGGACTTCTGACTATGGCGTCAAAGCGACTGCACGAAGGTGGTGGGTATGGCCGGCAAGGTGGAGAGCACGCCGGACAGTTGCGCCAAGGGGAGCATTAGCGTCCTCGATTCAGAAGGATATCGTGAACGAGTGTCGCCAGCACCTCGATGCGGCCGGTCTTGATGAGTTCGAGCGGAGTGTGGCCATCGAGCTCTTCGTTGGGAGTATGGAGCCACTTGGCGAAGTTGGCCGGATCGCGATTCAGAGAGAGAAGTTGCGCTGTGCGTTCAAACGGGCGAAGCGGCGTTTGGAGACGATCGGAATCCGGTGTCTGCCGCATTGTCTCCTCCTGGATTCCAGTGACTCGGGAGAGTTCGGCACGAGTCAGGGTAAAGAGCGCGCGGACTTTTTCGGCATCCAGCCTGCCCCGCTCGGAGCGAAGGAACGATGTCGCGCTGGCTATGCCGGGGAGCGAATCGAGGGATTCTTGCTCGTCGTGGTTCTTCGTATTTATCCGGTGAAAAGAGCGGCCGTGGACTGCGCGCAGTGTCGATTCAACTAGTTTCTCAAAACTGGAATTGGATTCGGCGACTTCGAAGATTCGGCCGTGGGCATTGGCCTCAGCTTTGAGGCGCCAAGTGAACCCGTCGGCGGCCGTCGGACCGATGACCAGCGATTCCTCATTCATCACAAGGCCGGAGATCGCCGCCTTTTCAGCGTCATCCAAAGGCTGATCGATCAGGAAAACTGCGCCTTCGGCGAGTGAAACGCCGGCGTGTTCCAAGTCGAACAAGTGCACCACCTCGACGTTGGCATCACCAATCGCCTTCAGGACGGGATTCGTAGCACTCGTGTACGCCAGCACTTTCGTTCGAATATTGCCCCGATGACTAACAGTGATCATGGCTCAATCCTAATCTAATCCAAATCAAAAACAAGTTATATCCAAACCCCCATCTATGTAATTTAACTGTTTTAAATTAAATGACTTAAGAAAACAACCGCCTCCCTAGCGCTGCTGTTTGAGCCACTCGCTCAATGCAGCGACCACTTCCTGTCGTCGGGTAAAAATCGCGAAGTGGTTTGCATCGTCTATGAAACGAACGATCCCTGGACGGGGTCAAACCGCGCTTGTCACTTTGCAGCGGAAATTTCAAACCCCACCCCACTCGTCCTCGAGACAGATCCGGCGATAGGCCCACATACCGCTTGAGCAAAGACTGACGCGTCAGTCACGTGCGCCGGTTCGACATCGGCCCCCTTACAAGCGCGCTCACCTCTCAAAAGTGAGAAGCGCGGTTTGACCCTTTCCGACCGGCCTGGGCCATTCTATGATCATGTCTTTCGGTACTGAAGGCGTTCTAGCTATCTCGAAGATCCTGGACGGGGTCAAACTGGAGCTTCTCACTTTGCAGCGGAAATTTCAAACCCACCCCACTCGTCCTCGAGACAGATCCGGCGATAGGCCCACATACCGCTCGAGCAAAGACTGACGCGTCAATCACGTGCGCCGGTTCGACATCGGCCTCCTCCTTACAAGCGTGCTTACCTCTCAAAAGTGAGAAGCGCGGTTTGACCCTTTCCGACCGACGCTTCGACGAAGGCGACTTTCCGACTGAGAGTATTCAATTCCTGAATATCTAGGTAAAGCTCATCCTTGGAGATTAGATACGGCAGTTGCCGGGCGGTAACCTCCTGGCGAGGCGGCAAGACCAAAGGCAGGCTAGTAATTGTGGACTAAGTCCCAGCTAAACTTGATGGCGTTTGCCAGAATCTCCAAGCCTGGCATCAAGACCGAGTTGGTCACTCCCCATAGTGGAAGAGCCGGAGCTGCTGGATCTATCTCTGAACCCGTCGCGGTGTCATTCGATCCCAGTTGCTTGAGGTCACTCCGTCACGGATTGCTTTCACTTGTGCTAGAATGTCTTTGGCTTCCCCAAGAGATAGGGCGGGAGCCACCGCGATAAGAATGCTGCAGATACGTCTGGTCCCCGTCACCGGATGCGAGCAAATCGATCGGACCTCCGGGAGCCAAAGGGTCGGATTTTTGAATTCATGACGCCGCTCGATTGCCGAGCGCCAGCGACGACCCGCAAACTCATCAAGAGTTACCAATGCATCAGCGCCCCACATTGTGCTACCATATAGATAAAGAGCGACATGGTACATAGCCCGCCACAGAAGTTCAGGTTGAATTAGGGGTTTTGACAAAAGGACGATATCCATCGCTAGCCGCCCCTCCGGGAAGGCATCCTCTCGGAGCTGCGCCTTCGCCTGAAACTCTTCAAAGGGCAGCTCTGCAATTCGTATCACCTCCTGCACCCAGGATCGAAGTTCGCGAGGGAATGGAGATTCATCCGCGCGCTTTTCCAATAATCGAGCGGCGGCCGCGACATCTCCCTCGTTGGCCACAATCGCGACCAGTCCAGAGACGAAAACTGATGATCCGAAGGCCTCGTTGAAATCGCCGAATACCGGCTCAAACGTGGCCGTGTCTCCGTTGGCAATGTCCTTGATCGACTGTGTGACACCTGATTTTCGCATTGCGTTCATGACGCTGGCGTAGCGCGCCGTCAGGCCCGGTAACTCCGCAACCGCCCCGCTGGCGATCGACCTTCGGATCGCGAGTTCAATGCCGAAGGGACGCGCCGAGAGGTAGGGCGCTTCCACTATCTCGCGTGAGTATTTGTCCCAGATGGTGTCACCGAGCCAGTGATCAAATTCCAGTGTGGCAAGGAAGGTTTTGGCGGTAACCAATCGCGGCGTGGGCGTGGATTTCAGCGATTCGTTTAGGTCAGGGTTGCTGCCCATACCTGGGTAAATGGCGGCGAGATTGCTCGAATTGCGCGGGCCCCGATTGGCGCTGGCCAAGTAATAGATGACGTAGCAAAGAATTTTTTGGATTTGGAAAGCCGCTAGATTGTTTCGCGTGTCTCCCGTTTGGGCGCACAGCTCCAGCGCTTCATCAAAAGCTTGGATTGCTTTTGACTTTTCGCCCGCTCCCCAGCACGCAATGGCCGCGTCGCAGTGGAATCCTGCGGACTGCTCAATGGTGCCATGCTTCCTCGAAAGCGCTGCACCCTCGTCAAAGTATCCCGCGCTCCGCTGCCAGCTCCGTTCCTTGCTAGCCCATACGCCCGCCCGCTGAATCGCCAGGATTTTTCCCGGCATCGCGAGTTCGTAGTCTTCCCAGTTCGCCAGCGCGACGTCGATATGAGCCAAGGCCGTGGCGTAGTCTTGTGCTTCGGCTGCGATCTTGGCGTATTGGTCATGCACTGCCGCCAGGTACGGCGGAAGGCTCGCAGAAATTGGCGTCAACAGCGCCGTCGCTCTCGTTCGGTCGCCGCAATACTCATTCTGGACGATCGACGCCGACCGCGCGATCGCCACCGCAAAAGGCTCCGAGTCCCATCCCTTCACTAGCAGCGCCATTTCGTCGTACCATCCCAACGTTTCAATCCAGTTGGGCGATTCCACTTTTGATTCACCCAGCCAGACTTCGTCGAACGCCAACATTAGCAGCGAAGGCCAAACTGCAAACGCCTGTATGAGGGGGCTTCTCCGCTTCGGTTCGAGCGTATCCATGGCCCGCAACCATCCATTGAGGAACGCACGACCCTTGTTACGATGAATGATCAGACCGGCGAGACCGGCCCGCTGCCTATCCGCCAAGCCTGCCTGCCGAATCGGTGGCGGCACGGTGGTATCCTGAAAAAGATCGCCTATGCCGATCAATTCCGGCACCTGCGCGGCCAGCTCGCCAAGGCTTTCCAACAGCCCCAACCATTCGATCGCCGGAAGGCTTGATAGAGACCATTGCAAAACTTCAGTTGCGAGGGCGTATCTCACCGCGGGCGCAAGTTCCGCAGGAAGGTGCCCGATCGCCACTTTTGCGCTCTGATAGTGGACGTTGAGCGTGCTCGGCAGAAGTTCACCGGCCACCTGCATCCGGAGAATTCTGAAGCACGCCGTGAACACGGCGTCACCGGCCGCCACTTCAGCAATCGCCTGATCCGTCGTCAGTAGCGCCCAAGTCAAGTGCCGGTACGACGCTGAACGCAGGGCGCCTCGTAGGATGAGAAGCTTGTATGTGGTTTGCAGCGCCAGGCCTCTGTGCTTGGCCGAGAAGGCATGCCGAAGCGCGAGGCACGCGTCGTTGTGGTAGACGGGCTGAACCTCAAGCCGAGCTTCCGCGCACGCGACCTCGAGAGCCTGACGGCGACTCGCGCTCATATCGCGGGCTATTTCGCCAAGCAGGGGCGACATCCTAAAATAGCCCCGAGCATGCGCCGGCTCGATCCATGGGCCGAGCAGCGAATCAAATTTGAACGCCGCACCGGGAACTCTTTCCACCTTCTCAGCGACGGCCAATACATGCTCGCGGCGGAAGTTCGCCCCCAAGACATCCAGCCTCAGCAGCAATTCCATCTCCTCATTCGAGACCTTCGAAACCAATCGACGCGCCTGGGATCGCTCCGTTTCCAGGCTGGCCGTGGCTTCTTGGAAGGCGGTGGCATCAAACGGCGGCCAATTCTTTTGGTAAAGCCAAAGACAGGAGGCGTGTATAAGTTGAGGGTGACCGTCCGTGGTGACGTGAATGAGGGTTGCCCATGCCAGGTTCAGCTCAGGGTTCGGACACGAGAGCGTATTCAGTAGGCCCGCAATTTCCTCGACCTCCATGCGTGGCACTTCCCTCATGGCGGCGTCGGCCAGGCCCAAAGACGCGCAGGAGACAAGGGACAGAGCTCGTTGAGACGTAACCATCACGGCGCCACGGCGCGCTCGAACGAGACGCATCGCCGCGCGCAATGAATTCTTCGCAGCTTCGGACAGTGAATCTATGTTCAGACCGTCCACAACGACGCAGATCGCCGCGCCCCGATTCCGATCCGCGAACGAGATGAACTGCCTGACGCAGGACTGGATCGCCTCAGGCGCGCAGCCCTGCAGATCCAGCCAGAACCACTTTCCTCCGACCGACTGCGCGATCAGTTTTGCCAACGTTGATTTTCCCATTCCGCTGGACCCCGTCAGGATCAGCCCCTTGCCGCTCGCAACGGGTAGGGCAAAATCCGTCACGATGCTCGACCGACCCGCGATTCGCTCGGGCACGGACGGCAGCCCTGCCTCAGCTCCAGCCAAGGTCCATGAGGCGCCACCACTGGAGGCGCCCGGGATACTGAAGGGAGCGCTCAAACCCAATGCCGTCCGATTTCCAACAACGCATCTCTCGATTTCCCGCAACAGTCCGGCGCGGGTAAGCCCAATCATATGCTTCGACGCCGCATGGTGCACCACGATGCTGAAGAGTTTTTCTGCTATCGCGACGGCTTCGGCGACGGTCGCGTTGTGACGCTCCGCGCCCAGGACGATGAGACGATCCTCAACGAACTGGCGAAGCGTGGTCGCATCTCTCGTCTCGGTATCGAACCGGGTTCTCAGTATTATTTCTTGTTCGATTTCCTCGTCTGACGCCGCGTGAAGAAAATCAACGAGAGCCGGGAAGAGCTTCGCATGGAGCGTTCCGTCGCCGCGTAGGAACGCGCAGATTGCCTTGGCTGATGTGTCGTCATACTTTTCCAACACCAGTCTCCAGAGGTCGATGCCTTTGATGCCTGCGCCGAATGGCGAACCGCCTTCCTCCGCAATCGCCGCGCGACTCAACAAGACAACTTGCGGCTTGCGGGAGTCGTGGCGCAGCTTCCAAACATGATCTATGCACTTCGCAACGGCATCGGAACGGAGTGTAAGCGGCTTGCTCGTTCCCGACTTGGCCTGAACGGCGGTCGCTGAAGCGACCGAAACGATGTCGAAATCCTCGGCAGCTTCGATGTAGAGGGCATCGTTCTCCGTCAGTTCAAGCCAGGCCACCAGCGTCAGCCACCATTGAAAAATGAATCCCGCAGTCGCCGAGTTCGCCCGACGACCCTCATCGGCCGGAAGCGGCGGCGAGAGATTCGACATCTCGCAAGGATGCCAGATTCCTTGGGATGGCGAGATCCAATCCACGACGACCTAGATTTTGCCACTCCAGTGAGGCTGGTAGTGGACCCGCATTGGCTCACCGGATTGACAAACTACGCCGTGCCGCAAGTCCTCGCACGGTCTTCGTCGTAAAAAACGGCTGGACCGTGCCGATCTCTAGTCCGAGCCGGGTGGGCCACCGCTGTCCCTATTTTTCGAATCCACTTGCGCAGGGCTGATGCGCCGCGAGGCTTTGGCTTTTCTGCAAGGACTCTTGTCCGAAACGTCCGGGGCTGCGACAAAAAACCCGGCGCTGAGTCGATTGAGGATCGGACGTGACCGATTCCTGCAGTTCATTCAGCCTGAGTCATGGATGACATGAGGGCTCTTGTGCAACGGGAGGAGAAAAAGCGGCGCGCAGAAGAGTTTCAGGCGTGGTGTGAGGATTTGGATCGGTTCCCTCGCCGATTCAAACCCCGTGTTAAGGGTGATTTTGTCGGGGATACGGAATTCCAGCCGCTTCGATGGCTGAGAGCAGGGAAAGCNNGAAGGCGCCGCCTCTGGGAACGGAGGAGACCTTGACGACGGAGCAAATTCAGTCTTCCAACACTACCTTCCGTATTCGGTGTTTCTGTCGGGTGCCGAAATCTTTCTGAAGGGAATGTGGCTATGCCAGTTTCCGGCCTGTCGACGGATTCGCCATAATTCGTACGTTAACGAGGCATTCCGAAAGCGATATTTTCTACGGCTGAAAAGCCACGGCCACGATCTGTTAAGGCTTATAGGCCGCCTCCGACGGCTGCGGGTGTATCGCAATGATCCCGTTACGATGCGTTTTCTTGAAAGACTGTCCGCGATCATTCGCATGTACTACTATCCATTGTATCAAGCGGACAAGAATTGGGCGAGCGCTCGCTATCCCAAGAGGTTCTACGACGACAGGGAGAAGATTGGGGCGTCGGATGCGGTGAATTCTTACCCGAATCAATGGTTGGTCATCGGTCTTTTTAGACCGATGGAAACGCATTTGGACCGGCTCTGGGGCCTCCGACACAACCTTCAGAAATGAAAAACGAGGAACCGGTACTGGCGAGCGTCCGAGAATTGTTGGGCAAGGCGAGGCCAAGAGCAGAAGGGGTCAGGTAACATGAGTGGCAGCTAAGGAAGAAAGCCGTCCCGAGAGGCGGGGCGTAGTATCCTTGGCGTCGCCATGAACTATACGGGAATCGATCATCACAAACGGTACTCGGTGGCCTGCACGCTGGACGCGCAAGGTCGCCGGTTGCAGGAACGCCGCATCGAGCACAACGCGCCGGAGGCCTTCGCCGCATACTTCGCGGCGTTGGGCGAACCGAGCGAAGTCGTGATCGAGGCATGCTGGAACTGGACCACGATCTACGATCTGCTGGAAGGAACTCCCGGCGTGACGAAGGTGGTGCTCTCCAACCCTGGGAAGAACCGGATCATCGCCGACGCGCAGATCAAGAACGACCGGGTGGACGCCAAGGCGCTCGCCACGCTTTTGCGGGGCAACTTCGTAGCCGCCGTGCACGTGCCCAACAAAGAAGTGCGGCAGAAGAAGACGACCGTGCGCCAGCGCCTCTGGCTGGCCCGCGTGCGCACGATGGTGCGCAACCGCATCCACACCGTGCTCGACCGCCATCCCCGCGTCGAACGTCCCGCCGTCAAAGATCCCTTCAGCAACCAGGGCAAAGCTTGGATGAAGCGCGTGGAGCTGCCCGCGGCGGATCGCCTGCTGCTCGATGAGGACCTGGAGCTGCATGAGCTGCTGGAACGCCACATCCGCGCCTTGGAGGATCACATTGAGGCCGACCACTCGGCCCACACCGACGCCCGGCGCCTGCGCACTCTGCCCGGTGTCGGCAAGGTGCTCGGTCCAGTCATCGCGTTGGAGATCGACGGCATCGAACGCTTCAAGACCGCCGCCCGATTTTGCGCCTACTGCGGCTTGGTGCCCACCACCCACTCCTCCGGCGGCAAGACCTTCCACGGCCGCATGCTGCCCTTCTGCAACCGCTGGCTCAAATGGGCCTGGATCGAAGCGGCCTGGGTGGCCATCGGCTGCTCCGACTACTTCGGCTCCTTCTACCGCCGCCATCGCGCCCGCGGCAAGGGAGCCAACGAAGCCATCACCATCACCGCCCGGCGCATGGCCACCATCGCGTGGAAAATGCTGACTCAGCACCGCGATTACTCCACGGTCCCCTTCGACGCCAAAACACTTTCCCCGGCCGCTCTCGCCACGGACTGACGGCATCCTCGTGATGCGCGTCTTGGGTCAGGATAGAGGGCCGGGGATCTAATTTTACCATGCCAGCGGGACCGTCGATACCGTGTCCGCCGCTTAGAGAAGTGTGATCGCGGAATCTCCTCTTCCCACCCTCGGACGGCTCGCCGGC
>DKKJ01000111.1 GCA_002455175.1 Opitutaceae bacterium UBA6669
GGAAAAACGTCCCAAACCCAAGGTCGAAGCAAGCATCCCCCTCGATCCCGGCAGCCCCCGGGAGTACATGGACAAGGTCAAACTCATGTATGATATGGCGCGTCTCGCGTTTGAGACTGATTCCACCCGCTCCATCTCGCTCATGCTCGACAGCGTGAACTCACCGGTCATCGACGTCGGTCCCGATGTGAAGCTAACCGACGCGTATCACAACCTTTCTCACCACGGGAAATCCGAGGCTAAGCTAGATCAACTCAAGGCCATCGATGAGTGGCATATGAAGCTCCTCAGCGGACTCTTCAGTGATCTGCGCAATGTCCAGGAAGACGGTGAGACCCTCCTCGACCGTTCGATGATTCTCTACGGCTCCAATTTGGGGAATGCCAACACGCACGNNACGCACGTGACCACCAATCTGCCGACGCTCTTCGCCGGCGGCGGATTCCGTCACGGCCAACACTTGGCCTTCAATCAGCAGCACAATTATCCGCTGCCCAATCTCTTCGTTTCCATGCTGCAACGCATGGGCATCGAGGCCGATGCGTTCGCCTCGTCGACGGGGACGATGCGTGGGTTGGAGGTCGCGTAGTTGACCACGCAACCTGCGCTTCAACCGGGCACTCTGCATACCATCCGCAAAACCGGACACGACAAAGAGGCTGCCTCAGAACCTAGGCGCTCAACAAACGTCAGGAATTCAGAGTAAGGAAAGGACACTGGGAGGGACGCGGTCTCTNNAGTCCTCGTCAACGTAGTGCTCGCGATGAATAAACCCAGCCACGAAGGACCGTGGGCCCTCCTGGAATGCTTCGAATACGTAGTGGCAGCACGAACACTGACGTAGACGTGATCGTTGCCTCCCCTGCTCAAAATTTCAGTTTTTGAGCGTTTCCTGATTTCAGCATTTCTTTATGCCTCGGTCACATGACCAAGGCATGACTTCTGGCACATGCGGAAAGGCCGGCTTTCCTGTCAGGATGGGCGCCAATGAAAACAAACGCCACCGCCCTTACCCTCGTTGCCCTCCTCGCCGTCGCTCTTACCTGTCCGCCAATCTCTGCCGGTCCATCCGATCTCCAATCCGCCCAGGTATTGATGAGTCAGAAGGCCTTCGATCAAGCTGTCCCTCTGTTGAAGAAAGTGACTGAGGCTGAGCCCGATAATTCAGAGGCCTGGCAGTCGCTTGGTGACGCGCTGAGTGCCGAGATCCAGGACGCCAGCCTGATCAGTAAGCTCTCACTCTCCAAGCGCAGCCTTACCGCCTACGAGCGCACCGCGACCCTCAACCCGAAGTCGCTCGCCGCGCACACGGCGTTGGTCCAGTTCCACTCGCAGGCCCCGTCGATCGTCGGAGGACGGCGCGAAAAAGCTTACGCCCACGCGCACGCCCTGGCCGAGTTGGATGTCTGGCAGGGCAACTTTTGGCTCATGCGTCTCGCCTTGGGCGATAACCGAAGCGATGAAGCGTTTGCCGCCTGTGACCGTATCCTAACCGCGGAGCCCCACCGCTACCGCGGTCTCTACCAATTGGGACGCACCGTCGCGGTGAGCGGCGAACAGCTCGACCGTGGTGTCGCCGCACTCCGTCAAGCCCTCGCCCTCACGCCAGACAAAACAGATCCCAGCCACGCTCATGCACATCTTCGCTTGGGACAAATCCTGGAAAAACAGAACCAATCAGCAGCTGCCGCTCAGGCCTATTCAGCCGCCCTGAGCCTGGACCCTACGCTCACCGAAGCAAAAACCCGGCTCGNNCCCTGATTCCCCTCTACCTCAGAGGTCAGATCAGCCTGTCCTCCGAGCGCGGTCTGCTCCTTCTGATTGTCGCCACCGCCTTTGTTCTGGCAGGTATTTTCGATGACGAACTGGCTGGCGATCCGCAGACTCAGCCTTGGCGCAGTGGGGTCTATTTTTTCGTCCAGACCCTGTTGGTGAGTAGCATTCTTTTTCTCACCGAGATTGAAGGCATGTCGGCACTTTGCCTGCTCCCACTCGTGAGCAACATTGTCGCCAACATCCGCAACCTCTGGTTTCGCGCCGCGTTGGTGAGCGCGGTTTTCGGAGCCTTTTTAATCGTTCTGTATCTGTTAGCCGGGACGCGAGGTTTCGTCGGTAATGCGCTGTCCATCCTGGCGGGGTTCGCCTTCGTCATCATCTTCAGCCGGATCGCGGTGCGTGAAAATGAGGCGCGGAGTCATGCTGAGCGACTCTCCGAGGAATTGACGCGCGCCAACGAACAGCTCCGCGACTACGCGAGTCGCATCGAAGACCACGCTCGCACCCTCGAACGTAACCGGATGGCCCGCGAGATTCACGATAGCCTCGGCCACTATCTGACCACCATTTCCGTCCAACTCGAAGCGGCGCAAGCGATCTTTCCGACCGACCCCCAACGTTCCCTCTCCGCTATCGCCAAAGCGCACCATCTCTCTCAAGAAGCTCTCCTGGATGTCCGCCAGTCGGTGGGCAGCCTAAGGGCAGAGGGGGACGAGCGTCCCTTACCCGAACGGATCAAAGCGCTCGCCGCTTTGGAAACAAACTCAGTCGTCACCTTTGCTCTTTTGGGAGAGCCGCGAATCTTGCCTTCAGAAACTGCTCACGCTCTGTACCGCACTGTTCAAGAGGGACTCACCAACGTACGGAAACATGCCCCGGCACGCCCCGTCGTTTTGACCCTCGATTATCGAAACGTTGATCGCATCGAAGTCACTCTCGCCAACGAAGGCCCACCTCTGGTCTCGGGGGCCGTGTCCAGCAACTCCTCCACCCTGCCCGCGTCAACGTCCGCCACCCACTCTGGCGGCGGATACGGTCTGCGCGGCCTGCGTGAACGTATCGAACTACTGGGTGGAAACCTGACCGCTGGCCCGGACGATCGCGGTGGATTTCTACTCCGAGTGGAGGTGCCCGCATGACGCGCCTCCGCCTTCTGCTGGTCGATGACCAGGCACTTTTCCGCGAAGGATTGCGCACACTCCTGAGCCTGCAGCCAGATTTCGACGTGGTCGGCGAAGCCGGTGACGGGACCTCTGCATTAGAGCAAGCGCGACTGCTCAAACCGGNNCCGAGGCGATTGCCATGAGCGCGGCGCTGGAGCCCGACGTGATTCTGATGGACCTGCGGATGCCCGGCATGAGCGGAGTCGAAGCCACGCGCCGCCTTCACGCCGAGTTTACGGAAACCAAGGTCATCATCCTCACCACGTTCGAGGAGGACGAAGAAGTTTTCGCCGCCCTGCGCGCCGGCTCGGTGGGTTATCTGCTCAAGGCTTCGCCATCAGCCAAACTCTGCGACGCGATCCGCCTCGCCGCCCGGGGAGAATCGCTCCTCGAACCCTCGGTGGCCGCTAAACTCGTGGCCGAATTTTCCCGCCTCACGCAACCACCAGTTCGTCCCGCGACACCGCTCGCGTCACCTGGGCCCCGATCCATACCGACACCGCTGCTCGAACCTCTCTCTGCTCGCGAACGTGACGTCCTGCGTTGCCTCGCTGAAGGGCTGAGCAACAAGGAAATTGCCAGCCGCCTTTCGCTAGCCGAAGGCACGGTGAAGAATCACATGAGCCAGGTTTTAGGAAAATTGGGAGCCCTCGATCGGACTCAGGCCGCCCTGCGCGCGCGTGAGCTCGGGTTACTTTAAGCGGGCTCACTGTGTCAAAAGTCATGCCGCCCGGTCCGGGAGCGCATGACCTCTGGCACATGCGGAAGCGCCCTCGCCTTTGTTAAGGTAGAGGGCATGGACACCTTTAACAGGCTTCTCATTATCGCCCACGTCGCCGGTGGGGTGGGCACGTTGATCCTCGGCCCCATGGCCATGATGGCACGCAAAGGAGGCAAACGGCACGTCGACTGGGGCAAGCTCTACTACCGGCTCATGATGTGGGTGCTGATCTCGGCGATCGTACTCTCGGTCACCCGGCGCTTCGTCTTCTTCCTTGTCGCAGTTACGGTGCTCTCGTTCTACAGCACGTTCACCGGAGTTCGCTGCCTCTACCAAAAGGGAAAAGCGGCTGCGAATGCCCGCGGCAATTGGTTAGACTGGGGAATTACCGGACTCGTTTTCCTTTTCGCGCTCGGGATGCTCGGATACGGGCTGTTCACGCCACGGGTTCCGCTGACGCTGGCTATCTTGAGCACCGTATTCGGCTCGTTGCTTTTAATCGACTCGTCGCGCGACCTCCTACGTTACCGCCGGCCTTCCCAGGATCCACTCTGGTGGCTCTACTACCACATTTCACGGATGATCGGCTCCTACATCGCGGCAGTCACGGCTTTCGCGGTCAACCAGATCGCCCCACGGGTGTCGCCTAACCTCCAACTCTGGGTGTGGATCGGGCCCGCCCTGATCTTCGTCCCGCTCATCATTGGGTGGAAAATCCACTACCGCCGGAAGGCCAAACGCTCCCGCCGCGACCGCACCCCGCTCAACTTGGGATTGGCCACGGACCAACCATCCCGTCTCTAGATCCAAACAGCCTAAAAAAGGAACCAACAGAAAATGGGAAGAGCCTAATAGGATTTAATATCCTAAACCTCAATGAGTTATAATATTATTCAGCCGACAAAAATTTCGTCGCCCATTTAAGTTATCTATATTACCCAATAAACTATTGATTAATGACCGAGTCACTCTAAACCTCACTTTCTCACCCATCACGGCGACCGGACCACTGGAGCTAGGATCAAACGTCCTCCTCCATGTCCTCATTCCAGCATCCTGCGGTTTCTCACTCGCAACGTCCGTCCCTACGGACCCTCGTCTCGGCCAGCCGAAACGACAACAAGGCGCGGCCAAAAAAGTCGAGTCGCCGAGGCATCTCCTCGCCGGCAAGAACGCTGCTTCTCGCGAGCCTGGCGACACTCGGCATCCCCTTCGCTACCCGCGCCCAAACCACTCCCGATAGTCCGATCGTCCTGAATCCGTTCGACGTCACCGAGAGCGCCAACCGCGGTTACATGGCGACGAACACGATCTCGGGCACGGCACTCAACACGCCGCTCAAAGAGGTGCCGATGACGATCAACGTGGTGACCTCAGAGTTGCTCGGTGACATGGCGGTCAATGAGCTCACTCAAGCCCTTGCCTTCACGTCCTCCATCACACAAACCGGCCGTCAACCGGTCTCGAATCGTGGGGACATTTTTTCCATTCGTGGTTTCCGCAACCGAAACGTGCTCGTCGACGGGGTCACCGGCGGCGACTTCATCCCACCCCAACTCATCGACCGCATCGAAATCGTCAAGGGGCCCAACACGCTGTACGGTCAGTCGGACCCGGGTGGACTGATCAACATCATCACCAAACGTCCTCAAGGCGCGAATCGCCTGGGCGTCTCCGTCCGCGCCGGAAATCACGGCCTGCTCGGCGCGGAATTCGATGCTAACCAACGCGTCGCCAATAACACCCTCGGTGTACGGGTCTTCGGCGCCCACACAGAAACCGATGGCTACCGCATCGTCGATGGACGCGAAACCGACTTCGTCGGCTTGGCCGCCGAGTATCGTCTCGGCCAGAATACCACCTTTCTGCTCCATGCGAGCGCGACCGATACCACGGGTATTCCCAGTCAGCGCTCCACCTACTCCTTCGAAATCATCCCGACGGATCTGAACGGTGACGGGGTCATCAACACCGCCATCGTCAATGGCATCACCGAAACGACCGCTCGGTACAACAGTACCTTTCTGCCGCGAAACTACACCAGCGCCACCGAAGGCACGCGTTTCGATCAAGAGAATCGCTTCGTACAACTCGGTGTCCGTCAGGTGCTCAGCTCGTACGCGAATCTTCAATACACCTTTGTCCGCACCACGCAGGAACTGCAGGACAATTTCCGGGAGTATAACACCTTCACCAATGGTACGTCGGACGTAAACCATTCCGCGGACTACAATTTCAATCGCACCGAAGCCCACACGCTCCACGGCTTGCTCACCTTCCCCACCGGGCCGATCTCCCATCGCGTGCTCATCGGTGGGCGCTACACCGGCGACCTCGGCCGGAGCAGCACACACGCCCTGCGCGCGCTCGGGCCGGGCACCGAGCGAGCCACCTTGGACGGGTTGATCGCCAGTGGCCGCCGTATCCGCCTTTTCCTAACTAAGAACGACGTACTNNCAACACCGATCGCAGCGAAACGCGGGTGGGCTCCGTCTACGTCAACGACAGCGTCTCCCTGCTGGACAATCGCCTTAAACTCCTCGGAGGCGTGCGCTACATCCGTATTCGCAGTCAGTCCACTGACCTCTCGGGAAATAAAATCGGGATTCTCAACGATCAAAACGAAACCAGTTANNCGGAGGCGTTTACGATCTCACTCCGCATATCGCGGTCTTCGCGAACACGGCAACTGCGTTCAATCCCAACGGATTCGACTCCAACAACGGCGTCTTCTTCAACCCCGAGGAGTCAGAAGCATATGAAGGTGGTCTCAAATTCGACCAGCTCTGGAACGGGCGACTCGGCGGCTCACTCTCTGCCTTCAACATCAAGAAGAAGAATGTAATTCGCTCGGACTACAATCCAGTGACGTTCCGCAGCGACACAGAGATCTCCGACGATGAGAGCCAAGGCTGGGAAGCGGAGGTTTTCTTCAACGTTACGCGCTCATGGCAGACGGTGGTCAACTACAGTTACATCGACGCCAAGGTCATTGTCAGCCGCACGCTCGCAAAGAACCTACGCCTGGAAGGAGCGACTCCTCGTCGACTCACCGTCTGGAGCAGTTATGGCTTTGACCAGAGTATCCTTAAGGGCTTAAGACTCGGAGGCGGCTTCATCGTGGCCGACGGCCCCATTCAACAATTCGGAACCAGCAATAATCAATTGGTGGCCGAAAACGGATACACGGTGATCAATCTCTTCGCCCGTTATGCCACCAAGATCGCCAGCCGGACCGTGACACTCGGCGTCAACGTTGATAACCTGAACAACGTTTTCTTTATCCAAAGTCGCGCGGCGACGAACAACCCACGTCAGTTCACCTTCTCGGCCTCTCTCGACCTCTAATCCGCCCACGATGACCACGTCACCTACTGCTGATCGTCAATACCGTCGCAAATTTTTCAGTCTCCTCACCGTTATTGTCACGCTCAGCGCGATCCCGTCACACTCCATCGCGCAACCGTCGGCACCGAGGAAAGTCAACATCCTCCATCTTCACGCAGACGACCACCGCGCCGACGGCCTGGGAGGGCTAGGGACAAAAATCCTGCAGACGCCCAATCTAGACACCCTCGTCGAGCGCGGAACCACCTTCGTCCACGCCTACACCATGGGTTCGACCATCGGTGCAGTCTGCTTGCCTAGTCGGACGATGCTACACACCGGAAAATCCTGGCTGCGCATTCCTAACGGCCGGGATACTCAAGTCGACGTCTCCCAATCTCTGGCCAAAGTGCTAAGTCGCGCCGGTTACGAAACCTTNNGACGCGACTCAAGCCAGCGTCACGCTGATGCAACTCTCACTTACCTCAAGACGCGGGGATCATCCTCAAAACCGTTCTACATCTACATCGCTCCTCCCGTTCCGCACGACCCCCGGGTCGCTCCGGCCGAATTTCACCGGCTCTACGATCCCGCGAAAATTCCGCTTCCGGCAGCGTTTCTCCCCCAGCATCCGTGGGACAATGGGGAGATGGCGGTGCGTGATGAACACCTCGCTCCTTGGCCGCGCACCCCGGAGGACACGCGTCAGCAGCTCGCCGACTACTATGCCACGATCACCGCATTCGATTATCAGGTCGGCCGCGTGTTCGCTGCGCTCAAGGCCTCCGGAGAATGGGAAAACACGATCGTCGTGTTCACGTCGGACAATGGTCTCTCCATGGGAGAACACGGCCTCTTTGGTAAACAGAATCTCTACGAGTTCGGTGGTATGCATGTCCCGTTTGTCATCGCCGGTCCCGGAATCCCCCAGGGAAAGAAATCCGCCTTGGTTTACCTGATGGACCTGCTCCCCACCTTCGCTGAGATCGCCGGCGCACCGATTCCATCCGAGGTGGAGGGCAAGAGCTTGGTAGCGGTGATCCAAGGTCGCGAAGACAAGGTGCGCGACCTCCTCTACACCGGTTATCGCGACGGCCAACGCGCGATCCGCGACCAACGTTGGAAACTGTATCGCTATCCACTGGTCGATCGCACCCAGCTCTTCGACTTGGCGAATGACCCACACGAGCTGAAAAATCTAGCTGACGACCCGAAACACGCCGGAAAACGCGCCGAGCTGACAGAAAAGCTGAAAACGGAAATGGCGCGCTACGGAGACACCACCCCACTGGTCGTGGCAAATCCCGCTCCCGCCGAATGGACCGCGCCCCCGCGCAAGCCATGGTAACTTGGCAACCAGAACACGCAGCGACGTTTGCTGCGCGGCGCCTCTCAGCCCACCGCGCGAGTCTGATCAAGTCGGAGTATTTTTGATTTCGCTGTAGCGATCTACCCGCACTCGCGCGGTGATCGCGTGTGCGTGCATCCGTTCGACGTCGCACTGACGCGCTGTCACCGCCCCGATCTCGATACTGGCCTTGGGGGTCATGCGTTGGTAGGTCACCGTTTTTAGAAACTTCCCGACCCATACGCCACCCGTGTATCGCGCCGAGCGACTGGTTGGCAGAATGTGGTTGGTGCCAATGCTCTTGTCGCCGTAAGCCACGGTCGTCTCTTCACCGATGAAGAGTGAACCGTAGTTTTTCAGACGATCAAAATAGAAGTCGGGATTCGAAACATGGAGCTCGAGGTGCTCGGGCGCGTAATCGTCCGAGATTGCCGCGGCCTCGTCATCGTTTTCGGCGACGTAGAGCTTTCCATAATCAGCCCACGACTTGCTGGCAATTTCACGCGTGGGCAGCACTTCCAATTGCTTTTCGACCTCACGCAAGGTCGCCCTGGCGAAGGCTTCGCTGCGGCAGACGCAGAGTTGGCCGCTGTAAGGATCATGCTCGGCCTGGCCCAGAAGGTNNTATCGGCCTGATCGTCGGCGATGATTGCGATCTCAGTCGGGCCTGCGAGGAGGTCGATACCGCACTGACCGAAAAGCTGGCGTTTTGCTTCGGCGACAAATCGGTTACCTGCTCCGCAAAGAATATCCACCGGATCGACCACCCCCATCCCAAAGGCCATGAGGGCCATGGCGGGAACTCCGCCGATGACGAAAATCCGATCAGCACCGCTAGCCGCCATCGCGTTGATCGTCGCCGGATACCAACCGGAACCTTTCACTGGCGGGGTGCAGCCCACCACCGTCTTCACTCCCGCCACCTTGGCTGGAATGATGCTCATCTGAGCGGATCCAAACATCGGATACCGCCCACCCGGCACATAACTCCCCACGGAGTTTACCGGGATGTGTTTATGGCCAAGCCAAACGCCCGGACGCGATTGGATCTCCAGGGGTTTGAACATCCCCAACTGGGCCTGCGCAAATCCGCGCACGTTCCCCTGACAAAACGCGGTGTCGCGCACCAGCTCCTCGGAACATTGCTCCTTGGCCCGAGCAATGTCCGCCGCGGAAAGCTCAAAACTTTTTGGCGACCAGTCGTCAAACTTGGTACTGTAGTCGCGCACCGCTTCCAAACCGTGTTTGCGCAGATGCATGAGCATCTCCGAGACATAACGAACGGTATCCGGATCCGTTTCAAACAGGCGGTGACCGCCTTCCTTGATGACTTTCATGGGGGTTCAGGGGGGGTAAAAAGAAGGGTCTGCGACCCGAAATTGCAAATCACTGAAAACGTAGAGTGAAAAGAGCCGTGTCAGCGTTACAAAAACAACCTAGCGACACCCAGTATGACGAGGCATTCATCATCGTGAACACCAGTCCTAAGAGTCTTCTCAAACTAAGCCAGGCGCAAACGTCACAGGACGAATGGCGCACAACACGCTTGTTCAACTACGTGGGCCAAAGCTTCGTCTAACAAAGCGTCTGTTACCTAGGCAAAAGTCGGCCGAGAAATTCGCCAGGAGCGGAAAAGAGGCCGGTCGCTTACCCGTTAAACGACCGGCCCCTACTTTCTACAGCCTGACCAAGAGCCGCAAATCCAACGCCTGCAAACTGGCAACCAAGGGTTATGCGTCAACCCACCCAGAGTGACGTTTTCGTAACGGTCTCGTGGTGACTACGCCATCGGGATGGTGTGCTTCTACGACGATCGGGTTTGGAATATTATTGGCTGATCTCTGGCCCAACGTGGAGAAACCGTAACGAGAGTCGGCAAGGATCTGCTCAGCTCATTTCCTTGCCCACTGGAAGGTCCGGGCTTATCCACTCGCGGGCATGAAAGCATTGATTTGGCTCGGTCTCCTGCTTTTCGCGTCTCCCGTATTTTCGGCCGAAGCGAATCAGGAAATTGAATCTCTTCTCAGCTTTCTGAAGGCACAGAGTGGTGTCGTTTTCGTTCGGAACGGCAGCGAACACACCTCCACACAGGCGGAGTCGCACCTGCGAATGAAGTGGGATCGCCAGAGGAAAAAGATCCGCAGTGCAGACGATTTTATCGCTGCCTGCGCCTCGAAATCATCGATCAGCGGAACTCGCTACTTCATTCGATACGCAAACGGTCAGACTCGCTTCGCTGACGAAGTCTTGCGAGATGAGCTCCGCAGGCTGCGCGAAGCCGAGAAGCGTAGCTCCTAACGGCCGAGGTCGCCAGCAAAGGAAAGCCGCGTTCAAGGGACGGCCACAGTCTCGCAGCTGTTTCGGAACATCGCCACGCAACGAGATTCCGAAGTTCGGAACGAGCAAAGGACATGGGAGGGACGCGGTTTCTCGCGTCCGAGGATCGCTTGCTGCCCACAACTCCAGCTGGTCCACGTAAACACGCGGTGCGTACGAACATAAACCCGGCCACGAGGGACCGTGGGCCCTCCCACTCCCTTTCGCCGAACAGCGATGTTCTGAGACAGCCTCTCTATCGTGTCCCTCCTCGCGGAATCCTTCGGATCGTACATCGATGATACGAGCGACGTGGGACACGCCCGCATTACTCCCTCCGCTGAATTTCAGTATTTCAGCGTTTCAACATTTCCGTCTTTCCTTGCCAACGCCACTGGACAGATTGCCCGATTTAAGCCTATTCGACTGGCTACTTTCGCCGCATGCTGCCTCCTCTCCCTTCCGCCTGGGTTCCTCTCCTTCAGTCCGAAACGGAACAGCCCTACTACCGAGAACTAGATGCGTTCCTCAACCGCGAACTCAGCGAAGGTAGGCATCTTCTCCCTTCACCCGAGAAGATTTTTGCGGCGTTGGAGCTGTGCCCACCTGAAAAAATCAAGGTGCTCCTCCTTGGCCAGGACCCCTACCCTACACCCGGTGACGCACACGGACTGTGCTTCTCCGTGGAAGCGGACCGCCCTATTCCACGTTCCCTGCGCAACATGACNNACTCAAAACCGATCTTAATCTGGACTCGCCGTCTCACGGCAACCTGGAGTCCTGGGCACGCCAAGGAATCCTTTTGTTGAATACGGTACTGACGGTGAGAGCAGGGGAAGCCAACTCGCATCGGATGAAAGGCTGGGAGCGTTTCACCGATCGATTGATTGAAATCGTCAATGCTTTGCCACGACGGGTGGTCTTCGTCCTCTGGGGAAACGCGGCTCACAAAAAAAAGCCACTGATCACCGGCTCCCAGCACGCCGTGGTTGCGTGTGATAATCCCTCCCCTCTTTCGGCACGGCTGTTCCTGGGGTGCCGTTGCTTTTCTGCTGTAAATCGCCACCTCACCGAAGCATCGCGTAGCCCGATCGACTGGCGCGTCCCCGACGCTCCAGGGCAGCTCTTTCTCTCGACACCATCGGACTCCCGCTAACCAGCGACCTTCGTGCCCTACGACCGTCAATATTGACGATTCTAACGACAAGAAGCCCACGCTTCCCCACGTCTCGCCCACACTCTTTCGGCTGTCCGACTTTCAGCTTTTCCGGGTTTGTCGTGCTTCCTTAGGTAAACAAAAAAGCAGCCCGAAGGCTGCTTTCGTTAAATGAATTCTACGGTAATCGAGGTTAGCTCTCGAGCAATCGCAGCACCGACCGCGGTGACTGGTTTGTCTGGGTCAACATCTCCGTGGTGGTTTGAGTCAATAGCTGCAATTTGGTCATCTGGGTGGTCTCCTTAGCCACATCCGCATCACGAATGCGAGAGACCGCTGAGCTGAGGTTTTCACCTTCCACGGTGAGGGTTTGCGAGAGCAAAACCAGGCGGCTTTGTGCCCCGCCAAGAGAAGCGCGTTCACTTCCCACCACATCGAGCGCATCTTTCAGCGAACTGACCGCGGCGGCGTCATCTACCGAGAGCAAGAAATTGCCGCCTGCGTCTTGAGTAATGATCGCAGCAAAGGCGCTCGTGCGGAGGTTAGAGGCAGGAATTTCCAACGTCTGGTCAGACTCGAGTCCCACGCTCACTCTAAGGCCGGGTCCATCCGCGAAGAGCTGCCGGCCATTGAACACGCCACTCGGGTCAGAGACATCCGCAGTGCCGCCGATCTGGGACGTCGTGCCACCCACCGTATCGCGCAATTGCTGGAGCAAGGTAGTGAACTCCTCGTTGTACAAAGCGATGTCTGCCGGGCTTTGCATCGGATCCTTGGCGCGCGTCGCCAGTTCAGACAAACGGGTGAGCGTGGTGCTCATCGCAGAGAGCAAGCTGTCCGCCGACTGCACATGTGAAATGGCATTTTGGACGTTATTCGTCGCGGCCTGATTGCGTCGTGTCTGCGAATCGAGCTTCGCCGTAGCGCCCACCGCCTGTGGGTCATCCGACGGATTCAAAATACGGTTACCGGAACTTAGACGTGAAATCGACCGGCCCAAAAACTCCTGAGTGCGACCCAATCCTTGGGCCAGGGAAAACGACGTGTTGGTGAAGCTGGTGGAGCTCATATGCGTAGCTTAAATAGGGTGGGAAGAAGAAACGACCGAGGACGAACCTCAGGCCGGGGGGGGCTTGGGAGCCGACGGTAACTTCGGCAAGGCAAGCTTCGGTAACGAAGCCGCGCTTGAGACGGCCGCAGCTTTATTGGATGCAGCAATATCCGTCAGCACTTCCTTGCGGAAAATAGGAACTTCACGGGGAGCCGCGATGCCAATTTTAACCGTATCACCGTGCATACGGGTAATGCGGATCTCGATGTCCCCACCGATCACAATCGCCTCATTCACTTTTCGAGTCAGGACAAGCATGGCGAAAGGTGTTAGGAGGTGACGAGGGGATGGCGAGCGCTATAGCGGCTGTGGTTAGCTACCACCACCTGCTTGGCAATGCCGGTACGCCGATTGACGACGACAGGGCCTACCAGATTGACCGTAGCGGTAGGGGGGGTGGTGCGACTCACCGCGACGATGTTCAAGATCAGGGCATCATTGGCATTTTTAATGCCTAAAAAGGCGGCATCTTCATCGAAGAGCTCCACCTCATAATCCGGAATGACCCCCGCTGGCTCTATGACCACAAAGTCGATCGGATCGGCTCCTAAAAGACGAAGCCACCGAAACGGGAGCTGCTCCGGGTTGTAGAGGAGCTCAAAACCAGTGTGTTCAGGAAAACCCACCAGCCCCTGGGGCAAGCGGATTAACTGTGGAGGGGGTTCAGGCGGTGTGGCCGCTTCAGTGCTGACTTTCATAGCAACAAGCATGGGCTAAAGTAAGAGGAGGACAGGCCAAAGGTTAAATTCTTCAGCGCAGATAGTCGAGCAGCGACATCTGGAGAATCTTGGTCGCCGAGGACAGGGCGGCCTCATACGCGGTCGCTGTCTGGCTCAGTTTAACCACCGTTTCCGGAAGGTCCGCGTCCACTTCATAGGACACGAGTTTGTCCAGATTGTCACTTCGGGCCAGCTGCTGCGCCTGGTTGACCTCGATCCGCATGTCGATCGCACCACGCTCACTCAACGAATTGACCAAAAGATCTTCCGAAGCCTCCAGCGATGGACGAGTGGCGGTCACCGCATCCGCATCCCCGGCCGCCAGCGCATCTCGCAGGGAGATCAGGTGCGTCATCAAATCACGAATACCCAGATTGGTCGCTCCGTTTGTACCTGGCTGGATACTGGCCGACTCGGAAAGTTGGATCGAAGCCTGATTGCTGTTGCCTGCATAAACGACGGCCGTGATTTGGCCCGACGGATCACGCGTCACCGTGTAAGGCTCCGCGTCGGTGGCAGTGCCAGCGAACAGGTAATCATTGCGAAAACGAGAATTGCCTGTCTGTAGGGCCTGCTCGATCAGCTGGTTAACTTCCGCGCCGTACGCACGCAGAGCATCCGGACTCGCAGTGCCAGACCCCAACGTCGCGATTTCACCTGCACGGTCGGAAATAGACTTCAAGCCTTTCAGACCCGCAAAGGAGGACTGGGAAATCTCCAGGGCTGTGCCTGCATTGCGCTCGAACTGCTGAAGCTGGGCCCGCTCATTCTCCATCGTCAGCACTCGACCGGCTGCCGACGGATCATCACTCGGGAGGAAAATGCGTTGGTTCGTCGCCAGCTGAGTCTGTAACTGCGACTGGCGAGCCGCCAGATTTTGGATCTGCTTGATGACGCTTTCAGAAGCACTGTTCGTAGGGACGCGCATGGGAAGACGAAAGAAAGAGGATAGTGCTCAGGATCAGGTGCGGCCTGTGCGGTTGATCAACGTATCCAGCAGATCATCAATGACGGTGATCACTCGGGAGGAGGCTTGAAATGCTCGCTGGTACTTCAACAAGTCCGCCATCTCTTCATCCATGGAAACACCACTCACCGCGTCACGATGCCCACGCACAATCTTTTCGATGTTCTGCTGGTCGTTTAAACGAGTGTTGGTGCCCGCCAGCTTCTGGCCGAGATCGGTAACCGATTTGGTAAAGAACTGAGAAAAGGTCCCATCAATACTATCGCCACCGGAAACTGAGAATGCCTGATTGGCCAGCGCCGCTACGGCCGAAGCGATCGTGTTATCGCCCGCAGGTCCACCATCCGAAGCCTTCAGAGTCGTTGGCGTTAGGCCCGAAGCGAGGCCGATCGTGCTAGCCGTCGTACCCGAAGCGACGAAGAAATCCCCTGTCGATCCTGTCGGGTTGTAAGCATCATTCACCGCCGTCACCAACTGATTGGCCAACGCGTTCAACTGAGTACGCAAGTCAGCGACGGCCACATCACGCACATCACGCGCACCGAGAATAGAACCGCCCGTAAGTGCAACTGCCGTAGAAGGCGATCCGGCGGAAAGCGTGGAACCGGAAAAGGTCACCGGACCGCTCACCACCGCACGATCCACCAACTGAATCTCAGCACCGCCGCCATCCTTGGTGTAAACTTCAATTTGCCCAGGCGAGCCGGTCGAGGGGCGAGTCTCAAAAGACATGAGTGTAGCCAGCTCTTCCAATTTGGCCTGACGCTGGTCACGCAAGTCCGCCGCAGATCCTGGATAGTTCATTTCCAGGCGACCAATCTGGCTGTTGAGATCGGCTATCGTGGTGAGGATGCCGTTGATTTTCGTGACATCTTCGTCCATTTGCGCCGTCAAATCCGTCTGCAACTGGCCCAACCGCTGATCGGTGATACGAAAACGATCCGCGAGAATTTCGGACTTCTGCAATAAGGTCTGACGTTCACCCACATCCGTAGGACGTGCTGCGAACCCTTGGAAAGCCGTAAAGAAATCGGTCAACGATTCAGAGATTCCTTGTCCCCCACTGGATGAGTTGGTCGCACCGGAATCTTGGGCGCGACTGATGGACTGGCCAAGAGCGGACTGTGCCTTCTCGTAAGCCGCCTGCTGGGATTCCAGCGTGGACGTCAATGAAATTTCCCGCGTCACCTGTTGATCCAGCATCCGATCACGAAGCTGTTCAGTCATACGCGCCTCAATCCCCATGGACTGAGGTCCCATGGGAGTCATCACCGTCCCTCGATCCCCGACGACGACACGTTGCCGCGCATAGTTGGGGTTATTGACGTTCGCCAGATTGCGTCCCGCCGTTTCCACTCCGCGCGAATGCACGTTGAGGGCTTTGACATTGCCAGAAAGGGTTCCAAAGAGGCCAGACATGACGAAGGTGAGAAAAAATGAAGAGGGCGGCGACAGCGCGTAGAAGGCGTGAAGAAGGCGTACAGCGGCACTCAGCCTGCTGCTTGCCAAGCGGCGTTACTGACCGCCATGCTCACTTGCCCCCGGGGGGAATAGGTTTTCACAAAGGCAGAGGGACGCAGCGTCTGCAGCATCTCCTGGCGCATTTCGATCGCCCGAGTAAGGAGTTGTTGGTTCTGCCGCGCACCGCGACGCACGCGATGAATCAACCGATTGATCTCGTCGAGCAGCGCGTCAAGCATCGGTTGCACATCGGCTGGGAAAAGGGTGATCAGCTCCCTCAAGGGGAGATCCGCCGAGTATCCACGGCTTTCAGCAAACGCGCGCACGGCCATTTCCCGCGCCAGCTTTTGCTCGGCGGTGGCACGGGCGGAGCGTTCGATCGTTTGAGCTAATTCGAGAACCGCATCTGGTTCACGGCGGAACAAGTGCGTTTGTTGGTCCTCGAAGAGAGCGAGGAGCCCGCCATAAGCCTGCAACTCGTTGCGCAGGTGATCGGCGATGATTTCCCAAGAAGATGGCATGATGAAAACTAGGTTGAAAAAGTGAGAGCCGCTTAAGGATTCGCAGCCGTTTCTGGCGGAAATCCGCGCGGAGTGAGCTGACGAGAGAGCATTTGCGTGAGGCCAAGACCGCCCCCTTTGCTCAATGAATCAGCAAGAGTATCCGTGAGCATGTATCCATAAACACCCCCGCCCCCGGAAGCCGCTCCGCCGCCTCCTGCGAGTCCGCCACTCATCAGGGGCTCAATGGCCGGAGTTAGAAGTTGGCGCAAAATAATCGCCTCGAATTGCCCAGCGGCCTTTTTGATGTCCTCGGACGTCTGCGCTTGCTTGGCGGAACGCCCCGAGACTTTGGGCTCAATCGCATTGTTCGGAGAGGAACCCGCGATAGCAGAGGAGGAAATAGGAGAGACGGACACGGGGAAACTAGTTGATGACCAATTCGGCCTGCAGGGCACCCGATCGCTTGAGGGACTGAAAAATCGCCATCATCTCACGGGTAGAAACGCCCAGTGCATTCAAGGCGGAGGCGAGGCGTTCGATAGACGGAATTTCATCCACCACCGTGAAACCACCTTTGACTTCATCAACCGCGGTCTGAGTGCTCGGCACTGCCACGGTTTGACCGGAGTTGTTGAAGGAGTTGGGCTGCGACACTCCGACATTGTTGGAAACGGTAATCGTGAGAGACCCCAAACTGATCGCCACTTGCGAAAGCCGTACAGTCGAAGTGGCTACAATGGTTCCCGTTCTCTCATTGATCACGATGCGGGCCATCGTATCCGGGGTCACTTCTATCTGCCCCATATCCGCGAGAAACGCGACTTCTCGACCACGATAAATCTCAGGGAGGACAACGTCGACACTCGCCGCATCGCGTGCTGACGCAGATGAGGGATAAACGTTGTTAATCGCATCCGCCATCCGTGCTGCAGAGGTGAAATCTGGGTTGTGCAGTTGAAGGGAAAGGATTCCGTCCGTCACAACTTTGGCTGGAATCTCTCGCTCAACAATCGCGCCGTCGGTGATCAAGCCGACCGTGGGATGATTCTTTTGCACCGTCGCTCCACCGGCTCCGCCCGCGCCTCCAAGGAACCCACCGATAGCGATCGCTCCTTGCGCCACCGCATAGACGCGGCCGTCCGCTCCCAACAGGGGCGTCTGCAACAAAACTCCACCTTGGAGGGTCTTCGCATCGCCCATCGATGCGACCGTGACATCCATCCGAGATCCATTCTTCAGAAAAGCGCCGATATCAGCAGTCACCATTACCGCCGCTACATTCTTGGCTTTGATCTGCGAAGCATCGACAGCGATACCGAACCGTTGCAGCGCATTTCCGACAGCACGCAGAGTGCCCTGAGAGTTCGAATCTCCATCCCCCGCCAAACCGATGACCAAGCCATAACCAACCAACTGGTTTTCTCTCCCGCCGCCAACGAGAGCGAGGTCCTTGACGCGGGAGGCATGCAAACTGGTGTCAAGAAATAGGAATACCCCTAGCAAACCGAGAGACAACTTCAGGACGGAAGTCACTCGATAGCTAAGGATGGAGGAAAAAAGCTTCATAACGGAAAGGGGGAAAGTTTGGGCGACCAAGATGGGATCAATAGGGGCGCAACTTCTCGTAGAGCTTAGTCAACCAGCCCTTTTTCTGAGCATCCGTCAGACTGCCTTCGTTGATGAACTCGACACGAGCGTCGGCAACATTGCTCGACGCCACGGTATTGGCGGGGGAGATATCATCGCTGCGGACAATTCCGTGGAGGACGACGTGCTGGGTTTCACCTGCAGAAACAACGCGGCGCACGCCTTGAATGACCAAGTTCCCGTTGGGCAGCACATCGGTCACTAGAACTGCAGCGCGCGCATTAAGACTCTGCGTATTGTTGACCTCGCCTCCGCCATTGAAGNNTTACCCGAAACGACTGACGGAAGAGGGAAAGAGAAATTGTTCTACACCCGCGTCAACGTTGGCAGACGAATTGGTCTTCTTACTTTGCGAAGATTGGGTCGCCGCAGTTTCCAAAACCACTACAGTAAGGATATCACCGATACGCGAAGCTTTTCGGTCGGAGAACATAGCCCGCTCAGCACTTCCCGGAGCGGTCCACAGAGAATCCGCGCGCAAAGAGGATCCTGCGGTTACGAGCAAAGCGGTGCAAAAAAGGGTGCGAAGCATGGAGAAAACGATTTAAAAACGAACTTGAGCGCGGTTCTCTGAAACGACCAAAGTGGCGAACTCGCGGCGCGATTCAAGATTGCCAACGCGCACGGTCTCGCCTTTGCCACCATCCTGCATGGCCATCGCCTTGAGGGTGATCTGGAGCGGACCGTCAATGGCCGCCACTTCGATGACATCGCCTTTGCGCACCAAAGCGCGGCGAGCAAGATCACGCCAGGTCAGCAATTTACCTGCTGGAGTCGGACGCAGAAAGGACCAATCGGAAGAGTTAACGAACGACGCAGGCACCGCCTCGCGATCACGCAAGGCATCGATACGGCGGATATCACACTGCGAGGGATCGAAAGCGGATCCACGATCGGCGGGCGCCTGGACAACCCAGGCATCTCGCCAGAGCTGGGCTCGGCATTGCACCGTATCATCACGGACGAACCCAGCGGGCCCCGCCACGCGGACACGCAGGAGAAGAGAAGACGCGAGCACGGAGGGATACTCGATGACTTTAACAGACCACTCTTTCCCGTTAGCCATCGTCGCGGTGGACGGTAGTGACCACGGACGCAGTAAATCCAGCTGCAACTCCCCGTCGGCGTTGAAGTGGGTGCTCAGGTCGCCGGCGAGCGAGAGCAGCAGTCGTTCGCGCAGCTCGTCGACGACGGGCACTGGTGTGGTCTGAGCCCGCACCATCGAGGCCGACACCAGAGACAGAAGAAAAAAGAAGAAGGGAACGAAGCGGGCCATGGAGAAAGAAATCACGATCACGTTTGGGGACGAGAACGCCTCAGCGCTTCAATTGGGCGACGTTTTGCAGCATTTCATCCGAGGTCTGGATGGACTTGCTGTTCACTTCATACGCGCGTTGGGCGACGATGAGGTTCACCATCTCTTCCACGATGTTGACGTTGGAACTCTCGATGTAGCCCTGCAGCACGTTTCCAAAGCCTTGTTCGCCCGGTTGGCCTGCTTCTGGAGTGCCACTCGCACCGGTTTCCTCGTACATGTTGCCGCCTAGACTGCGCAGACCGGAGGGATTGGGGAAACGGGTCAACGTGAGACGAAACGTCTGGTTGCCAGTCGCACTCTGCACGGTGACTTCTCCGTTAGCGGAGATGTTCAGACTGGTGGTGCCCGGAGGAATCGGCTGGAACCCGCTCAGAATCGGCATGCCGTCGTTGGTGGTCACCTGCCCTGTGGGCGAAAGTTTAAACGAACCGTCGCGCGTGTATCCAATGGTTCCATCCGGACGCTGCACCTCGAAAAAGCCGTCGCCTTCGATGGCAACGTCGAGTTTCTCCCCGGTCTGGTTCACTTGTCCCTGCGTGAACACCTTGGACGTCGCAGCAACGCGAGCGCCGTTACCGACTTCAACCCCGGTGGGGACGATGTTGCCACCGCCACTTTCGCTCCCCACTCCACGAGGACGTTGGTAAAGCAAATCCTGAAACTCGATCTTACTCCGCTTGAACCCAGGCGTGTTCACGTTCGCAAGATTGTTGGCGATCGTGTTGAGGTTGAGCTGCTGGGCTTCCATGCCGGTGGCGGCACTGTAGAGCGAGAGGTTCATGAGAAATTTTAAAACTAAGATTAGCCGAGGGTCTCGATCGTCTTCGCGAGGGTTTGATCGCGATTCTGGATCATGCGTTGATTGGCTTCGTAAGCGCGGGCAATATTGACCAAATCCACCATCTCGCGGAGCGGGGTGATATTACTGGCCTCGAGGTAACCCTGGAGAATTTCGGGGCGATCCACCTGCTGAGGGGCTGCACCCATGTTGGTAAAGACACCGGCAGAAAGCGGCCTCAGTTGCCGATTATCAGCGAATGTAACCACGCTGATCCGACCGATAGCAGTCGCGCCTTGGAAGACGGATCCATCACGATTGATCACGACAGAGCCTCCCTCAGGAAGAAGCTGAATCGGCGTCCCGCCATCACTGAGGATGGGAACATCTTGTGCAGTCACCAGAGTACGATCTGGGCGTAAACGAAGTTCCCCGGCTCGGGTGTATCCACGCCGACCATCCTCGAGCTGCACTTCAAAAAAACCGTCACTCTGCAGAGCGACGTCTAAATCACGACGCGTGGGCTGCGTTTCACCCAAGGAAAAATTGATGCCATAAGCTGCGCGCGGGAACAGAGAGGGTTGTCCGGTACCATCCCCCGCCTTGGCTCGCGGATCCGTGATGACCTCGCCTGCGGACACCGTGGAAAAATTTACCGTGCGCTTTTTGAACCCGGTCACCTGGCTGGACGTGATATTCTGAGTCACAGCATCCTGCCACCGCTCAAGGGCGGAAAGGGAGGCAGCACTTTGGTAGAGTCCAATGTTCATCGACGCTGCTCTCTAAGCAACCATAATGCCAGAAACACATATACCTATCTAAAAGCATCTTATGACGCAGAGAGACGCTTATGCGACGATCAACGCCAGAGGCGGCAGGTTTTGCCTGGGGGTCAAAGCGGCAAATTTCACACCCTAGGAGATCCAGACAACACCCCTCAGCAGACCACCGTTTTTACCGAACGAGAGAAGGCCTGGAAAGGCCCACGGTCTCTGTGGCCTGTTTCCTCTCAGGCAGCGTGATTACGTGGACCAGCCGGCGTCGTGAGCATCACGGGATCCCCGGACGCGAGAGACCGCGTCCCTCCCTCATCCCGAATTTCTGAATCTCTTCCGGGACCGCTAACCAGCGGCGGGATAAAGGCAGTCGACCTCGATCCGCTCACCGCACGTGCAGGTGATGACCAAACGGACGACTTTATCGCCCTGCTTGATACACTCCACCTGAGGCTCGTGTCCGTGTGCGGTCGAGCCCTCGTGGCTCCCGGGTCTTGCTCCGGAGCCGATGGCTTGCACACCTGAAATGGAATGGGGAGAGCCTCCGGTCGGTTTCAACGCAGGGTTTCCTGCTGATGGGCGACCACTCAAGAAAGGCTTCATGGGTTCGGGGGAGCACTCGTAGGTGCGGGTGCCGCTTTTTCGCGCGTGTTCCGATTGACCGTAAGACTAAGTGCAATCCGTTGATTGCTTTCAGACTCGGGTGATTCCAAGGGAAGAGGACGTGTATCCGAGTAGCCCGTGACGCGACTGATCAGCGTCGGGTCCACTGCATAGTGAGTCAACGCTCGCCGCGCCGCGTTCGCTCGGTCGGCCGACAACTCCCAAGTCCCATAGTCTTCCTTCGGCAAATTCAGTCCCTTGCGCGTGTGTCCGTCGATTACGACCATGAATTTCTGACGGTCGATCATCCACGCGAGGCTCTGGATCACAAAACGTCCCCACTCCGTGAATTCAGCCGTATTTTCTTCGAAAAGCGGTTTGGAGGCACGGTCGAATAACGTGATGCGCAGACCATCACTCGTCACCTGCACATCAATGGGTTTCTCCTTCAAATCGGAATCCATGTGCAGCAACCGATAAAAATCTTTGGCGAGAGAGTTGAGAAACTGCAGGTCCACCGCACGAGCGTCGGTCTGCGGTTTCCCCCCCTGTGTGGAGTCTTCTGATTGGCTCGTTTTGGCGGACTTCTCGGAGGCAACTTTGCCGTCGAGATTGAGCACACCTGAACTCGCCGTCAGGGGCGAATTGAACGGCTGCTGAAAATAGCGCGAGGTCGCTTCCAGCACCTCACGGTCCTGGGAGCAAATCCACAGCACCATGAAGAGAGCCATCATCGCGGTCACGAAGTCCGCGTAAGCCACCTTCCATGCACCTCCTTTTCCAGCCATGTTTAAGTAAGTTTAAGTGACCGCGCGATTATCGCCCAGTCGGCATGCCCTTGAGGGTGGTTTCCAACTCTTCACCGCTGGGTTGTACGGAGCTATCGAGAGAGCGACGCGCAATCTCAACCGCAGTGAGCGGAGCGAGCCCCTTGGCGAAGCTGGCTACCGCCACCAGAATACAGCGCAGGTATTGGCTGTCGGTCTGATTCATAAAAGTGATTCGATTGGCAAGCGGCAGGACAAATCCGTAGGCTACGAAAATTCCGAGAAGGGTTCCGGTCAGAGCCGCAGCCACTTTCTCACCCACCGCCTCGGGGCCGGCCGAAATGGCGCCCATCGTGTTAATGATCCCCAACACCGCAGCCACAATCCCGATCGCGGGAAGCGAGTCACCCACCATCTGCAGGACGTGCACGGGATGGCCGTTTTCCTCCGCCTTGGCGTTGAGTTCAGCCGACATGAGCTCTTCGAGCTGGTCGGGCTTAATTTTTCCATCAATGACGGGTTTGACCCCGTTCAGAAGAAATTCCATCCGCTCTTTGTTCGCGGTGAACACAGGATACTTTTTGAAAATGCTGCTTTGGCCGGGGGTCATCACATGCTCTTCCAGAGCGATCAACCCATTGCGACGGCCCACCATGAAGATCTCGTAGAGCATCTTCAAAAGATCGAAGTAGTCCGATTTCCCAGCCGTCTTCCCGAACGCGGCCAGTTGTATTTTGTGGATCATCTCCTTCATCACGTGGGCCGGACTGGCAATCACCAGCACTCCCAACGCGATCCCTAGGATGACCACGAATTCGGATAAGTGCAGGAGCACGACCGGATTGCCGCCCGCGAGCATAAAGCCCCCGAGGGTCGACCCTATCACAATAACGATTCCGATCAGAATGAGCATAACACAGACTTCTTGTAACGGCCCGGTAAGGGACTCTCTTTAACCTTCCCGAGGGAGGTCACCCCGAAGTCGTCATTCTTTTACCTCAGTCAAACAACGTTCCCTGCCCGAAAGGATGAATCGATTCACCCAATGACTGTGGTTATCGAGCATGATGGGAGTGATAGCGGCAGATACGTGCAATCGAACGTGAAACGACTCACTTCTCACGCACCCGCTTCAGGTAAGCGCGAAGCCCAAGCACCGTTTGCGCATGGATCTGACAAATCCGAGATTCGGTCAGGTTGAAAACAGCAGCGATTTNNCGGCGCATGTTCTGATGATAGTACATGGCGATGATCTTCTTAGGAATCTCTGGCAGCTCGGCAATGCGTTGCGCCATCAGCTGCATCAGCTCTTCTTTTTCCATCCGATCACGGATTGAAACATCCGACTCATCGGCGATCAGCTCATGCAAAGACGTGCCATCGCTATCTTCGTTTTCTGTGGTTTGATCGATAGCCACGAAGCACACAGGCCGGGCTTCTTCCATCCACTTGGCATATTCCTTCTGAGAAAGACCCAGNNGTCGTCGAGCACGGATCCACGGATGCGCATGCTGGCGTAACCTGCGAACGTATGCCCCTGCTCCGGATCGTATTTGCGAACCGCAGCGATCAAACCCATGACCCCGACGCTATAGAGATCGTCCACGTCGACATGCGCGGGAAGATTGATTTTGATGCGGTCCACGACATTGCGGACCAGCGGGAGGTAGCGCTCGATCAGCTCTTTTTCATCGAGCGAACCATTGGAGGACTGGTAAGCGCGCCAGGCGGTGGCGGCAGGAGCGGAGGGTTGGGCGTAAGCGACAGCAGCGTGATGTTTCATGATGGCAGGACTTCAAATCAGGGTGAGTGTGGATGGAGTGGTTAAAAAAGGGATACTCAGCGGGTCTTGGCTGGAGACGTGGGTGCGACGGGGGTGGCTTGCGATGCAGCCAGCGCTTCAGCCTCAGCCTCGAGCGCCGCACGCTTGAGCGTGACCGCTTCGCTGAAGACCTTGATCACGATTGACCAGAACCAGCGAAGGAGTAGCGCCCCGGCGAGGCAGGCAAGAGCGGCGTCGCGCAGGATGAGATCGGGAGCCCGACCAGCTGAGAATCCAGCTGCCGTGGCGAGGGCGAATCCGGTAAAACCACCGGCGAGAAAAGCGAATTTCATGGGGCAGAGTCTTACGAGCCAGGAAGGGTTCGGCGGAGGACGGCGCCGACGGCATCTTCTTCAAAGTCGCCCGTCAGACTGGGACCGGTAGCAAGGAAGAGCGGTGTGAGCTCTCCATCGATCAGGAAGTCCCACAATTTGCCCCAATGATTTAGCTCGTCGAGATGGGTAAAAACCAAGTGAGTCGCACCCAAGTCACGGCCCATTGAATACACGGAGCGCAGGGTCGACAGATCATAGAGCGCATTCATCACCAACACACGGCTACCGATGTGTTCCACGTCGAGGAAGCGGCGGACGGCAGCGTTATCTCCGGGAGAGCGCACGGAAAGGGCCGGAAGATCGGCATAGACAAAACGACCGGTTTCTTGCTTGGCGATGGCCGGAGTCTCCGTTTCGGCGGAGACGTAGTGATCGAGGTTCAAACCCAGTGCTTCACAAAAGACGGATAACCCTTCGGTGGGGTTAGGACGGTCAAACTCGGCTTTGTACACTTTGCCGGTAAGGCCTTGCACGAAGACGGAGCGGGCGAGCCACTTGCAGAGAGCTGTGGTGCGGCCTGAACCCGTCGTCCCCAAGAAAGCGACGCGATCTGCCAAAGGCTGCGCTGCGTGACGCGAGGTGCTCGAGCGCAAAGCCTGACCAAAGTCGGCCAAGGCACGGTGCAACGGACCAGAACGGTCGGTGGCGAAAGCCGGGGTCGCTTGCAGACGAGCTACCAGCGTTTCAGAAAATCCAGAGCGCCGCAGTAGATCGGGTAATTTGGTCGCGGGAACATCCACACGACTCCGCACGTCTTGGCGCTGAGCGTGCGAGGAAGCCGACACTAACGACGATTCGGTGGCTGTATCCGACTCGCCGCCGAGTTTCAGACTGCCAACAGATGCCGCCGAAACCGTGGAGGCCAGGGTAGCGGCCGGTTGGGTCTCTTCACGCTCGTCGCCGCCGATTTGGGCGATTACCTCGAGGCGAGGCCGGCCGAACAGACCGGCGAGCCCCTGCCCCGGAAGCTGACGAACAGAGAGGACCTTGGCGTGTTCTCCCAATTGAGCACGAATCGTCTGCACCGCTTCCTCCGCCGAACGTACCACCAGCTTGTAGACCGCACCCCCTTGTGGACGGGTTTCGGGGGAAATTTTTGCGGAGGGTTTCATGCGATACACCCTCTATTGCTACGTTCGTGCCAACTAAAACGACACGAACACAAACCACTTATTTGTAGCTACTTAAGAATCTTTTGTCCGTAGACACTCAGATTTCCACCCACTTGAACACCCAGGATGCCGCCTGCTTTACGGCAGTTTTTGCCGAAAGTCGGGCGTCCCTTACTCCATCGGACCGCCCTGGGTGAAACTGAATGAAAATGTATTCAGAACCTATTTACACCCTCCAGGCTTGCGTGTGCCGGGCTAACTCCCCAAGCCGCCTACTTTCCCCCTTATCCTCGCCTAGATAGTCAAGCCGTCCAGCCATCCGTAGTCCTTTACTTGAGACGAGGTCTACCAGAAGCGCGCTCTCTGCTTTCGCCGGCTAGGCACGTGGCTCCTCTGACGAAAAACCACGAGTAGGAAAATTTTTCCCACTACATAAAATTCTTATAATTAACTGATTATGTAATGGCCTACTACAAACCACTCCCTGCTCCCAGAGGCACTCATGTTTGAACCGCACACCGGTCGTGCGCCGAGACAACTCACGCCGCGCGGCGACTGGAGTGGACTTGAATCAAGAGCCGTTCGCCGTCCGGGTATTTGNNTTCACGTCTGGAACACTCCGCGGGCTCATCTTGTGCAGCAATAAGTCGCCAAAAAAAAACGACGACCGGGTAGGTCGTCGTGAGATGATTTCGTTCCGAACAAGTCTCTCTAGGCGGCGCGCAAGGCGGGCGCCTCCATTCTGGCCGCGAGGTGCGGAGGAATCGAGATGATGGCTGCATTTTCGATTTCTGTGGTCGCGGGCAGTTCCTGGAACGCCAGAACCACCAATCGCGGAAACGAAGGTTCGAAGAACCGTTTGAGCGGCAAGCGTAGCTCGGTGCTGACGACAAGTACCGGCGTGAGATTGGCGTGGGTGAACTCGGTCACTTTTGCGTTCAACTCCGTGAGAAGGTGACGACCCAACATAGGCTCCAAAGCCAGCCCAACTTCGCTCGGGGTGCGGTGAACTTTCGACGCCAGCGCCTGTTCGAGGCGCGGGTCGAAGGTCACCGACCGCAAGACACCGGGCCGGGATTCCAGTTCGGGGACGAAATAGAGCCCAAGACGACGGCGAGTGAGTTCGCTGAGATCGTCGGGGTTTTTGGTCACACTCGCGAAGTCGCCAATGCATTCCAAGATGATCGGCAGGTTGAGGATCGAGAGGTTTTCTCGCAGGAGATTCTGCAACACACGCTGGATAATGCCCAAATTGACCAGATCGGGCAAAAGTTCGGAAACCAACGCCGGATGAGATTCCTTTAAATGGTCGATCAAAGTCTGGACGTCCTGGCGTCCCAGCAACAAGTGGGCGACGCTCTTGAGCGTTTCCGAGACGTGGGTGATCATCACGGACGATGGGTCCACGACCGTGTATCCATTCAGTTCGGCAGTCTTGCGCTCGGCCTCGTCGATCCAAACCGCTTCGAGACCAAAAACCGGTTCTCGGGTCGGCAAACCACGCAAAGCAACGGTACTTCCTGAAACATTCATCGCCATGCTTCGACCGGGGTGGACCTGCCCCTTGGCCACAGCCTTTCCTCGCAGGAGGAATCGGTACTCGTTGGGCTCCAACTCCAGATTGTCCCGCACTGAAACCGGCGGAACCAAAATACCTTTTTCCCGAGCCAGCGTCTTGCGGACTCCGGTGACCCGCGACAATAGATCCCCGCCCTGCTTGGCATCGGCCAAGGGAAGTAAGCCATAGCCTATCTCAATGGCGAAGACGTCAAGGTCCACCAACTTACGGATGTCTTCAGAGATCGCTCCGCGCGGCGATCCGCCGGCGGCGTCCTTGCTCGCACCGGCGGCGCCGCCTTTGGCCCCGGGAGCCGCCGACTTGGCCGTCGCGGCGGCAATCTCTGCGCTCGCGGCATCGACTTGCTGCTGCTGCTTTAAAATGCGTGCCACGTATCCACCTGCCAGAGCCAAACCCAGGAAAGGCAGCGTGGGCATTCCAGGCATGAGTCCGAAGACTCCCAACATCCCTGCGGAAATACCTAAAGCACGGGGATAACGCACCAATTGGGAGCAGATCTGCTGACCCAAATTACCGGTTCCCGCCGCGCGAGTGACCAGGATACCAGCGCCCACCGAGATGATTAGAGCCGGGATTTGGGAAACCAATCCGTCACCGATCGAGAGCAGCGTGAACTTTGCCGCCGACTCCCCCAAAGTCATGTCCATCTGCAGCACCCCGATGGCAAAGCCGCCAACGATGTTGAGCAATGTGATCAGGATACCGGCGATAGCGTCACCGCGCACAAACTTGGACGCACCGTCCATCGCTCCGTAGAAATCTGCCTCTTTTTGAATCTTAAGACGGCGGGCGGTGGCAGCCTGTTCGTCAATAATTCCCGCGTTCAGCTCTGCGTCGATCGCCATTTGCTTCCCGGGCAACGCATCCAAGGTGAAGCGCGCACTGACCTCGGCGATACGGCCGGCACCCTTGGTGATCACCACGAAGTTGATGACGATAAGAATGACAAACACCACCAAACCGACGATGTAGTTTCCTTGAATAACAAAGTGTCCGAACGACTCAATAACCGCACCCGCCTCCCCTTTCGTCAGGATCAATCGCGTGGAACAGATGTTCAGGGCGAGGCGAAAAAGAGTTAGCGCAAGCAGGAGGGTCGGAAAGCCAGCAAACTCAGGTGGTNNCACGATCAACAGCACCAACAGGGAGAGGCCGATCTGGAGCGCCAGCATCAGATCGAGAATCGCCGCTGGTACGGGCACCAGGAGCATCAGCACGGTGAGGAACAATGCCCCCGTGAAAATGAGATCGGCGCGCTTGAGCAGATCCACCCCTCCTCGTGGAGGAGTCGGTAACGTGGATGGAGCAGGAGCGGAAGCAGCAGAGGCCATGGAGGAAAAAGACAAAAATTTGGTGAGTCAGCAGGCGGGTACGTGCCCTTAAGCGGCGCGACGTGCGGCGGCACTCTCTGCCTGCGCGCGACGCATTTTAAGTTCGTGGAAATAGAGACGGTGGGTGCGGTACACGAAGGCGAGGATACCCGCGACCGCCNNGCTTTGATGCGTAGGGCGAAGCGGTTTTCACCCTTGGCCAGCACGACAGGTGCGCTGTCCTTGCCGCGCTCATACTTCAGAGCAACAGCGTAGTGGGTCGGGTTGGTCACCACCACGTCGGCAGTCGGCACCGCACTCAGCATCTGCTTTTGGAGCAGGCGACGACCCATGCGACGCATCGCGCTCTTCATCTGGCCATCCCCTTCTGCCTGCTTGTGCTCATCTTTGACCTCCTGACGCGTCATCTTGAGCTGAGTGAAATTCTTATACCGTTCGTACGCGTAGCTCAGACCAGCAATCACCCCGAGGGCGAACAACAGTTTCCCAAAAAACTCTACGGTGGCGCGTTGCAGAAAATCACNNCACTGAACAAAGGATCGGCCAAAAGATTTTGAGCCGAAAACCAAAGCACACAACCGATCCCCAGCATCTTGATAAAGTCCACCACCCCGTGCACGGCAGCGTTTTTGGAAAACACACGCTGTATACCCTTCATCACGTCAAGCCGCTCCAGTTTGACACCCAACGCCTTGGGCGAAATGCGAAAGCCAGTTTGGAAGCCACCCGCCAAAAGGCTCGCTGCGACCGTCGCTGCTATGACCGGAACCAACACTCGAGCAATCAACAATCCAACCTCCCAAAGCTGTTGCGGTACCGTAGCCACCTCAATCCGCGTGGCCGCCAAATCTCTCCACAGCAAGGTTGCCAATGCAGCAATGTCACGAGATGCCGCCGACAGGGTCATCGAGAAGACGCCCAAAGCAGCGGCAAGCATCACCACGACCTGCAACTCAGGCGACCGCGCGAATTCGCCGCGCTCCATGGCTTCCGACTTCTTTTTGTCGGTAGGTAGCTCGGTTTTTGAGTCGTCGTCCTGATCGGCCATGGTGGAACCAGGGGTTATGCAAGCAGAGTGCCACCGATCCGGGCTTCGTCTTTAGCGATTGATAGATAGCATCTTAAAATTCAATCTTAGGTGCACTAACCAGGGTCGCCAGCGTCACCGGAAAATTTTTCCTACCCACCCGATCGGACCGGCCACAGGAGCCGACTCCGCTGGGAGGGGGCCTCACTTCGGAGTCTCTCTCAGAACATCGCGACTCGGCGAAAAAACTACGGGAGGGCCACGTGGAGACGTTCCGAGGGAGCCTCATGCACGTCGCCCCTCCAATTTCAGTGTTTCCGCAGTTCCTCAGCTTCTCGGCAAAAGCTCGAGTAACTTGAACGGCAGGGCGTCAAACTCCACCCATAGGTACTGCGCCAGCAATCCCCCGGCTCCCGCTAAAAGGCCAAACCCTGCGAGCGTGCGGAGGGGGTAACTCAATACGAACACGCTCATCTTGGGAACCGCGCGGCCCAAGACGGAAAAAGCCATGTTCACGAGGAAATTGAGGCCGATGAAAGGCGCCGCGATCCGGAAGCCTAATTCGATCACTCGACCAGTCTGCGTCATCATCGTAGTCATCGCGAGATCTCCAAACGCAGGAGCACCCGCATGCGCCAACTCAAAACTGCGCGCAAACGCCGTCAGGACACTCAGGTGTGCACCAAAAAGGAAAAACAATACCCCTGCCATCATCGACAGCAACGCTGCCAGCGGCTCCTGCGAGGGCTGAGGGACATCAAATCCAGGAGCTGCCGTGAGGCCGATTTCGTTGCCGATTAAACGTCCTGCCAGCTCCACGGCGGCAAATGCCAGGCGCCCAACAAATCCAAAGACCAGACCGAGAATCACTTCCCCACCCGCCGCCATCACCAGCGCCCCAGCTTCCAAAGGAATCTGCGCTGACGGCACGATACCATAGAGCAGCGAAGCAAGACAGGCCGCCAAAGCCACCCGCACCATCGCAGGCAAGGAGCGCCCCGCCAACGTAGGGATGAGAAGGATGAGTCCCAGACAGCGCAGGAACACCATCAACCAGGCAAAGACCAGGTCGAGCGGCATAGCGGACGGCTCTCTCGATCGCTACACGCCCAACGAACTGATCCGTGTGATCATTGTAGTCGCGAACTCGGTAATTGAACGTAGCAGCCACGGCGCGAGCGCGATCAATAAACCGGCCAGCGCCAGCAGCTTCGGGGCAAAGGTCAGCGTTTGCTCCTGAATGCTGGTGACCGATTGAAACAGGCTCATCGCGAACCCAATGACCAGCATAACACCCAAAAAGGGAGCGACCACATAGAGCGAAAAAATGATGACACCCTTGAAGATATCGATGGCGAGTTCCGGATTCATAACGGCGAGCAGCTTAAACCGACAAAGGGAGAAAAGACGCGTGGGGCATGGCTAGAGCCGGAAACTGTCCACTAGGCTCTTCACCACGAGGTGCCAGCCGTCTACCAGTACGAAGAGCAAAAGTTTGAAAGGCAGCGAAACGATCGCGGGCGGCATCATCATCATCCCCAGAGCCATCAGCACGGACGAAACGAGGAAGTCGACGACGAGAAACGGCAGAAAGAGCATGAAGCCCATCTGAAAAGCAGTTTGTAATTCGCTGATGACAAACGCCGGAATGACGACACGCATCGGTAACTCATCCACGCGCGTTGGCGGAAAACGACCGAGTTGTAAGAAAAACTCCAGATCCCGCGTTCGAGTCTGCTTGAGCATAAAATCGCGCAGCGGCACGGTGGCTTTGTTGAACGCCTCAGTAGAGGTCACTTGTCCCGCCATATACGGTTGGACGGCCTCGACTTGAATACGGTCAAAAACCGGCCCCATTAGGAAAAAGGTCAAAAAGAGGGAGAGCCCAACAACGATTTGGTTCGATGGCGCGGAGGGCACACCAATCGCGGTCCGCACGAACCCCAAGACGATAACGATACGGGTAAAACTGGTCATCAGAATGACCATCGACGGCGCCAGCGTCAGCAGGGTCATCACCACCACCAATTGAATGGCGATACTGACATCCGCCGGTTTTCCCATACCTTCGAATCCGATGTTAAGGCGTAGCGGACTCGAATTACCGGAAGAGGGTGGCGGCAGTGCCACCGAGGTCGAAGCGGGCAGCAAAACACTCGTTTCAGGACCTGCCGCCGCGGTCGCTGGAGCGGTTGGCGAAGTCGAAGGCGTTTGAGCCGGCGTCGGCTGGGCCGAAAGGACTCCGCCACCCAAGACCCCCAAAAGACTACCGATGAGCACGACCGCCTGAAACAGACGGATCAAAAACGAAACTTGCCGGTTCGCGCGCATTATTTCGCCTCCGTGGTAGGAGGAAGTGGCGACACCAACTGTATCTGTCCAGGGGTGACTCCGATCAAAAATTTAGATCCCTGGTAGTCAGCCACGACCAGGTATTGGCGGTTACCCAATGAACGCGTTTCCTCGATCAGGATTTTGCGCTCGCCTCGTGCCACCCCCAAGGGGCCAGCACCACGGCGTTTTACCCAGTACCAAGCTCCGCCCGTAACCACGGCAAGGGTCCCAAGAACAAAACTCCAGGATCGACCTCCAGCCGCCGGCGCCCTCCCGGCCGAAGTTGAAACCTCTCCTGCCTCATCTTTCCCTGAAGAACCTTGGGGATAAATCACCAATCCCGGGGAACGGGTAGGAGTCGCCGCAGGCGACTCCTCTGCCCTCATCAGCTGCGCCGTCTCCAAAACGGCGCAGCCGACTACCACTATCAGCCAGCGGGTGACGCTGGTAAATGTCTGGGAGGAAAGCCTCATGCGCGGCTCTGTCTAAGCCACTCGCATGCCATAGCACTATCACCAGCAGCAAACCATTTATTATCAGGTAATTACGTAATAATTAAATCAGCCAGCACGCTCTTTTACTGCGCAAACCCCTGGGAGTGTACGTCAGCGGCAAGTTTTGCCGAGCGTGGAATGCGAGCCCAACAGCCACTACAACGCGGCCGCTGCCCAACGAGGGAGCTCCCACCGCCGACCTTCCGCGAAATCACGCACTAAAGCCTGAGCCCAGGGACGGTTGCTGGTGCACTGGGAAATTTGGACGAAGGTCTTGGTCCCCACCGACTCCAGGGAGTATTTTCCCACGTTCACGGTCAGAGGAACGCTCTCACCATGCAGAAGGCACACGGCCACGACGGTTTGGCGTTTTGAATCAATGCGCAACTCGCTCAGTTTGCCGTAAGCGGCAATCACTCCATTCAGGTAGCTTTGCGCCCCTCGACTGGCCATAGCGTCTTTCGCAGCGGTGAACATAGGCAGAAAGAACACAGGCCGCTATTCCGCGCAAGGGTTCCACGGAGGAGATTAAGAAATGTTGAAAAGCGGAAACGCAGGAATCGGACAGCTGAAATCTGGAACGGCATCCCCAGGAAATGGGCTGAAAGTTTCGCCGTTTCCGCGTTTGGCCATCTCCGCGTATCTGCAGGGTCCAATAAAAAAACTCCCCGCTCGAGTCAGGACACTCGGGCGGGGAGGCATCTTCACTCGCTGAAAATCAAGTGGCCTTGGTGCCGACCAGTTCGGTGATTTTGATCCCGAAGCTATCTTCGACGACCACGACCTCACCGTAGGCGATCAACTTATCGTTGACGTAAAGCCCGACGGGATCACTGGCCTGCTGGTTAAGTTGAATGACGGTGCCAGACGTCAACTCCAACACTTCACGCATAGGCAACTGACACGATCCAAGCTGGACCGTGACCTTTACTTTTACGTCGAGAACAACATCGAGCGTTTTATCTTCCATGGCGTTTGGCAGTCACAGGGTTTTCCTGGGTAATTTTTTGGGCGAGTTTGACCACGACCTTATCACTATCGAGGCCGACGGTGCCCGTGAATTTGGGGTTGCCGTTCAGCGTAATGACCGTCTTCTCGACGATCTCTGGCGGCATTTCGATCACATCGCCCACCCGGAGCTGAGTGATCTCACGCAAAGAGAGTTCGAATGCATCCCACTCCGCACGCACGGGAAGAGAGATGTGTTCATAAATCGGTTTCCACTCGGCTTTGTGGACCTTTTTATCAGGAGCGGTATCTTTGTCCCGCGCTGCCTGCATCGACTTAACGAGCGGCTCAATGGTGTAGTAAGGAACGCCAATCTGAATTTGCTCGGAGCAATCACCGAAGGTGACCTCCATCGTCAATGCCAGCATCACCGCGTCCTTAGGAGAAGTCTGCAGGAATCGGCCATTATTTTCGTGACCGATCACCGCGGGGTGGAGCTCCTTTTCACTCTTCCATTGACCGCACCATTCCTCGAGCACGATCAGCATGATGTCCTCGAGAAGGGTGACTTCGATCTCCGTGAGGTAGCGTTCCAACTTCACGGAGTGTCCGCTCCCGCCAAGCATGCGATCTACCAAAGTGAGCGCGAGTCGTGGATTGATATCCAAAATTCCGACACCCAACAGTGGCTCGGTCTTGAACAAGCAGATATGCGTGGGGCTGGGCAAGGCCTCGGTGAATTTTCCGTAGGAGACCGTAGTTAGCTTCGCCATCTTCAAGGCGAACTCCATTCGAAGGAAGAGCGACATCCGCGCCGAAAGATAGCGGATAAAATCTTCATGCATCAGGCGCAGGCGCCTGAGTTCGACTTCGCTCAGGAAGACAGGGTTACGGAAATCGTAAACTTCGATCTTCGGCGCATTCTCCGTGTCATGACGTTTTCCGTCCGGACGGAAAATTATCTGCTTAGGAGCTTCATTGGCACCCGCCAGCAGGCGATCGATCTCGCTCTGGTCGAGAACATCAGGGACAGATCCGGAGTCGTTGGCCATGGCGGCAAAAAACGTCGTTACTGAACGACGAAGTCGGAAAAATAGATTTGCTCGGCCACCTTCTTACCCAACGCCTGGTTGTAAGCGGAGGCGAGTTTTTCACGGATGATGTTTTTGGAGCCTGGCTCCTCCAGATCCGTCAAAGTGAGAGCCGAAAGCACATTCAGTGAAACGTCCAATAGCTTCGGCTTGTTGGCCTCAAACTGAGCGCGGAGTGTCGCGTCGGTGCCCGAAACCATAAACGTAGCTTTGAGGTAACGAGTACCCATGGTTCCAGCCAAGTTCACCACGATGTTTTCGAAGGTGTACGTGCTTCCCGCCGCGCCGCTCGCCTCTTTCTTGCCATGACCGCCTTCTTTTTTCTCCTCTTTGCCATGAGCGGGAGCGTGCTCAGCTGCGGCTTCGCCATGCGCCTCGCCCTCCTTGGGTGCCGACGCGGTCGTCAGCTCCTTGCGTAGTTGTGGGATAATGACGAATTGAGCCACCGCCCAGGATCCAACGGGAGCAAGCACCACCACCGCCACGATCGGGATGAGCGACGACATCAAACCCGATTTTTTGGCGGGTGCCTCGGCATCACCACCTGCAGCAGGGGCCGCAGCAGCGGGAGGAGCTTCAGTTTTTGCAGCCATGACGTAATAAAAGAAAGGAGAGCAGAACGGGTTTGGCGCGCAGCGTGGTCAAAGTGCGAGGACGCTTGCGCTCCATCGACTTCGGTCAGCTCACTTAGCGCTTCAGATTCACAATGTCCTCGAGAACAGTGTCAGAAACCGTGACCAAACGTGAACTTGCCTGGAACGACCGCTGTGTGGTGATCATATTGGCGAACTCCTCCGTCAGATCGACGTTCGAAAGCTCGAGCGTGCCTGATTCGATCGCGCCGAGTCCGTTTTCACCGGGACCATTGTTGGTCGCGGTCAGGGCGGCTCCGCCGATGGGACCCGCCGCATTCATTCCAGTAAAGAGGTTATCGCCCTGTTTCACCAACGCACTGGGGTCGGCAAAGTTTTGGAGGAGAACTCGGTTAGTCGTGACGGTCGAGCCATCGGCATAAAACTCGATGAGGTTCCCTGAACGGTCGATGCTGATGGACTGGCGCTGCGGATCCGTCGCCGGCACCGTCGCCAACTGGATGGGGCCCACGGTGGCGGGCGGGGTTCCCGCGACACCACCGGTCAAGCCGAGAACGCGGTAGCCTTGTGACGTGACCAAGTAGCCGGTGTCATCAATGCGAAACGCCCCTGCGCGAGTGACATACTCTTGGTTGTCAGTAGGATTTAAGACACGGAAAAAGCCGTTGCCAGAAATCCCAAGATCCGTGGTCACGCCCGTGGTGTTAAGAGAACCCTGCGTATAACGAGCAGAGACTCCACTGAGTTTCACTCCGGTACCAATTTGGGTCGCCGAGGTGTTGGACGTTGTCGCCGTCGAGGGAGCCGAGGCACGCAGCGTGTTGCTGAAGCTGTCCGCGTAAACCGCGCGAGAGCTCTTGTAGCCGATCGTATTGACGTTGGCGATATTGTTACCAATGACCTCGAGGCCTTTGGTGAAGGTTTTCATCGCGCTGACGCCGGAAGTGAGAGTGCCGATAAGAGACATAGAAGGAGTGGTTTAAGGACGAGGTTAAGACGTGTTTGTTTGCTAAATTCAGGGGGAGGGCGTCGGGGCCGTTTCCACACGCACCACGTGCGCATAGGGATAAAGCTTGTCGCCGATCACCAGACGCGGGGTGTCGACGGTGTTGTCGACACCCGTGACCAGTCCGGTCAAGGGCTCGTTGTTCTCATCGAGAACGGTGACCTGCTTGCCGATCAGCCCGCCCGCAGAGTTCAATTCCGTAGTGGCCCGCAATGACGCGAACTCGCGCGCCAGCTGGGTTGTTTGCTCTAAGCTGGTGAACTGCGCCATCTGAGCAATGAAGGCCGTATCTTCCATCGGCTTCATTGGATCCTGATTCGCCAGTTGCACAGTGATCAGCTTGAGAAAGTCTTGCTGCCCGAGCTGTTTTTGCGNNGCGAAGGCTGCCTGAGCGTTATCAGTAGGATTGACGTACATAGGTGAAAGGACGCTTAGGCAAAGGCTTCGAGACGTGAAGAAAGGGAGGCTCCTACCGCACTCGCAGGTGCAACGGGAGTTGGACTAGTGGCTTTAGAGGTCCGCAGCTGATGAACTCCCGACAAAAACGTCGGACTCAGCTCCGTAGCCGAGGACTGGGAGTGAGGCTGCTGCTGCTGCTGGTGCTGGCGGGAGGTATCACCGCCCATGGAGAACGATTGGCTCTGCGAGGATTGGCTTCCTGGGTTCTGAGAGGGCGATGAGGTGAACACCGGCTCCGCGAAACGGTACGGTTTGCTATCCGTCACGGCGGCCGCGTGTGTCTGCCACGCAGTGGACAAAGCATCGCGCAAGTCAGCCGAGTCGGTCTGAAAAGTCGCACGGACTTCGCCATTGCGAAATTCGACATTCACCGCGACGCCGACGTCGTCGAGTTTGACCCGGACATTCACTCCTGGTCGTTCCGTCGCAGCAAGAGCGTCCACCGCATCGGAAATTTGACGCACCACCTGAACGGCATTCGCTGCCGCCGTGGTCGCTCGGGTTTCAGCCGTCTTATCCGCCATCGGCTGCGCCTGGGTAGCTCCTTCGCTCACACCCGAGGCCGAAGGAAGGGTCTCCCCTCCCAGCGCAATCAATCGAGTTTGGCGAATATCGTGAACCATCGGAGCCAGTTCTTTTGCAGTTTCGGTGCCAACTGCAGACTGCCTCTCCGCTACCTTCTCCTTATCAACGGTTAGTACTACTTTTTTATCGGAAATTGGGGAGGCTTGCTTCTCCAAAGAACGGGAGCTGCGCCGCAGTTTGAGATCGGCGGCAAATTTTTCCTGTACGGGTCCCTCGCCTCCACGGGAGGTTTCAGCTGCGGTCGTTATCGCAGGGGAGTTTTTGCCGCTGTCCGTGACGGTCTTTTCCGCTGAAGCCACCGAAACCGTTTTGACCTGGATCGACTCGATGGCCTCCGTTTCAGCAGTCTCGGCCTGCGCAACACGGGCCTCAGATGCAGGCAATGTCGATGCGGGAGAGGCGACAACCGCGGTCGGAACTATGCCCACAGCAGAGCGGTTGGGCACCGGCGTGGCCAGCGTCTGCGTCCCCACCACCGCGACACGAGCGGGAACGCTCGCCTCCACGGTCGGAGCCTCGAATGACGCTGGCACCGACACAGGCTCCTGGGCAGGCTGGGGCACCGCGCGGTTGGGAGGAGCGGCCTCTCTAGCGTCTGGGGACAAACTCGCCGTCCCCTTTCCTAGCACTGCGCGGTCTAAAGGAACTCCAGCGGGTACCGTCACCTCGCGAGGAGAAACGGCTTTCGGAAGGCGACCTGCCGGCGACGATGAAATCGGCTCTGGAGTGGTCGCCCGCGCAGCGTAATTCGCCTCTTCTACGACAGGTTGGGAAAGGGACTGCTCAGAGAGAGAAAAGCGCGGAGTGCGCACCACGGCCTCCGATCCACGGGAATATCCAGTCTCGATTGGTAAAGTCGGTGTATCCACCGTTTCCGGCACCGATGTCGATACGGGGGAATTCGTCACCTCTCCCTGAATCAACAGCGCGTTCTGCTGAGGTTCTATCGCAAGCGAAAACACGACTGGAATCTGAGCAACAGGCAAAAGCGGAGGAGCCACCGGCGGCGGCAAGGGCAGCGACAAATCCACTTCTTTAGATTCAAGAGGAGAGGTATCGTCGGTGTCGTCGCCTGAATCATCAGAAGACGTCTCCTCACGCACCACCTCGTGATTGGAGATCTGCGGCAACTCCGCGGTCAAAGTGGCTGTGGCGTCTGCCTCTTCCNNCTACGGGAGAAGACGGCGTCCCCCTATCCACCCGATCTGTCTGCGGTGGCAAGGGTGACGCGGGCTCTTCGTCGGAGACGGCCTCCACGACCAATGGCGCGAGCGGAAACTCCGTCGCTTCAAAAGGTACGGAGGTGAAGACGA
>DKKJ01000017.1 GCA_002455175.1 Opitutaceae bacterium UBA6669
GTGGCCGGACACCCTGAAGCTGCGGAAGCCGGCGCGGCCATTCTGCGGGCCGGTGGAAATGCGATCGACGCTGCCGTTGCGGTTTCATTGAGCTTGGGCGTGGCGGAGCCATATGGATCCGGCATGGGCGGCAAACTCATGCTGCTCTATTACGACGCGAAAACCGGCCAGACGCACGCCATCGATGGCATGGATCAAGCCAGTTGGTCTGTTGTCCCCGCTGACTACGTGAAGCGGCCGGAAAAGGATCGGGCAGACGGTTGGGGCTCCGTGTGTACTCCTGGGCTTCCTGCTGCGCTTGATCTTGCGCACGCTAAATGGGGGCGGCTTTCGTGGGCCAAAACCGTGCGGCCCGCCATCGATCTGGCAAAAAAGGGGTTTACGGTCCTTCCCAAGACCCGCGTTTTATTCGAGGAGCGTCTAGATAAACTGCGGGGACAAGATGGGAGCCTGGCCAAACTCTTTTTGCCTAACGGTGAACTTCCAGCAGTTGGAACGCGGCTGCCCAATCCCGCTTTGGCTAGGACCATGGAGGCCTTTTCCCGCCAGCGGTCTCGAGGATTCTATCGTGGGAACGTGGCGCGAGAGCTAGTGGAGGCATCACGCCGTGGAGGCGGTCTCCTTACTTTGGAAGATTTCGCTCGCTACGAGGCTCGCCTGACTACGCCGATCTCTGTGGAATTTAGGGGCTTGCGTCTTGAGGGCGGCCCGCCTCCCACCACGGGTGCCGCGCTCTTTTTCACGATTTTAAAGGCGTTGGAAAATCAGCCGCTTCAGCCGCCGTTGCGCACGGCGGAGAATATCGATCTGGTCGGCCGGATTTGGCGTGAGGTGCAGCCGGAAATTCAGCGCACGCAGGCGGATTCCCTGGAGTCACGCGAGGCGTTCGAGACGCTGGTTTCTCCTGAATCTATCTCTCGGATACGTGCTAAAGCGTTAGAGTCCACTGCCGCGGGACGCAAGGTGGCGGGATGGTCTGAAGGCGAATCAGTTCATGCTTCCACCACCCATTTCGCTGTGGTTGATGCGGAGGGAAATGTTGTCTGTGCCACGCAGTCGCAGAGCCTGCACTTCGGGGCAGGCGTGGTGGTGGCCGGAGTCATCATGAACGACTCCATGAGCAACTTTAGTTTCTACGATCCGTCGAACCCCAACTTCCTCGCCCCCGGCCGACGTTCACGGAGCACGATCGCTCCGACCTTGGTGTTGAGGGAGGGTAAGCCTGAAATGGCGATCGGGATTCCTGGAGCGTCGCGTATTCCCACGGCGTTGCTCCAGACTTTGATAGACGCGCTCGTCTTCTCGCGTCCGCTGGAAGACGCGATCGGTGATACCCGTATCCATTGGTATAATCCTTTTACGCGCGGAAAGCCAGATGCCGTCGAGGCCGAGAAGTCCCTCGATCCCGCCGTTGTGACCGGGTTGCGCGCCAAGGGCTGGGATGTAAATTTGCCAGAGGAGCCGGGCACGGGACGGCATTTTGGCGGGATCAATGCGATCGTGCTCAATCCTGATGGTTCACGCACCGGATATGCTGACCCGCGCCGCAGTAATGCGGCGGTTGGCAACTAGTTAGAATTTAGAATGATGGAAACCGGAGATCTGAGAGATGTAGAGCTGAGGCCATATACGTCGGGTGACGTAGACACGCTCGCTTCCGTCTATCGCGATGCGGTGCGGCGAATTGGCCCGGGGTTTTATTCTCCAGNNCGAGTTTCAAGCCCGTCTCTCCCGAGGTCATACGTGGATACTCCAGGTGAAAGGTTGGCCTGAAGCTTTCGGTCAACTCGACCCCGTGGATCATGTCTCGTTTCTCTACTGCTCAGGAGCATTCAATCGTCGGGGCTTGGGTTCCCGGGTGTACCGCCAGCTTGAAGGCATTGCCCGCGAGCGCGGAGTCAGCACCCTCACGACCGACGCGAGTCGTATCAGTTGCCCGTTTTTCGAAAAGCAGGGCTTTGTCGTCCGAGAAAGAGAGTATGTCCCGCGTCACGGTGTCGTGTTCGAGCGCTTCAAGATGCAAAAGCTTCTGTGAGGTGGCAGAGAAAAGCGCGAAAACGCTGAAATCCGGCTTCCTCCGGAAGGGCTCGGTCTCAAGGCTATCTCAGAAGCTCGACCCGCCACGAAACTCAGAAATTCGGAATATGAGCAAGGGACACTTGGAGGGACGCGGTCTCTCGCGTCNNGGATTCGAGCCAGACTCGACGGCGCGAGTCCCTCCACCGGTATTTCAGTCAAGCGTTGTCCCTCCGTTGCGAAACGATCGGGGCGTCTACGTTCCGAGACGGCCTCTCTCTCGCGTCCGGCGATCACATAACGATCAAAAACGCCGGTTCGCCCACGCAAACCCGGCCACGAGAGACCGTGGCCCTCCCGTACTTTTTCGCCGAGTGGAGACGTTCTGCGACAGCCTCCGGAGCGTGCCCTGAAGAAATCTGAACGCTGAAATCTGAAACTCGAATCCACAGAAGTTGCGTGGTTTCCGTGTTTCAGTGTTCCGAATTCCGAATTTCAGCTCTCAGCCTTCCCCTTTTCCTTCCCCTTTGTCTTTTGGGGTCACTCGGTCTATCGCGTTGCCATGGAACTTACTGCTCTCGCCGATCGTGCTATGGATATCCGTGCCGCCTTCGCCCATCATGAAACGGCGGTGGGGGGCCGACCCTGGACCCGGGAGGAGGTGATGCAGGGGTTGGTCGGGGATATCGGTGACCTGATGAAATTGGTCATGGCGAAAAGTGGGATTCGCACGGTTGAAGGGTTGGACCACAAGCTTCCCCACGAACTCGCCGACTGCCTCTGGAGTATCCTCGTCCTAGCGCGTCTTTACGACGTCGATCTGGAGAAAGCGTTTCTCCAGACCATGCAGGATATTGAATCAAAACTAAAGAGGGACGTTTGATCCGTCCCCCTTTCCGAGTCATCAGAATTTTTTGGTCACTTGCAGCGACCAAGAGCGTCCGCGTGCCATCTGGTTATAAATGGATGGGTCGTATCCACGCGAGTCAGACGAGAGCGGAGGAGTCTCATCGGTGAGATTAACCACTCCAAGCCGCAGCGTGGTGTGATCTAGCCAACGCTGTTTCGAGCGAATCCGGTAAGAGATGTTGGCGTTATAGCTAATGGAGTCGTCGACCACATAGCGGTAGCTGTAGCTGCCGTTGTTGAAGACAGGGCTAATGTAACCCGGTGAGCCGAGCGATTCATAGACCGACTGCGTGGTGGTGGCTCCAGAGTCCGAGTAGTTGCCGATATAATACGCCGAGATCCCCGCACCCCAGGCGCCTTTTCTCCACGTTACGCTGATGTTTCCTCGCCATTTGGGAGTGGCTCCACCGACGGCGGCTGAGTTGTTCCAGCGTAGTTCAGTGCGTGGGGCTCCTGCTGCGGCGTAGGTGTGGAAGTCATTCAGGTAAGTCCAGGTGGTGCTGACCGTGAAATTGCCCGCTGACAACCGTGGCAGCCGATAGGTGGCGTCGAGATCGAAACCGTTGACGAATTGCTGAGAGCGATTGAAATAAGTCGTTCTTAGGAAGTCGATTGCGCCTACCACGGCACGTTGGTTACCGGGGGTGCGGGTGGCATTATAGGCCGCAAAGAACTCGCGATCTGCTTGGGTGACCGGAAGGCGTACCACAGAGCCATCTCCCTGATAATTGGCGGTGCCGGAACCCAAGTCGATTTGTGCAATGTTCTGACCTGCCGCGAGCGCGGCTTGGGTGGCTGCTTGCAGCGCAGCGGTGTCGTCAGCGATCGATCCGGAGGAAGCGATGACGTTTTCTTGGCGGATTTCCCAGTAATCGACGCCCAGGGTCAGGCCTTTGACGAGAGGCACGTCCACGACGATACCCAAAGATTTCCCGGTCGATTCTTCCGGTTGCAGATTGGGATTGCCGGAGGCGATACTGCGGNNCAAGCCGGTGACGGCGCTGCGGTAGCTGTCGGTGCTTCCCGTGACGGTCCGGATAAGCGTTCCTGTGAACAGCTGGGCGAGGTTAGGCGCATGAAATCCTTCGTTGTAGGAAGCGCGGATCAGAACGGACGGAAGTGGCCGCCAACTGACGCCATACTTGGGTTTCGTGGTTTCGCCAAAGTCCGTATAGCTTTCGTAACGAGCGGACGCTGATACCTCAAGGGAGTGGACCAGTGGAAACTGTATCCCACCACCGACCAGCGGTACGACGACTTCCGCATAGCCTGCGGTGACATGGCGATTGCCGTGGGTATCGGAGTTAGGCGAGAACCCGAGGAAGTCATTGGCGGTCGGATCAAGGCCCGAACCGGGCGGATTCAATCCCGCGAAGGGAGGGCGGAAGTCGTCGTAAGCTTCGAAGCGATACTCGCCTCCGAACGCCGCCGCGATGTGATTGCCACCCCATAGTTCCACCACGTTGCCTGACGCTCGGGCATCTAGGCTCCTGAGCTTGGTGATACCTTCGCGTATGAATTTAGAGCGGAACTTCGATTGGACGCTTTCGGGGTTCCGATAAGGCCCGGTCACCACCAAGGTGTTGTTCTGCACTGCAAACGTGCGCGTGAACGGGTTGAATGCCAGGGCGGGATCGGTCTGGTTGATCGCATCGATCAACAAACTCTTTCGGCTCGGCCCGTTCTCTTCGNNCCGCCACTCCACGGTAGACCGAAGTGTTGACGATCGCGGTGCGGTCGGCGAGGTCAGTGAGGCGTTTGTTGCTAATGCGCACGGGGCCTGGTGTTCCGGTGAGGCGCGGCGTGCCGTCAGCATTAGGCGCGCCCGTTGGGCTCCAGAATCGATTGCCGAACGGATTGAAGGGGTTGGTGGCGGGAACAATAATATCGCCATCAGTCGAAGCGGTAATGCCGTCTGGCTCGCGAACCGTTACGGAGCGCGCTTCGTAGCTCGTCCACTCTGCGAAGGCGGTCAGCTGTGACGACAGATCGTATTCCCCACTCAAATACAGGTTGCCTCGGGTGCTTTGCGGCTGGATGACCCGANNCGGTAGGTATTGTTGTTCCAGTAATACGTGTTGGTCAGACCCTCGCGTGCTGGAGTGGTGGTTTGGAAGGCGGCTCCACTGGAGGAGGTCGTGGGAATGAGGAAGAATTGGCCGGAAGTGGCTACGAGTGAGGCAGGTACACCTGTGGTGCGACCGGCGGTGAAGGTACCATTCGCTGCCACGGTGCCGAGCATGTAGTTGCCGTACTCGCTGGTGGCAGAGCGAGCGTTGAACGTCGTGTTGGTGGATACGTTCCAGGGTGCCGGAGCAAGATAGCTGTGGTCAGCCTCCGCGGAGAAGTCGCGATTGCGTGCGAAGATGGGATCGCGATCGTAGAAGTCGGCGACGATGAGGGCGCGACCGCGTTCGCAGGCGAAGGTGAACCCGTGGGTGAGCGTGGCGCGGTACTCCCGGCCATCTCCAGCTTCGGTTTCCGCATAGCGTAGCGACAGCTCCGTGCCAACGAAGTCGCGCTTGGTGATATAGTTGATCACCCCGGCCACCGCGTCCGTGCCGTAAATCGAGGAAGCGCCATCGCGGAGCACGTCGATCCGCTCCAGTCCTCGATTGGGGAGTTGGTTCACATTGGTCGACAGCGTGGGCACGCCCGCTTCCGATTGACTGATTGGATGGGCTGGCAGGCGCCGTCCATTGAGGAGGACCAGCGTATTGCTGGAGGGGATACCGCGCAAAGAGACCGTGGCGTTGTCACCGCGTGCAGTGGCGCCGAGGGTGGCGGTTTCGTTCCCGGGCAGGCCGGTGATTTGCGGCAAGGCTGTCAGCAAGTCGGAGGCCTGTGACGCATCGCGTACATCGATCTCGTCCAGGTTGAACTGAGTGACAGGCAGGGCTTTTTCAGATTCCAAACGTCTCACGTTGGAGCCCGTAACCGTGAACGCCTGGAGTTGAATAGCTTCGTCGGTAGGGGCTGTGGGGGCCACTTGGCTCCAGGCTCCGGGAGTCAGGCCGGTCAGGGCGAGGAACGCTCCCCAGGAGGCGGGCCTGCGAGCGAGGCGGGTTGGGTAGTTCATGGAAGGATAGGGTTGTAGTCGCTGAGGTCTTGGGCGCGCTGAACCCGCGGTCGACGGGTCAGCTACGGTAGCGCCCCCTCTTTCATGGCCGAGAGCGGCCCGCGGCGTCGACCTTCAAATTGTCGTAGCGTTGGTATATCAGGTCGGGACGATCGGCATCAGAGTTGCTGAAACCCGGCGATGATTCCGTCGCTTCTCGCTCGGTCCTGGTCACTCGCACTGCTAGGTGGCATCCTTCTTGGGGGGGTACCCCCAGCTGTCGCCCTGACGGATCACATGCCCAAGGCAGACGCGGAGATCGTCGCGAAACTCCTTCCTGACGCCGTGTTGTTGGACGGAGGGATCCGGTTCGTGGAGAAGCAAAAGGGACAGGGGCTTCCGATTACGCGAGGTGACGTGGTCACGGCGTTGTATATCGGGCGGCTCTTGGACGGCAAAATCTTCAACCAGAAGCAAAGTCGAAACCACTCCTTTACGTTCGAAGTCGGTGCTGACCCACGTCAGATTATCTTGGGTTGGGAGCAGGCGCTTCGTGTCATGCAGAACGGCGGACGCTACGTGATCGCGATTCCCGCCGAATTGGCCTACCGAGACTATGGACGTCCGGGCCAGGTCCCACCTCACGCCACGGTTATTTTCGAGATGGAGATTCTCGAAGTGCAGCGCCGTAAACGGTAGCAGCGCGGCCTCGGCCGCGCTGCTTGGGGTCGATCGTGCGTAGACGATACGACAAAAAAGGTGCTGCCAAAACGGCAGCGTCGATCCGGTTACTTGGTTTTCAGTGCTTTGCGCAGGATGGGTTCCATCACATTGGCTTGGCGCATGAAGCCGAGGTCATTGGCGTGCGAGGCATCGGTGGCGCCTTCGGTATCTGTTCCGTAAAGCTCATCCCCTGGAATGTAGAAAAGGTTTTTAACACCCATTTTCTGAAGCTCTTTATAAGCGGCTTGAAGTGCGGCGTGGTTGTCGTCGTGGAATTTCTTTTTGGCTGGGGTGATCCAGTCGTTCGTAAAGCGACGGTCCTCGACCAGGACGATGGGCGTGTTGGGTTTGGCCGCGCGCAGCTGCTTTACTAGGGGGATGGTTTTTGCGGTCACGTCCGCGGGCTGCATGTTGGGCAGGCAGTCGATTACGTAAACCGCAGCGTCGATACGAACCAGGAAGTCTCCCACGGCTGCATCCATCCGGCCATTGCCGGAGAATCCAAGATTCACCACCGGCGTATCAAAGCGCCGACCCAAGATGGCCGTGTGGACCATGCCAGGGCGAGAGGCGCACGCGCCGTGCGTGATCGACGTACCATAGAAAACGATCGGCTTTTTTCGCGGGGTGAGCGTCTCGAACTTGGCGCCGGCGGGAACGCCGATTTTGAGGTACTCGATGCCATTGTACAGCGGCAGGTAGGCGGCGTATTCACGGAAGCCGGGCGCGAGACCCTTGATCACTTCGGCCTTCACTTCTTGGGTGGCGGGACGGGTGACATTGACCCACTTCCACGCGCCCTTGCTGTCACGGGCGTAGAGATCCACTCCGCTGACGCCCGTGGCCGGCATGTGCGGCATGCCGATGCGATCTTTTGAGAGGAGGTAGTGGACGTGAATCGCTTCGGCATCCGTTTTGAAGCGAACCATCATGCCCGCAGAGTCACGGCTGAGGTTCCAGACGTTGGTGGTGACTTTGCCTTCCGCTTCGGAAGGGAGTCGGTCGAACCAACGCTGGCGAGGTGCGTCGACAAATTCACGACCTTCCACGCCCCAGGTGCTCACGTCGAACCATTGGAGGTTCTCCGCCGCCTTCTGGCTGGNNCCTGGCTGGCGGCCATCGTCGGATCGGCCTTGGTCGTTGTGTCCTGTTGTTTGGGCGCCGGTTGCGCGAGGAGGAGGCAGGGAAGCCCTAAAAGTAGGCAAAGACGAGGGAGCGAGGGTGACATCATAGGTGAAAAGGGGAAGGGCGGAGTGATTGTAATCGTCGCCGAGGGGTGTGACCGGCGGCAGGAAGGCCAAGCCGACTTGCGGGCAATGCTCTCTTCGAGTGGCGGTTAAACGCAAGCCTCCACGGTATCGCTTTAAAAGACAGGCTCCATTCGCGAGATCACTTTCACCGGTTTCCGAGCCGGATGAGTAGACCATACGACCACGAACCTACTAGGATAGGCCGAGTTCCGATGGCGNNTCAGATTTCCGCTTTCAGCTTTTCTAAGCCGCTCTTCAAGCTGAGCCAAGCGATCGCGCAAGGGCTGTACGGCTGCTTCCACCTCTTCGGCGGTGTAGCGTGGTGTGATATACTGTGGGCAATTCCAATCAAAGGCGGCGACGTCGATTTGGAAAATGCGTTCCGGTCGCGAACCTTGAGTCGAGGTGAGAAGTGGCGCGAGAGCAGGTGGAGCCGACTCAACGTCATAGGTGCGTGCATGACCAAGAATCTTCAGGCGTTCGCGACGCGGGTAGTCCATCAGAAACAGGGCAACCCGATCGTTGCCGGCGAGGTTGCCTGTGCTAAGGAGCTGGCGATTGCCCCGCCGATCAGCGAATGCGAGGGTATGATCGTCGAGCACGTGGAGAAATCCGGCCGGGCCGCCGCGGTGCTGGACGTACGGCCATCCGGTCTCACTCACGGTGGCGAGGTAAAAGCTGTCGCGGAGACGAATGAACGCCATTTCCTCTTCACCTAGACGATCGGCACCCGTTGATGCGACCTCCGGCCAATCGCGACCATAGGCATGGCGTTGCGCTGCGCGCACGGAGGGGGTGAACGAGAGAGCTAGGAAGTTTTCGGCCATAGCAACGATGCGTTGATGATTACACTATACAGGTCTGTCTATCCGACGCAAGTCAAAATAGACAGACCTGTCTACGTCTCTGCTTGCGGACGGACGGGTCGAGCCTCAACGTATGNNGTATCATGCCGTGGGTATCGACACCGTACTCGCAGCCGCGGGTGTTGCTAAAATGACTCTTTACAAGCACTTTAAGTCGAAGGAGGACTTGATTGCGGCGGTATTGGAACGGCGTTCTGAGGAGCTCATTGGCGCGTATGAGCGAGCCATTACGGCCGCCGGAGGAAGCGCGACTAAGCGCCTCCTAACGCTTTTCGACGTACTCGACGCGTGGTTCCGTCAGCGTGATTTCAATGGCCGTGCCTTCATCAAGGCGGTCGCGGAATATCCGGATCCTCACGCTAAACCTCATCTCGTGTCTACCGCCCACAAAGCGGCGTTTCTGCGCCGGTTGACCGAGCTCGCGAAAGAACTCCCAGCTAGAAGCCCGGCGGCTCTAGCACAGGCTCTGATGCTCCTGGCCGAAGGTGCCATCGTGACTGCGCACGTGAGTGGTCACAAGGACGCTGCCCGGGTCGCGAGTGTTGCCGCCAAAGTGTTGATCAGCGAGGCCTCCAAATAAACCGCTCGAGGAGTCCAGATCAGCTCTCGATGATCTTTCTGTGACTCTCAAGGCGGCGGTGTAGTGAGATGTTGGATAAATGCTCTGGGTGATTGACCTGTTTCTCGTGTGAACGCTGTGCTAAAACCGCTGGCGGACTCGTAACCGACGGCTTCTGCCGCTTCGGCCACTGACACTTGGTTCGTGGCGAGCAGATTTTTCGCCAGGGCGAGGCGCCATTGCAGGAGGTAATTCAATGGTGTGTCACCGAGGACTCGACTAAAACGCTCGGCAAAGGCNNGAGCGTGACATTCCTGAGATACGAGCGAGCGTCGCTAGCGTCCAGGGTTCTGCGGTTTGGGTGTGGATCACCCGAAGCGACGTAGCGAGTTTTGGATCACTCAGGGCGGCGAGCAGCTCCGTCGCTGATACGTCCTCCGGCGCGGAACGCAGAGTTTCAACCAACAGCACTTCGATGAGGCGCGACAGAACGAGCGTCTGGCCGGCTCGTTTCTCGAGTACTTCTCGTTTAATCAGAGCGACCACTGGAGCCACACCGCTGATTTCGGGATCTTTGGCTCGGATGTGGAGCATCCTGGGCACGAGATTGAGCAGCAGTGGAGCATTGATGGGGTCAAATTTGAAGTACCCTCCGAGAAGCGTCACGTCAGCAGGCTCGGTCTTTTCGCCGTAAAAATGGTCGTCGAGCAAGTTCCCCGAGGGCACGGGCGGAATCCGCTTTGGTTTAACTTTGGCATCACTCGCTAGCGAGAAGGCGGGCGTGGCGGGAAAGAAAATAAAGTCCCCGGGCTCCAATCTTCGCCCCCCAAATCCATCCACCGCAATCCAGCACGATCCGTCGAGCACGAGTGCATAGCCGGGATGCCCAAAATGAGTGTAGCCTACACCCCAACGACCGGCTCCTCGGACAATCGTGGCGGCAACGGCCTGAGGTTTGAGCAAGGTGACGAGTGACGAGAGAGCATCCATTCTGGATGATCTAACATGAATCGTGGACTCCCTCTTATAGCAAGTCCGGCGTGGAGGTGGTATCGTAAGCCATCAACCCAATGAATCCTCCAAAAAATCAATCCACGGTTCTTATCACTGGCTGTTCTTCCGGTTTTGGCCAAGCGACGGCAGAGCTCTTCCTGGCCAGAGGCTGGAACGTCATCGCTACCATGCGCTCACCTCAATTCGATCGGTTCGAAGCGAGCGAACGATTGCTGATCACAGCGCTCGATGTGACCGACGCTCAAAGCGTTTCTGCAGCGATCGCTGCGGGCATAGCGCGTTTTGGCGGGATCGATGCCTTCGTCAACAATGCCGGGATCGGACTTTTCGGCGCCCACGAAGCCGTATCCGACGATGTGATCCGTCAGGTTTTTGAAACCAACACCTTCGGGGTGATGGCGGCCAATCGAGCGATTATTCCTCATTTACGGGAGCGTGGTGCTGGTACGATCATCAATGTCACCTCGAGTGCCGGCATTGCACCTATGCCCCTGGTCGCTGCCTACACGGCGAGCAAGTACGCGATCGAAGGGTTCTCTGAATCGCTGGCCTACGAACTCGCGCTCTTCGGAATCCGCGTCAAAATCGTCGAACCCGGGTTTTCGCCGACGACCCGTTTCACCTTCAACTCGGGCGAACGCTGTAACAACACGCTCCCTACGGCCTATGTCGAGCACGCGGGACGTTATATGAAATCGATGCAGACCTATCCCACTGCTTACACGACGGCTCAAGATGTCGCCGAAACCGTTTTCGAAGCGGCGACCGATGATCGCGACCAGCTCCGTTATCCCGCTGGCGCCGACAGCCAAATGCTCGCCCAGCTGCGCCGCTCGCTCCCCGAGCATGAGTTTATCGCCCGCATCCGCGCCATGACTGGCAGCGATCTTAGTGTATCTATGCACGCGAATACTAAATTGGTCAGTAGCGCGCGGTGGGTCGTTCGCTTTCGCGACGCCTCTCGACGAGTCCGAGTCTGTATTCCGCGCCGACGCGAGCCTGCGACTTGGGCGGCGAAATTACTTGGACTTCTCTTGGTTCAGTTTTGATCAGCAAAACTCCGTGTCGCTTTCGCGCCTTCTCAATATCAACGAAAGTGAATTCCTTTCGGGTCTCCAGGTGCGGAGCACGCGGGCCATCGATTCTTATCGAGGGAGCTACACCTTCCTGCTGGTAGCTGATCCTCGCTTTCACCTCGGGCTCTCCCTAGGGGTTCATTTTCTCGATGCGAGTTTTAGTATCACTGCTCTCAATACGTTTACTTTCGTAAAAGAACAGGTTGTGGCGCCGCTTCCTCTGGTCGGGGTCAACCTCGCATATGCTGCCACCCATCGGTTGACCTTACGAGGTCGCGCCGAATATACAGATGTTCATTATCAAGATTATGCGGGTCGGGTCGTCCATCTCACCGCCACCGCCGAGTATCGTCTCACAGAACATCTTTCTGCCGGAGCAGGCTTTGAGCACTATTATTTAGACGTCGAGTTAGAGAAGCGCCGCTCACGTTTCGACATCGAGCAATCCTGGGTGGGCTACAACGCTTTCGTGACGCTGCATTTCTGATCTTACTTCGCAGTAGGCAGGGTCCAAGATTACTGGCCGCGTTGAGCGGCCACTGCTGCTATATCATTTGGTAGTCTTATTGAGGATACACAAGCCCAGTGACCAGGTGTACTTCTTTGTGGGGCTGACATGACTGACGAACACGGATTTGATCGGCGCGATTGCGCCATGTGAGGCTGGCAGTGTCTTCGCCCGGGGTCTCAAAATAAACGGGTCTCAGCTTCATTTGATTACGCTTCCCAGTGATAGATAATAAGTTGCCATACGGCCATTGTCGGCAAGGAGTGGTCAATCGGACACTCAACATCACGTAAAGGTCGGTAGCGAGGGAGGTTTCTTTACAATTGGGAGTCCCGGGGAAGGTGACTGAAACTCATTCCCTTTTCCGTTCATAAGTGCTAAGCTGTTCGCATATAGTACACTCAGCAGCAGTCACTCCTCCTTACCTCTCATGACTTCGCGCTCTTCCCTACGCTTGCTGGTCGCAATGGTTGCTATGTTCTGTGTCGCGTCCGTCGTGCTCGCCGCGCCCATAACTCCGTGGTTTGCCTACCTGCAGGAAAATAAAGATGGGTCGGAGTCACTTCGCGTGGCGGCGTTCGATTCCTTGGTCGCGCCCGTGCGTGCCCGCGATGTCGCCGAGGCCGCGAGCGTGAGAAGCGATGCCGCGACCGAACGAAGATTCTCGCCGCCCGTGGCCTCGCCCAACGACCGCTTTGTTGCCATCCGGCTAAACGAAGTCGGTGGACCGGCCGCTCTCGTTGGGTTTGTCGACTTCTTTGTTAGAGTGTACTCGATGAAGACGGGGCGGTTGCTGATTTCCATGAACGAACATACGTTCAAGGAGCTTGGACAGGCCGTTTTACCTCTCCCCGAATTAGCCGCGTTCGCGTCACGCCACGGGTATCCCCTCAAGTCGCTCAATTACCGAGTAAAAGTCGAAGGCGCAGATATCCTCGCTCCGCGTTTCCAGTGGAACACGGACGGAACCTTTGAAGCTCACTACACCCTTTATGTGGATGCGACCGATTCGGACCAGACGAGAGTCTTGGGCGATCTCGGGCTTTTCTTGTTCAAGAGGGTATATGCTCTGACCGATTCGAGTTCGAGTTTTCTGGGTTGGACGAGCTCGCGCAGCGCAGCTTCCCCGCCCGCCTTTTACAACCGAATCGGGCTGGTGCCGTATGGCGGAAAAAATGTTGTGGCACTGAATTCAACTCCTGTCCTCTTCACGCTTCCGTCTGTAGTCCTCGGGGCAGCTCCCTCGCCCCAACCTCGTCCGGCAATCGCGGTTGCTGGATACGTGAAGTGATCCTGGTCCAGCAGGTTGACCGGCATGGTCGTCAGATCAGCTGTAACCTTGGGAGTGATGTCCGTAGTCTTTTGAGGCCATCCTCATGTGCGGCCGGTCGCTGCACTATCGGCCTTATCGCGCGCGCAGACTTCTCCGAGAGGTGACAAGCACGGCTTGACCCCTTGGGGGGCACCTGTGGGCGATTCTGTAGATTTTAGGGCACTGTGAGCGGCGATTGCGTTCTCGGTAGCGTTATGGGGATCCGCGAGGCATATCCGATGCGTGGAGAGATTTCGCGCGACGCAGCCGCCCGGCTGAGTCGGTTGCGTGGATTGGGATGGCTTCTCGATCGTGCGATCGGAGCGGGCGGGAAGTTCAGGTTTGGTCTCGATCCGATCTTGGGATTGATCCCTTGGATCGGTGACTGGATCGGTGCCATTCTCTCGCTCTATATTGTCTATGAAAGCGTACGCCTGGGACTCCCGTGGAGAACAATTGTCCGGATGCTGGGGAATGTCGCCGTTGAGGCGATCGTGGGCGCTGTTCCTCTCGCCGGGGATGTCTTCGACTTCCTTTTTCAGGCGAATATGCGCAACTTGAAATTGATTGACGATAACTACGTGCCCGGTCTGCGAGGACGTCCGTTGCGGACGATAGGGCTCTTCCTGGCTTCGGTAGTGCTATTTCTTCTGGGAGGGATGGCGGTTACCCTTTGGCTCGTCATTCGTTTGATTTCATCTCTCTGAGAGTCTGACGTTGTCGTATTCCCGGGGAATGTGCGGGTACCCGCTCCGGTTCTCGGTCGGATGGCGTTCCACTCGCAAGTCTGCGATCCTGCTGCTCGCGAACACGCCGTCGCCTCTCTATTTTATGCCCACACGCCGACCGCTAGCGCCTGGCTCACATCGCTCCGATGAGCACGACTCGTCGGACCGACCCGAAACGCCACCACCATTTTTGGGAGGCGATGGCCAGCTCCCCGCTCCCGACGCCCTCGATGATCCGGACTCGCCCCATTATGACGTCGGGGAAGTGGACGAGGACGAGCGTGACGAGGCGGAGTTCAAGCCGACGGACCGGTCGATTAGGGAACGACGGGACGATGCTTGATGACTCGCGCGAACGGACAGGAGGGCTTAACGAGGATCGGGTGGCGAAGCGCGCACTGGACGGGCGGGGCGTGCACAGTAGCACTGCTCCTGACTTTGCAGATTTTCGTCTCTGGCTGCTCCACGAACGTTGCCGAGGAATCGACGCGCGCCCACAACGCGGTGAAAACCGACTATAACAGGACCTCGAATCTGGTCTATACGTCCTCGGAATGGCCGCGTCCGCTCAAAGCGGATTTGTATCAACCGGAGGGCGAAGGCCCATGGCCGGCGGTCGTGTTGATCTACGGGGGGAGNNTAAAGATCACCGCTGGTGGATGACTCTGCTGGCCCGGAAACTGGCGAAACGGGGTTTTATCGTCCTCAATGCCGCGTACCGAGGGACGCCGGAATTTCAGTACCCCGCGCCCGTCGACGATTTACGGCAGGCGTTGCGTTGGCTGAGGACGCACGCTTCGGAGCTGCAGCTCTCGCCGGATCGCATCGCGGTCTACGGGTTCTCGGCGNNTCGTCCGGCGGCGCCGGAGGAACGGGTGCAGGCGGTAGTGGCGTTCAGTGCACCGAGTGACCTCACGCTGTTTCCGGGTGGAGAGATTCTTCCCCGTTTCCTAGGGGGGCGATGCTCGGAGAAGCCCGAGCTTTTCCGCGACGCATCGCCCCTCACGTACGTGACCGCCGACGATCCGCCTTTTTTTCTCTATCATGGAACCGCCGATACGACCGTCGATCCGGAGCACAGTCGCCGCTTGCAAGCCGCGCTCCAGCGTGCGGGTGTCCCGAACGAGCTGATTTGGGTTGAGGGGCGGGGGCACGCGGCAATGCTCTTCCGTGCCGGGGCAGCGGAGGATGCTGCCGTGGATTTCCTTGATCGGACACTACGTCGTTAGGAGCGCGCAGCGGGCAGCGACCCTTTTCCTGAAAGGGTCAAACCGAACCTTTTGTAGTACGTATTCAAACTCTAGGCACAGCCCAATAGTCGCCGTCGCTTGGAGTTGCCATTTTCTTTTGCGGCGCAGGTAGCGGTTTGGCGAGGCTGG
>DKKJ01000257.1 GCA_002455175.1 Opitutaceae bacterium UBA6669
CGATGCCGCCGATTGGAGAACCGGAGAGGCTTCGGCGACCGAAGATCAAAGCGAACGCGGCGACGGCGAGCGGCTTTTCCGGTGCGCCCACCAAGGTGATGTTTCCGTCGACCGTCAGCAGTTGCAAGTATGCGTTGATATCATGGTCGGCGGAGACGCAATCGAGGATGAAGTCGAAGCTACCGGCGTGCTTGGCCATCTCGTCGGCATTCTTGGAGACGACGACTTCGTGTGCACCGAGGCGAAGGGCGTCCTCCTTTTTGCCGGGTGAGGTGGTGAAGACGACCACATGCGCTCCAAAGGCACGGGCAAATTTGACCCCCATATGCCCCAGACCGCCAAGACCTACGATCCCGACTTTTTTGCCTGGTCCTACTTTCCAGTGGCGCAGGGGTGAGTAGGTGGTAATTCCGGCGCAGAGCAGAGGAGCGACTCCCGCGAGAGGTAGGTTTCCAGGGATTCGGAGGACGAAGTGCTCGTCGACGACGATTCCCTCGGAGTACCCGCCGTAGGTCGGCAGATCCAGGTGTTTGTCCTTTGAACCATAGGTCATCACCATGGTGGGTGAAAACTGCTCCTGCCCTTTTTTGCACATCGGACAGTTGAGGTCGGCGTCGACGAGACAGCCGACTCCGGCAAGATCGCCTGGTTTGAATTTGGTGACCTTTGAGCCTACCTTGGTGNNTGGTGACCCGGCCGACAATTTCATGTCCGGGTACGCAGGGATAGGCGGTAGGCATCACGCTATTCCACTCGTCGCGAGAGTAGTGGAGGTCGGAGTGGCAGACACCGCAGTAAAGAATCTCGATCTGCACGTCGCGATCCAATGGTTCGCGGCGGGGAATGGTGCTGGAGACGAAAGGAGCTTTCGCGTTGGCTACCGAATAAGCTTTGACGGAATAGGCTTTAGGTTTGGACATGAGTGAAGAGGACGGAACAGTCGGAGGCTGTGGTAAAACGGCGTGGATCGACGAGTATTTTGGCGGGCTTCTGTTCTTTTGCCACCCAAAGAGCTAAAATTGTCGCCGTTGAAGTCGCTAGTTGCCGAGCGCCCCGTAGTCGCTCCCCTCATCCTCGCTAGGGATGATCTTCCCTCGACCGTTGATTTTGCGGGTTGTTGGGTCTCTCGGAAAGACGGCCCTGCATTAGGGCACAAAAAAAACCTGCATCGGAGTGATGCAGGTTTTTCATGAAATGCGATCAGGCGCTTAGAAACGTTTGATTTGGAAGCTGCGAAACTCGACCGGATCGTTGTGGCCGGCGAGACCGACAAAGCCCTTGGTCTTATCGAGGCCCTTCGGGACTTTTTTCAGCTCGCTACGATCGATTTCGTCCAAGTTGACATCGAGGATCTTGGTTCCGTTGAGCGTGACCTTGATGTTCTGGCCACGAACTTCGATTTCCTGGTAGTTCCACTCACCGGTTGGACGAAGGAAGCCGTGTTTCGCAGGAACGCAGTAGTAGATGGAGCCGTGGTACTGGAAGGGCAAGAGGCCTGGCTTACCCGCTGCAGCCTGCTTCGCATTGTACCCGTCACTGTCGAGCACTTGGATTTCCAGACCTTCATCTGCGGATTTTCCGGTGGCGGGCGTTCTGATGGCGATGCCGTTGTTGCCAGCTGCCGGTAGGCGGAATTCTGTCCGGATAATCCCGTTTTCGAACTCTTCTTTTGTAAGCAGGTCGCCGCCTTTGCCCGGTTTGCAGACAATGGATCCGTTTTTGATTTCGTAGCTGTCGACCGAGCCCTGCCAGTTGCTCAGGTCTTTTCCGTTGATTTGTTCCACGAAGCCGTTGCCTGACTGGGCAGCCAAGATGCGATTGGCTTCTTCAGGAGGTATTTCTCGAACGAATACATTGCGCCAGCGGATTTCACTCCCGTGGGTTTGCAATTNNTTAGCCTTTGGATCCGGTTTGGCGTAGGCCAGGTAGCCGGCTTTACGGTTGGCGAAGAAGTTTTCTAATACTGCGTTGTCGACCACTTTTTCACCGTTGAACACGACGGTCACCCGTTCACCGATCATCCGGATTTCAAAGCGATTCCACTCGCCGAAGGGCTTATCCATTTTCTTGGTCGGATCCTTGCCCGGAGCACCCTTGCTATTGTTCCAGAGACCCCCGGAGCCTTTGTCTTGGCCGAGATTACGAGGATCACCTTTGGTGGTATCCCAGATCTGGATCTGGGGAATGCCGCGNNTCAACGATCAGATCGAAATCGCCGTAGTCCTTGTTCGTTGTGAGATAGAGCCCCTGTCCATCGTTCACGAGTTCGCCGTTCTGTACGCTCCAGTGTGCATTCACGTGCTCTGGCCCTGCTTTGCCTTCCGGGAGTCCGCCTTCGATCGACTTCCGTTTGTAGTCAGCCTGTTCTTGGGGGGACATGCTCCAGAGTTCGACAGGGTCCCGCGTTCCCCAGCCGTACCAACCAGACAAATCTTTTCCGTTGAACAAGGCCGTGAATCCGGGAGGGGGCGTGTTGTGCGCGGCAGACATCACCGACGCCGCCGCCAAACAGAGAAGAAGGAGAAAAGAGCGTTTCATGTGGGAGTGCTGAGAGAGCCCGAAAGAGACGGTGATTGCAAGGGGCTGAGGCTAGGATGAAGGCGAGGGGAGTAAACGACGTTGATTGGCGCTAGTGCATCTCGACCTGACAGCTCCCCAAACCACCTCGGTAGAAGTTAAATTGTACATTGGGGTGGCCGGCTAGGAGCGACATGGGCACGGCGCTGTCCTGGTAGTTTTTGGAGATCATCAACGTGGTGAGACGTTGACCAAAGGGGTTATCATGAGCTCCCGCGTGCCAAATAGAGACTTTCTCCGCTTTCCAAGTTTCGATGGGACCGACCGTGAGCGCGCGAGTAGGGACCAGTGAGATGTTTCCTCCAGCCANNGAGGGTGAGCGGATGAAGATCTACCACGCGCGTCCCAAGCTTTCGGTATTCAGCGGGCGAGGGAGGCGCGTCTTTGAAAGCACCTTCGCGACGAACTGGATCATTAAAGGCCCAGTGCTTTGTATCACCCTGGCCACCTTGCATCACTGCGCAGCGAGCGTGATCCCAACTTTTAACGTAGGCGGTCACGTCTGCTTTTGGGAAATGCAGGTTTGTGTCGGAAATCGCGAGCTCTGGTCGGATGCGATTGAAGCAGAGTTCGCGGTCTGCGCGTTCGAAGGAGAGCGGATGCGTCACCGGTGCCTCTTTGCCGTTGAGATACCATTCATCCATTCCCCAGAAGTGCGCGGATTTGAGCGAGAGATTCAGCTCATTCACCAATCGGGCTACGAGGGGAAGTTGTTCGGTAGGACCAATCGGGCCACAAATACCAACCGGGTTATCGGGCGTAGACTGTTTCCAGGCGGTGATGTACTCTAGCGCTTCTGCGAGGTAGAAGTCTTCAAGTGTATCGTAGAAAACAATTTTGAATCCATCGCGGGACAATCCCGCCATCGCCTCAGGAGTAAGACGGGCAGCTTCTTCGATGAGAGTGTTATCTAGAGTGGTGTAATCCCACCACTCTGGAGCAATGGTGCTGAGTTTTCGTGGCATAAAATGTGACTCGATTTCTAAGCAAGTTTGAGGTGGTGGGTGCCGTTGCGAAGATTCACGTTCGCATCAGCGATTTCTCAAAAGCATGATTGAGCAGGTAGTTTTTGCCCAAGGCATCTCGGAGAGGGTCGTCGTGAGCANNAGCCTTCGGCATGTTTGAAGCGTTTGGACTGACGTCCCACGGCGAGCGACGTTTCTTCCATGTCGCGCAGATACGAGTTCATCCCTTGTGTCGCCTGCAGCCAGCTATGCTGACTTTCGTGGCAGGCGAGGGCGGCCAGCTTGGTGGATTGAACCGATGCGGTATTGACCCAAGCACCTGCGATCACCGGGCGACGCAAAGCATCTTGCAGTCCTACGGGCATCGCATGGTAGACGGTCGTTGCACCACTCCACGCTTCTCGAGTGGGTTTGGAGGTGAAGTTGCGGATTCCTCGGGAAAACGCTGCCGTCACCGCCAACCGACACGTGGTCATGTGGTCTTCCATGTAGTCCTCGGGTGGATGTGTGAGAACGATGGTCGGTTTGACCTCACGGATGATGCCAGTGAGCCACCGCAAAAGCGGGACGGTGTAGAGAATCTCCAGATCGTCTGCGCCGCTTTCGTGATGGTGTGCGCCGAGGAGCGCCGCGGACTTACGGGCTTCATTCCGCCGGATCTTGCGCAGCGGACCTGGTTTCCACTTGAGACTGCCACACGAGCCAGTCGACACATTGACATAGTGGGTGTCGTAACCGGCTTCCTTCAACAGACAGAGGGTTCCCGCCATCGTGAACTCGATGTCGTCGGGGTGAGCGGCGATGGCAATTGCAGAGGGGCGGCTCATGATGACATCTCGGAGAGTTTGACCGACCGGTTCTCCCTGGCCGAGAGGTCGGCTGCGAGGACGGCGAGGTGGGATGTCATCGCCTCCTCCAACGAGGTCAGAGGCATCGATTCACCACGTTCGAGAGCATCAAAGAACGCCTGAAATTGCCCCTGGTACGGGTGATCAGAAACATCACCTGAATCGAGCATCTTCATGGAGAGCTCGCTCCAGGCGGTCTTGTCCAAGCTCAGACGGTTTGAGTGGAACTTTTTGTCCAGCAAGCTTCCTTCGCTTCCCACCAACTGAGTGCGGAAATAGTAAGGTTGAATGCAATCGATGACGGAAGCGACCTTACCAATCGAGCCATTTGCGAAGCGAAGCAACGTGACGCTAGTCGTCGGGAAATTGTAGGGAGCGAAGACGGGGTTGGTGGAGCGTGTGGTGTGGCTCGTGACGCTTTCCACCGGGCTACCCATGCAAAGCAAGAGCGCGTCCAAAGCGTGGCAACCGGCCGAGAGCAGACTGCTGCCTGCGGCATCGGCTTGGGAGCTCCAACGGAATTGGCCGTACCACGGACCGATGCCATGGTAGTAATCGACCTCTCCGTAATGAATGTGCCCGAGCAATCCGGCATCGATCACGGATTTCGTAGCGAGGAGCTGGCTCGAATAACGGCACTCGAAACACACGCAGGTTTTGACGCCGGCTGCTTTGACTGCGGCGGCGACGCGGTGCGCATCCTTCAGGGTAAGCGTGATCGGTTTCTCTATGATCAGATGTTTGCCCGCTTTTGCGGCAGCAACGATCTGGTCGGCGTGGAGCTGGGGATAGCTGCAAATCGAGACCGCGTGAATCGACGGATCCGCCAGCATCTTCTCCAAATCGGTAAAGCAGGCGATCTTCCCGCCATGAGCCGCGCTCAATGCCGCTGGATCCTGCGGGCGTGAGGAATAAACAGCGGTGACCTGCGCATGGGACGTGGCGTTGATCGCCGCGATGTGTGCGGTGCTGACCCAACCATAACCGATGATGCCGACGTTATATTTTTTCATGAGGTGGTGCGTGCATTCCGAGCGAGTTGGCGAGATCCCAACACCCTTGAAGGGACCGAACGGAGCCGGAGCAACTGGGATGGTAGAGGGAGCTGGCCGCGGCGCAAACCCCGAGACGCAGGCATTCGGAAATAGGCCATTCTTCATGCAGGCCGTAGAGCACTCCCGCTGCGAAAGCATCGCCTGCGCCCGCTGCGCCTTTGATACTGCTGGCTGGCACGCGAACGCTCCCCTGCCAGCACTCCGCTTCGCGACTGATCGCGTAGGCACCTTCCGTGAAATGAAGAATCACCCATGTCTTCACGCCTGCATCGAGGAGTTTCCGGCCCGCTTCCCGAATAGCGGACGAGCGGAGTCTGCCGTTTTCTCTTAGGGAGATGCCAGTGAGCTTCTCCGCCTCGTAGTCGTTGGCGAAAAAGTAGTCGATATGCGGGAGGGAAGGGCTGGCGATCTTTAGAAAACGATCACCTTGTTCGCTCACACAGTCGGCCGACGTGCGCAGTCCGGCTGCTCGAGCTCGAGTCAAGATCAGAGCGGCCTCGGTTTGTCCTTCGGCCGAAAGTGTGTCGAGCCGATCCAGCAACAGGAGATACCCCAGATGGAATAGCTTTGCTGATACGGACTCGAAATTGAAATGGTCGGCACTGAGGTGAGCGTTCGCACCGCGGTGATGGAAGAACGTTCGCCGACCTGACGACTGCACCGTGATGACGTCGGTGTAGCTGGTGGGTGCCGACGATATGGACCGGATCTGCCGGGTGTCGATTTGATGCGTTTGGCAGTCGGCAAGGATAGATCGACCGTGGGCATCGTCCCCGATAAGTCCGACCCCCGCGCGAGGAAACGTGGCTCCGAGAAGCGAGAGATCCTTGAGGACGTTGTAAGGAGAGNNCCGACTCACCGATGATCGTCGCGAGCGAGTCCTGGGCCGGCCACTCGGTGACGATTTTGAGGTGATCAACGATCCAATTACCGCCAGCGATAATTCCGGAACGCATGCGTACGATTAGCGAAGTTTAGCCACCGTCTGAGTTTCGTTCGAATGGAGCGCCGCTTCGAAGATTTCATGGCTGGCCACTGCTTCGTCGGGTGTCGCGCACCCGAAGCGCCCGTCGAGCAGGCCCGCACGTTCCGCGATGAAGGTTGCCCACATTTGCTGGAGGAGATCGGGGAATCCGGGTTCAAAAATACCGCCGGTGATCGTCTTGAAGGGCGTACCAAAACCGAGGTCGGTTTTTTCCCACCACTGTTCTTTCCCACGTCGATAGGTCCAGAACGTCTTCGGTTCCTTAGTCGAGAAACGAGCTCCTAGGTCGGTTCCAAGGATCTCAAGCGTCCAGGTATTCGTTTCCGTAGGGGCCAGGCGTTTCATTTCTAACCGCATTGGCGTGGCATGTCCGCCGATCTCGGTGGTGGTATGAAGAATTGCATTGTCCCACGTGTCGCAAACCGCCTGGCCTCCTTTGCCGTCTGGTCGGTGCAGGAAGACTTTTTGAAGCTGAGCGTAGAGGGATTTAGGATACAGACCTAGCCGGAGTGGGATATGGGTCACGTGCATGCCGAGATCACCCATGACACCGATCGCTCCGCACGTCGCGACCTGGCGCTTCCAGTTGGCAGGCTTTTGTGGATCCAAGTCGCTCGAATGAAGGAATCCGGCATGGATTTCCAGAACTCGGCCAAATGCGCCCTGAGCTGCGAGGCTATAGAGGCGTTGTGCTCCGGGGAGAAAAGGGAATTCAGAGGAAACCCGAATGAAACGTCCCAGGCGTTTNNTCCCAAAGGGCTTTTCGGCCAGGAGATCTTTTCCCGCCCGAAGCACGTCCAAGTAGATTTTTTCGTGGAGATGATGCGGTACCGCCACGTAAACGATGTCGATATCCGGCCGTGCGAGCAGTTCGTGATAATCCGTCGTCAGGCAGCGCACGGTGGGAACCTGTGAGAACCATTGCAGGGTGGTGGGCTGAATTTCAGCTACGCCGACTAGTTCTGCGCGGATCGGAAAGTCGACCAAGGCGAACCATCTGCCAAACGCCGAGGCGGCTTCGCGACCCATGAGGCCCCCGCCAATGATGCCGATTCCGACGTGGGAAGCGGACGAAGAAGAAGGAGAGGGCATGGACTAGGACGCGGTCTGAAGTTGCTCGAACGCCTTTTCTGCAGAAAGATTGTCGTGAACAACGCCCATGAGCGCGCGGGTGATGGCTGCGGGCTTGGGGTGTTGAATGATATTACGTCCATAGACGATGCCGGCGGCGCCTTGGGCGATCAGGGCCGAGGTGCGGACAAGAATTTCTTTCTCCGTCGCTTTGCCGCCACCACGCACTAAGACCGGAATTCCGCCGGAGGTTTCTACCACCTTATGGTAGAGGCTGACGTCATCCGTTGGATCTGCCTTGATGATGTCGGCGCCCAGTTCAACCGCCTGTCTCACCAGCGGGACGATCTTCTGAAGATCTCCATCCACCATGTATCCGCCTGCTTTGGCATTGGGTTGGAAGACGAGAGGTTCGATCATGAGTGGCATCCCGTAGTAGTCGCACTGCGGCTTTAAGAGCAGGATGTTGCGGATACATTGATCTGCTACTTCGGGTTGATCGGGAATGCGGAAGAGGTTTACCACGATGCAAGCGGCGTCGAGGCGCACAGCTTGCAGCACTGGCTCCTCGATCATCCGTGAGAAAAGCGCGCGGGGAAGTGTTGTTCCGTAGACGTTCGCCACGTCACTGCGAAGGACCAGCGCGGGTTTGGGACGTAGGGGCAGTTTCTGCAGGTGCGGAGCCTGACCCACCGTGAGTTGAATCGCATCGGGAGCGGCGTCGACGAGTGTCTCGATTGCGCGAGGGAGATTTTCAATTCCTGCCAGGAACGAGGGCTCGTTGAAGAAGCCGTGATCAATGGCGACGTCGAAGCAACGCCCCGTGCGAGGATTAAAGAGACGGTTGAGCCGGGACTGTTTCATGAGCGAAGAGCGAGATGATAGGTAACGTTGGAGGATGCCAGTTTCAGGCGGGCCTCGCGGGAAAGTTCAGCGTTGGTCACCAGTGCGCTGAAGGCGGACCAAGGTGCGAAGTGGACCGCGGTGGGTTTGTCCCACTTCTCGGCGTCGGCAACGAGCATGCGCAATCCAGCCCGGCGAAGCGCCTCTGTTTTGATGGCGCCTTCGTGAAGTTCGGTGGTGTACGCGCCGGTGGCCAGATCAAGACCGGAGGCACCGATAACGGCGGCGTCAAAACGCAGATGGCTGAGCCAGGATTGGGCTAGAGAGCCCGTAAGTGCGAGGGACACCTTGCGTACCTCGCCTCCGAGGGAAACAACGGTCGCGCGGGCATTAACCCCTTGAGTGATCAGCGGAATGGAATTAGTGAAGATGTGGAGGTCGGGCCGGTCCAGAAGAAGATTTCCGACTTCGAGACACGTCGTGCCTGCATCAACAAAGACATTTCCTTCATGGGGAAGAAGCGCCGCTGCCTTGCGCGCGATCCGAGCTTTCATGCCCATATTTTGACCGGCCTTGGCCCGGAAATGAGGCTCGCTTTGGAAGAATTTCGACGGGAGCAACCCCCCATGGCTCCGTGCTGCCTGGCCGGTATCGGCGAGGAGCGAGGCGTCTCGTCGTGCGGTGGCTGGAGAGACTCTGAAGCGCTCTGAAATTTCTGCGACCGTCACGCGCCCATTCTCTGCAAGTAAGCGCAAGATGCCGCGATGGCGTTCGTCAGAGAGCATAGTGCAAGATAGATTTTTTGACGATCCAGAGCGATGGCAGCTCCGCAACCCCCATTATCACATATAATCAAATCGATCAAAATCGCTCACGCTGGGGATTTGTCGGCTTAAGATCTCCTTGATGTAGGCTCGACCTCTCTCCCGATCACACCATGGCCACAGAAAGCTTTTGAAGCTGCCACCATAAACGAGCTCGTGCCGAGGTCTCCATGTCATTGATCACGCTGGCGATGAAGATACGAACACCGGCGTAGATATTAACCGAAGTGCCAGCGGTGAAGATTTCGGGGGGCCGATATTCGATTTCGTAGGGCCGGGTGGTATCCAGGGAAGGGAAAAGGTAGCTCAGATCGCTGCCGAAAGAGACGAGTCCTTCTCGCGCGAGAGGAAACAGCGCGCCCTTTACCTGGTTTGGTTGGGCGACCACGATGATAAACTCGAGAAGGATGTCGATTTCTGCCTCGGAGAACCCGAAGTGATCCTTCGTCGAGCAGACGACGTGATTGTAGAAATTTTTGAAAGTAGCGCGTAGTTTCAGTTTTCCGCGAGAGGGTACGGTGAAGGTACTTCCGCACGTCCGGTAGGAGTCATAGAAATCCATGGTTCCAAAGCCAGCCAAGTCCGTCCGGATGAAGTCGTCTTTTCGGTGTTCGAAAGCGACATCCGTCACCAGGTGTCCGATACCAGGCATTTCGAGCGAGTTGTCTTGAACCTCGGCGAGATCGGCGTGCTGCGTCTGATGGCTATCGTAGAGCGGAAAGGGCGGCGTGAAGGCAGCCACCTCGCGATCTGGGGGAAGGATATCGTCTCGATCAATATGGATGTCCTGGAGAGCTCGGGCAGCGAGTTCTCCCTTTCCTAGGAGCTGCCGTTTTTTTCGAAACATCTCGGCGAGTGATTTCCAGTCTCGGTAGTTCGGCAGGGTACGAGCTAGCGTTAGCTGAGCCTTCCGGTGAGAGGTCTTCCAACGTGAGAGTTCGGGACCCAATCCGAGATTTGTCCGGTGGTACTCAGCCTGTACTCGGCCTATGATTTCAGAGGCTGAGCTCAGCTTCTTTTTGGAGAGGATGCGCTTTAAGCTGCGCCGATAGTCCTCGGCTAAGGCGACGCGTGGCTGGGACTGCTCCTGACTGAGCTTTTGAAAGTACTTAGCTGTTAGGGTGTGATCCGGGCGCGACGCGGTTTTACTGCGCCTCTCTTTTACGGGAGGATGTTTCATAGGACGAGGGGAGACGGGCTTTCAACTCGAATAGGGATCGTAGCTCCACTCGTCGAATTTTTCCGAAACACTTAATTGAGAAAAGCCTATCGACCCCTTTGGTTGCCTGAAAACCTTGGGGTCTACTGGGTAGGGGACAAATGAGCCCCTGTTTACCTGCACACGCAAGTCAGCACGGGGCGCCTCAACGTCGTAGGTGCTCCGCGGGGAACTGGACCGAAGAGTGTGCGCGTAGCTCTGACTTAGACGATCGTCGTGACGTCTACTCCAAGCACTTTGGCCGCGACGGCCCGGTCGCCTTGGCACGCGTGGATGACCCGTTCGACGTACTGCTTTTGTTGGCCTGCGAGATAATCAGCCAAACTGGGCCATTGCTTGACCTCGCGCAATCGCATGGGGAGCTGCTGGGAGGTTACAATGCGCGCATCCGTGGTAGCGGCGATCTTTACTACCAACTGCTGGAGTTCGCTGAGATTGCCGGGCCAATGGTAGGCCTGCAATACACTCAAGGCGTCGTCGGTGAACTCGATGAGGTTGGAGTCGAAATGAGGATTGGTAGCTCGTGCCGTGAAGTGTTTTACCAATACGGGGATATCGTCGGTGCGATCGCGAAGCGGGGGAAGAGCCACCGGGAGAGAGGCCACGCGATAGAAGAGTTCGTCGTGGAATTGCCCTTCGTCGGTCAACTTTTCAAGATCTTCACTGGTTGTACAAATGAGACGGAAGCCTTGGGCAGTGTTGCGGAGAACGCTGACAAGTTCTTTCTGCATGGCCATCGGCAAACATTGCAGATGCTGCAAGAAAAGCGTGCCGCCCTTGGCCTGGCTCACCCAGGCTCCGCCAGCTCCGTTTTGACCGAGGAGGCCATCACGGAAATTTGCTTCAGAGCTGAGAGAGCAATCGATTCGAACCAACGGTGCGTCAGCCGCCGCATTGCTCGCATGAAGAATTTCCGCGATCGTGCTTTTGCCTGTACCGTTTTCACCCTGCAAGAGCACAGGCGTCCGTACAGCAGCTAATTTTTTGACCTGCTGGATGAGCTTCTGCACGCGTCCACTACGACCAGCCAAACGACTTTCGATGTCATTTGCTCGCGCCGTGGGAAGTGCTGCCGTGCTGCTGCGTTCCGCGGAGAGATGACGGAATTCTAAGCCACGTTTTAAAGTGGAGATCAACTCGTCCACGCGGAAGGGCTTCTGCAAGTAGTCAAAAGCTCCATACTTCAGGGCTTGGATCGCACTTTCCGTACTGGCGTACGCTGTCATGATGATCAGCACGCAGTTCGGATCATAGCTTTTGATTTGCTTGAGGAGGGTAATCCCATCCACCGGCTTCATATCGATGTCGGCTAGAACGACATCATATTTTTCAGCCTTGTAACGAGCGAGCGCCTTCTCTCCGTCGGTGGCAAACGCCGTGGAAAACCCTGTCGGTTGAATCACGGCGTCGAGCATCTCATGGATGGAGAGGAGATCGTCGACTATAAGTACGGAAGGCATAAGGATAAGTGAGGTTTCCAAGTCCAGGGCAGGACTTGTTACCCGATCTGAACGCTGCGTTTCTTACATGCCGCCGACCACGGAGCCCAGCTGAAAAATGGGCAAGAACATCGCCATGACGATGCCGCCCACCACAACGCCGAGAAACACGATCAAGATGGGCTCAATCAGAGATGTCAGAGAAGCGACGGTGGCTTCACACTCGGTGTCATAAAAGTCTGCCACCTTGCTCATCATACCGTCGACGTTACCGGTGGTTTCACCAGCCTTCACCATATGTTTGAGCATGGGAGGGAAAAATGGATTGGTGCCGAGGACTTCGGAAACTTGACCCCCTTGGCTGACGTGCTTGGCGACTTCTTCGCACGCGGCTTCGACTTGTACCCGTCCGCTGGCAGCAGCGACGATCTCCAAAGTACGGAGGATGGGCACTCCCGAACGCACCAACGTCGCGTACGTCCGGCAAAAACGGGAGAGGGCAATTTTATGAAGGAGAGGCCCAAAGATGGGGGCCTTGAGCAAGGTACGATGTAAGTGCGCGCGTCCTACCGGAGTCGCCGTGTAGCGTCTGAAAACCCAGATAACCGCGGCTATCGCCAAGCCGATTGCCCACCAGTAGCTGCTCATGAAGGCGCTCAAATCGATCAGCATCTGCGTAGGTGCAGGAAGTTTGGCCCCGAAGTCTTTGAACATGTCCGCGAAGACGGGAATGACGAACATGATCAGGACGTTCACCAGCACGACCGCCAAGCCGATCACAGCGATCGGGTAGGTCATGGCTGATTTCACCTTCTTCGTCAGCTTGACTGATGATTCGAAATAGGCCGCGACTTTGGAAAGAATCTCCGCGAGGTTACCCGAGGCTTCACCGGCCTCCACCATCGAGATGAAGAGCGTGTTGAAGGACTTTGGGAACAGTTTGACCGCGCTGGAAAAAGAGCTCCCTGAGGAGATCTCCAAGCGTACATCGCGGATTACCACGCGGAAGACAGCGTCTTCCGTTTGGTCTTGCAGCGCTTCGAGACTCTGGACGAGAGCTGCTGAGTAAAAATGGCGAGCTCTTGAAGTGGGAGCTTGTATTTGCGTGCCTTGCGTTCGAGGCCCTTTTGCTTGGCAAGGTTCTGGGCCGCTTTGATATTCGGACGTGAGCTTTGCGTCGCATTGGGGCGAAGCGTTGCAGCTTGTCCGGTGGGAGCGGAAGTGAGGAAGGCCATACACCATTGCAACGGCACGCATTTTAGCCGCGCAAATTACTTCTCGGCAATAACCTGTAANNTATGAACGAGATGTGAAAACGGTTTGAGGCTAATTTTTGAGCTAAAGTTTCCTGCGAATCGGTTTTGAAATCGAGTTCTTTGACTGTTAAACCATGGGCTCGGATTGAGGCACGGATGACTGTCGCGCCAGAGCTGACGGCGCCACAAAGCCGTATCTACCTTGCGCATTTCCTAGGTAATTCACACTGAGTTCTCATAGAGTTCATGTCCTCTTGGCATCGTCGGACCATGGCTCCTTACTTCAGAAATCGTACCTTTCGACTCATCAGTCTGACTGTACTGGGGATGACCTTCGGATTTGTTGGAATTTATGTCGGAGAGACCGACGACTCACCTGGCGCGGGATTGCTGGGAATCATTCTGATGTTGGCCTTGGTCACATACGGAGTCTGGGGGTTTTTCAAACGCGCGCGCGTATCCAACGTGAACGATCAAAATGTCCCTCCCCCTCGGTAGGTAAAGACACGTGCGAATCGTCCTCAGCCAATATCGGTGGACGGGCAACTGACGTGGTGAGGGGCCTAGGGCTTGACAGCAAAGCAGATCGATACAACATTCAACCAAGTAGTTGAATAAATGACGGCACCTAATCCTCGTCTCGATCGTACGTTTTCGGCGTTGGCGCATCCCACTCGGCGGGCGATTCTGCAGAGGCTTTCTGAGGGTGACGCCCGTGTGACTGACTTGGCGGAACCCTTCGCGGCTTCGCTTAATGCGATTTCTAAGCACATCCTGGCACTTGAGCGGGCAAACCTCGTAATCCGACGAAAAGAGGGCCGCGAGCACATGCTCCGTCTTAACCCTGAGCCTTTTGATGGTGCCTTGGACTGGATGGTCTCCCGAGCGGAACTGTGGAAGCGGAGACTCAAACTCCTTGATGTGCTCCTACAATCTGATCATCGCAACTCGTAATGATTTTTTAATGACACACTCCTATGGCTGACGAAAAACTATTCACGATCACCGTAACTCACAGCTTTCGAGCTTCTGCTGACCAGGTGTTTGATGCGTTTCTGGATCCAGCGAAGGTGGCGAAGTTTTTATTCGTTACCCCGACGGGGACGATTGTTCGTTGCGATTGGGATGCTCGTGTCGGCGGGAAATTCGTGGTCACCGATCGTCGTGGTGACGAGGAAATTGCTCACGAAGGAGAGTTCGTCGAGCTGCAGCGGCCGCGTAAAATTGTTTTTGATGTACGGGTTCCGAAATATTCCTCGGATTCGGGCCGAGTGAGCATCGATATTCAACCGACCGAGACCGGATGTGACGTCTCCTTGAGCGAAACTATGAGTACAGCCTGGGAGCAGCATCGTGGTAGTATCGAGAAGGGATGGAAGGGGATTCTCGTGGGTTGGAGCCGCGTGGTAGAAGGCCGATGAGCAGGGTGCGGCGCGAAGCGGCTAGTGGCTAGCGGTTGGCGCCGCTCATCTCGCCGGTGGGGCGGGTTAGGCTCGGCCTAAGATCTTTCAGGTTCGCCTGGGGGAGGTGAGAGAGTTAGAGAACGTCGAAATACGCTGATCGTTGTCGAATTTGGGCCTCCGAGTTCGACTCTAGGCTACATGACTATGCACTTCATCCTGCTCATCTATAAAAATCAGGCTGGGTTTTCGGCACTTCCGGAAGCCGACAAGCGTCGCATGTCAGAGGAGTGTGACCACTGGTTCCAAGCTCTTCAGTTGAAGGGCCGTGGCCGGCAAATTGCGCGGCTAATGGATGTAACNNGGGCCGAAACGAAAGAGGTTTTGGGGGGCTGGGTAGCAGTAGAGTGTAAAAGTCGCGAGGAAGCGCTCCAGATCGCGCAAACATTCCCAGGCGTAGATCTAGGATTCGCCGTGGAGGTAAGGCCACTTTTTGTCGAAGGGCAGACCCAGCCTTGTTGGCGAACACCCTGATTGGCGCCTGCTCGCTCCTCATGGCCGATCTTCCTGCTGACCACTCCGCAGTTCTCGGCGACCTCTATCGCCACGAGTATGGTCGCATGCTGGCCACGCTCATCCGAGTCACCCGCGATATAACGTTAGCGGAGGATTCTTTG
>DKKJ01000315.1 GCA_002455175.1 Opitutaceae bacterium UBA6669
TTCGCATTCGGCCCAATCACCCTCCGCCAAATTATGGCGATAACACGAGTTTTCGTCGGCGACCAAAATCACAGGGAATGTAAGACCCGACGAAGACCTTATCTCCTCGGGTGACTGCAACCCTTCTTCCACCGTACCAGGCGTCTGGTAGTTTGGAACGAGATGCTTATCACTCGCGATGAACGACGTTTTAACCGGCCGCCTCCGCTTCTCGGGCTTTNNCTATGTCGTTTTTTACATTGAAGAGGTAGGAGTAGAGCGTGACCGCTCCCGCTAGGACATAAAAGAAGGAAGATGCCGCAAAGATTACGTTAAGGCCAAGATCCGCTTTAAAGATTCCACTCAAGAGAACACCTGCCCCACCTGCCGCCGTCGCACATGCATTGAGCAAGCCAATCGCGGTAGAACGATACTGCGAGGGTATGATGTCACAGACGATCGGGTGTTCGTTGGGGGCACCCAGAGAGCGAATGAGCGTAGAAAGCCCGAGTACCACCGCTACGGCTCCCAACGTCGGCGCCCATAGAAAAAGGAAGAGAATCGGTCCGCTCAGCAAAAATGAGAGAGCCTTCAGGTAGGTGCGATTGCGTGCGTCGCGCCGCGCATACCAGTCTGACAACCAACCACCCGCCATAATACCGACCAGATTGGGTACCTTGAAAAGGGCGGCTCCGAAAAGGCCTGCTGCCGCTAATCTCATTCCGTGAGTTTCACCGAAATACACGGGCAGCCACGTGAAGAAAATCCAGTTAGCAACTCCCACTGTCATGGTACAGACGATCATCGCATAGAAGGAAGGGACACGGGCAATATACGTGAGGGCAGCGCGCACCTCCCCGCGCGGCTTCCCCGCTGCTAGTGGACGCGGGGGCATGACTGCATCCACCAAGAAAAACCGACTACCCAGCGCCATTCCCAAACCAGCTCCGCCAAGGATCCAGAATCCCGCTCTCCAGCCAAAATGCTCCGCGAGGAAGCCAGCCAGGGTTCCTCCGACCATGATTCCTACTTTCAACCCGGTCATGTGCAGGCCCATGGCCCGCCCTCGCGTTTCCGGACCGTGATGATCGCCAATCAAAGCCGCCGCCGCCGGAAGATAGAAGCTCTCGGCTACGCCCAAGGCCACGCGGAAGGCCATAAGTGCAAAAGCCGTCTGCACAAAACCCGTGAAGAACATCACCGCACTCCACGCCACCAAGCTGGCCAAAACGATTCGACTGCGTGAATACCGGTCCGCCCACATCCCCGCAAACGGGGAGGCCAACGCATAGCACCAGAGGAAGAGCATGCTCATCACCCCGACCTGTGTATCGGTGATGCCAAGCTCCGCCCGGAGCGGGATAATTACACTGGAGAGCGCTGCACGGTCCGCGTAGTTGAGCGCCGCGGCAAAGAACAGAAACCACGTCACCCGCCACGGGGGCGATTTGAGCCATTTGGAGCCAATCATGGTGCGGTTATCAGGAGTCGTTTCGTTGCAGAATTTCCGCGGTTATCGCCCGATTTTAGCCGAAGAGGAGGTCCCTCGCCTAGTAAGTTGAATGACTTCCATCAGACCCAGGCTCGTTTGGGACATGCAGAGCAATTCCTACCATTCGCCCTTAATCCCAGCCGAAATCTGCGCTCCAGCATAGAGGTACTGCTGGGGTCGCGCATAGGTTGGCGTGCTTTCGTTGTACTCGTACCGCCGCTGCGGCTGTCCCGTGAGGTTGCGAATGCTGGTGTACACACCGAGGCGTCGAGTGAAATTATACTCAGCAGAGAGATCGATACGCGGGTACTCCTGAGTGTAACGATAGGTGTTAGCCGGCGTAGAAGCATTCGCGGAACGCAATTCAGTCCGGGTAGGATCACCATCCGCAACATTCAGGTTGGCGCTGAATTTTTTGCCGTAATATCCCACGCCATAATTGATGCGGACCGGGGAGTAACTGAAATTCGACGCGTCGGGCCCACTGGCGTGGATACGGGTGTAGTTCACAAAGACCTGAAATCGCTTGCCCCAACCCGGAAGAAAATCAAGCGACTGGCGGTAGGCGATTTCAAATCCACGAATTGTAGCGGAGCCGGCATTACGGCGAGTCGTGATATCATAGGTACTGTAATAGTCCTGCCAAGCGAGGCCGAGCGCTTCAACCCGCTCCTGGGTTGCCGTCTCAGANNTCGAAGTTGTCCGCCGTCCACGGGTTCAACGCCGTATTGTTGACGCTGATCGTGCGATTGGTGCTGTCAGGGTCCGCAATGGTGGAGCCGGGAACGATCTCGGTAAGCTCGGGTCGACCGATCGTACGCGCATACGCCGCCCGCATGATGAGATCCGAGCGGAGCTCGTAACTCGCATTCACGCTGGGGTAAAACCCATCGTAATTCTTATCGGTTTTCGTCCCTAATTCGGTGTAGCGCAACTTGGCCTGCTCGAGTGCGTTCGTAGTGATCGGGATGAGTGCACCCGATGATGTCCGTTCGAAACTACCGTCCGGTTTCTTTTTGTAGATCGCTGAAATGTCGTCCTTAGGACCCGCGCCTTTGTCATCTGTGCGTTCATAACGTACGCCACCGACGATCCACATCCGGTTATCGAACAAACGAACATCTCCTCTGAGATAAAAGGCACTCACCGTTTCTTCGAGATCCTGGCGGTTGCTCACCCAATTCGTGNNGTGCTCAACGCGTCGTAGTTGGAAAGCATCCGACCCGTCGCTCCACTTGGAGGATTGAAGGCCAGGCTCTGAGTGTCGTTGGCGATGTATCGGTCCTGACGATCAATCAGGAAACCTGTCTTGAGCGTCACGGGAACGGCTAGATCCAACGGCCGCTCCACATTGAGCCCCACAGTGGTGGCTTCGTGCTCTCGCTGATTGTACACCAAACCTGCCGCAGTCATCGAGAGTGTCTCCGCTTGGTAAATATTGACTGCGGTCCCTCCCCGATTGGTNNCGCATATGCTCGATCGCGGTCAAATTATCCATCCGCAGAATCAGATTTCCATTCAACGAATTGGTGTTGGTGATGCTAGTGAAGATGTTCCCCCTGGGCACGGACTCAAAGGTACCGCGAGCGCGACTGAAGAGACCATCGATTTTCCATAAGCTGCCGTTGTGCTTGTAACGAAGCCCGTAGGTGGTGGTCACCTTATCCTGCGTATTTGCAGTGTAGCTACGTGCGAGTGTTCCCACCCCGGTTGCCGCTCCCAGACTGTAGGTGCCATCTCCAACGGCGCCCGCACCCAAATTCACGGTAAAGGTATTGCTTCGGACGTGTGAGACTTGATCGCTTTTTTGAAAGCTGAAGGTGAACAGATCATCAGGGGATACTCGCCAGTCCAACGAAGCGGAGCCCGATTTGTTGGTCCCNNTCCGAAAAACAGATACGTTGTTCACGGCATTGGAGGTCTGCACCAGCCGGACGCGGTCCCATGTCGGTGTAAAATACCGCCAATCCATCTGACGCGCCGCGTAGCTTACTGACGCGGTGGCGGCAAACCGGTCGTTGATCGGTCGCACATAAGAGACATTAAACGACGGCTGGATCGAGCGCTTGCTGGTCATGGAATCAGAGCCCGGCACCTTGCTCATCGAGGGACTGTACGCATCAATGCCTCCGAGTTCGTCATCCGTGGCGAACAAGTTATATCGTAGCAAAGGCTTCGGCTGGCTGAACCCCGATTTGGTAATGATGTTGATCGAGCCTCCCACCGCATTCGCCGGCAGATCGGGGGTTGGAGTTTTAGTCACCTCCACGCGGTCAATGTTCGCCGTAGCGGTATTCGAAAAATCAAAGTTACGCGTCACTCCCGGCAACGTTGTGACCCCCACCGCGCCATCAATGGTCACCAGCGTACCGGAAGCCGGCATACCTCGAATGCTCATCGTCAGGGGAATCTGCGGACTGTAGGAAATGTCCAGGCCTGGGACGTATTTGAGGTACTCAGCGACATTCCCCTCGCCCATCTCCCCGAATTCATCGAACGCGATAACGTTTTTAATGTTGGGCGCATTCTTCTGTTCCTGCAACGCACTCGCTCGGCCACTCAGTTGACGCTCGGCCACGGTGAGTGCATCCAGCTGGTGTACGCGCTCCGACGAATCAGCCCCTTTTGTCTCTCCCAATCGTAGGCTAAAATTCTGGGTCACCACCGCGTCAGAATCCACTCGCACAACCATGGTTTCTGTGGTCAGCCCCACATAGGAAACCTGAAGGGTAACCGAACCCGCGGGCAGATTGCGAAGACGGAAAAAGCCCGTGATATCCGTATTCGTCTCAAAGGTGGTTCCAGGAATACTCACTCGCGCGTTGTTGAGGTAGTTGCCACTGGACTCGTTTAAAACCCGTCCTTCCACCATTCCCGCTGCAGCCGAAGTTTGCGCCATCACCTCGATACACATCTGTGGGAGTGTTAAACCCCCGACAAGGATCCCCGCAAAAAAAAGGGGTTTTAGACCTAAGAAACGACGAAGTGGCAGACGTGTCAGGAACCGTGAAGAGCAGGACGGGTGGCTCATGGGGATGATCTTGATTCAGTGGGAGTAGATGAAAGGACGCCCCTTGGAGGGGCGGGGAAATCGACGCTTCTTGGTGGCACCGGACGCATCCCATGGTGGCCGAGTCAGAGCCTGGAAGTGCGGGGAATAAATCCGGAGGGCGAAATATTATATATTCTTAAATATTTTTTTATTTTCTTAGATTTATGTCAATGGCCAAGTCGGTCCCTTTCCCGCTCTCAACACTCGCTTTGACTACCCTTGATCCGCTCGGCCTCTTATCGCCCGAGACTGAATCCGCACCCTATAACATCATAACTTGCTCTCAAAAAATGAGATAATAAAATCCTCCCACTAGGATAAAAGTAAGAATCGCCCGCTTGCTGCCCTCTTCAGAAATTTTATTCAGGAAATAACTCCCAGCCCAGAGGCCAGTGACGGCTGCGGTCACAGACACGGCGAGTAAGCCTAAATCCACCCGCTCGTAACGACCTGCGACGGTGAATTGCACCAGTCGCACAATGGACGCGATGCCCGNNGCTACCTGCACCGTGGCGACATAGCAAAACCGGTTCACAGGACGATTGACGAGATAGCTGACTACCGGGGGGCCACCCGCACCAAAGGCCCCACCCAGAACGCCACTCAAAAAACCTAATGGCACCCCCGCCTTCAAGGGATGCCAGACGCTCTGGCGTTTGCGGTGCAACATCCAAAGGCGATGCAAGGCCGTTAGGATCATCATCACTCCGAGGACCACCCGCAGGCTGCGCACTCCCAGACTCCAGAGTAACCACACGCCAAAAGGCACTCCAATCAGGCAGGAAATCAAAAGGGGGACAACTCCCTCAAAGGAAAACTCCTTCCGGAAGCGAAGGAAAAGGACGACGTTGAGAACCAACCCTGCAGGCGCAATTACCAGTACCGCATCACGTAAATCCAGCCAGGCTCCAATAACAGCGAGAGCAACCAATCCGAAGCCAAACCCCGTCAAGACCTGCGTGGCTNNCAAAGAAAAGGGCAGCCGTCGTCAGAGCGTCCATACGTCTTTCTATTCAGATGACGAAATCATCGTCTGAGCCGACCGCCCACGCACCGAGGACATGGTTCCTGGAACGAACGCGACGTCATTTATTCAAGAACCCAAACTGCCTGGCGGAGAATCGCTCGAGATAGCCCCGCACTCGTTTCGTACCAAAGGGTGAGAAACGATCCATCATCGAGCTGGACAGTGCTCGGATATCCCTGGTCCAACTTTGTTTCATTCTTGGTGAGCAGCATCGTCTGCGACCATGTTTCTCCGTGATCTGAACTCAACCTTACTCCCACCCCAAAAGGAGCATGACGCTGATCAAAGCTCATGAGAAGTCGGTCGTCACGTAGACGGAGGAGATGAGGAGGATATCCATTGAGGCCAAGCGACCGCGGTATGCTCCAACTACGCCCCCCATCCGTCGAAATAGTCTGCAGCATATGCCGGTCGGCCACATCACCCCGATCCTTACTCCCATCATGACTTCGAATCTGCACAATCAAAGTTCCGTTTGCCGCCTCAATTCCATGTAGCTCATGGTAATCAACAGAATTGTCTCCCGGGCGTGTGGGGATCTCCGACAACAGGCTCCAGGTTCGGCCGTCATCGCGCGACTCCCACACTCCAACCCGCCGTTCACCAGGCTTGTAGTATTCCCCCTTCCCGACCCCTTCCACTCCTGGGAAAAGAAGTCGACCGTCACTCAGCTGAATCGGTCCGTGTGGACTGCTGACCGGAATCGAGGCTGGCTGGGACCAAGAGCGACCACCATCCTCTGAGCGCAGGATCATCGGCCCCTGCTCTTCTGCCCAGCTTTTGGGATCTGGCCCCTGCATGTAGCGATCCCAACGCTCCTGATCTCGGGCATAACGCGCTCTACGCCCGTCGCGAGTGAAGCCGATAGTGCGAAAGGTCGTGAGCAACAGGGTCCCGTGTTTGGTCTCCAGTAACCCAGCATCTCGATCATCGATCGGGCTATCCATCGCCACAGTCGGCCAAGACCAGGTCCGTCCTTGATTGAGCGAAACCATCACCTCAACCCGCCCAAAGGGGCACACATGAGCATCTCGTCCACCTGAGTAAGCCGCCAACAAAGAGCCGTCACGCAGGCGCAGAACTGTCGGCCAGCCATGGTAAAATCCGTCCTCGGGGGAAACCTCCCTGATCTCCCGAACTTTGAAAGCAGGCACGTTCGCCCCAACCAAGTCTGCTGATGCCAAAAAAACACCCACCATCAAGAAACGCAGCTTGGTCCGCCAACCTTGATAGGAAAAATTTTTTAGAGACATGGTGTGAAAGCTGAGAAGGGAACGCTCGGTGAAATCCTTGACTGCCCTCAATCTGATACCATCTCGCCAGGTACGTGAAAGCAGCACCGCTGAGCTTACTCCTGGCGCTTCATTCGCCCGGTACGAAAATGATTCACGAGGGCTAAATTCTGAGATAAAATATATCTCAATATCATCAAGTCCAAAACCACTCAACGAGAGATCATTTTCACATTTATCTCTTATAATGAGATAGTTATTTTAAAAAATGAAAACGATAAATCGACTAATCCTCAAATCCTATGGATTTAATTTGGCAATAAACTGGTTGATTTTATTAAATTAAATATTTTTAGATCAATCACCTCACCATGTTGATCGATTGCCACAATCACGTGGGTGCCTCACCCCGATTCACTCTCGCTGATTTTCCTTACGCCCAGGACCTCCCGACACTGGTTAAAGACGGCGATCGCCACGGAGTCACCCATTGGATCGTTTTTCCCTTTTCTCTCAATCTAACCTTCAACTTTTCCGCTCTCCGGCGGGGAGAGTTTACCACTGAAGGAGGAGAGGAAAGCATCCCCTATGCTTTCGAGAACCGCCGCCTTCAGACGGAAATCCACACCTTCTTTCCAGAGTTTGCCGGGCGCATGCTCCAGTTTGCATCCGTAGACCCCAGTCGTCACCAGCGTGCCCAGGTCTTGGAGCTCGAAGCACTTCGCGCTACCCAACCCATCTACGGACTGAAGATCCAAGCGACCACACTTCGCGCCTACGTCAAAGACCTGCTCAACGAGGGGCGTGTGCTGCTTGATTTCGCGGCCAAGTACGATCTGCCGTTTCTCATCCACTCGAGTGTCGCCGCCAACGACCCGTGGTCGCCTGCCTCCGCCATTCTCGAGGTGGCCAGAGCCAACCCGCACGTGCGTTTCTGCCTAGCGCACTCCTGCCGCTTCGACAAACACCACCTCGACGAAGTTGCCGCACTCCCCAATACTTGGTTCGACATTTCTGCCCACGGGATCCACTGCGCGGCAGCGGCGCAGAATCTCCCCATTATCGCAGCGCCTGAGCGGCGCTTGAAAAGCGAATTCTCGAATCCCGGCCAAGTCCTCTTCGACCTCGCCGAGCTCTACCCCCACAAACTGCTTTGGGGTACCGACAGCCCGTTTTATAGCTATCTTTCACCACGCCTCTCACTCAAAGGCAGTTATGCCGCAGAGATCAACTACCTCAAGAGCCTCCCCCCGTCTCACATCGCCCGCATCGCTGGCTCCAATATCTTGGACTACCTACGTCTCAAAACAAAGCTAACGGCAGGCACTCAAGGCACGGACGCGAACGATTAATGCTGCTCCCTGCCGCGCGCTTGCACACGCCCACCTTGTCCGCCTAGAGATCGCCCTCGCTACCCAACACGACGGCGACGCCTCTAACTCGAGGATTCGGCGGCCACCGCAGCCGTGGCTCGGTAGGCCACCGTCAAGACCACCTTGCGCCAGTGAGTCGCGTCCTCTCGAACCTGATCCAAACTACGCGGATCGCCCGCCGCCGCAATCAACACCGGGAGCCACTTCTGACCATAGCGCACGTGCTGTGTCTCATCCGCAATATCGTAACTCCACGTCATCGCACCCAGGGAGTCGTTATTGTCCAGCGCAGCGCGTAAGCCTTTGTGCTTGTTGGGAAATGCCTCCGCCTCCTGCGTTGTCAAAGCAGCATACCGATCATGAGGCAGCAGGGTTTGCCTCAATCGATAGGCAGTCGTCGCTAGTCCGACCGATTCCTTGGTAATCCCAAGCGCCTCGAGCTTCTTTTCTCCGAATACGGAGTGCCGCGACTCGTCCCACATATGACGAGCGCAGTCGAAGTAAAACTCCCAGGGGAGATCAGGCGCATCAAAGAGCAACGAAGCACAGGAGTCGGACGCCTGCACCTCTTGAAGGAAATTAGCCGCAAAGTGATGTTCCAGCGCCGAGTAGGAAGTATCCCTGGAATCACGTTCAGGACGAAACGTTCGCGCGACGAACCCGTCAGGCAAGGCCGCGTCCAAGAGCGGCAAACGACCTAACCGCCGAGGACCCTTCATGGGCTCTGCCCGCGGACGCTCCGCCTGAAGAAGAGACGTCTCTAGCCCCTTCAATGCTTGGTCGATGCGATCATCAAAAACCCCATCCGAAGCCTCTCCCTTTCCCAGCACCTCACTTGCCCACGCTTGCTGCCGCGCAAGCAGATCTCGGTTTGCCTCGATCAAGGGCTGACTCGGTAAATCGTAAATCCCGATCTCCTGCTCGCCCACTCTTCCGAGAAATTCAGCCAATCGCGGTTTCACTCTCCCGTAAACGGCACGGCACCCACTTTCGGGCGACGGGGCATCCCCCAGGAGGGCAAACAGCTCTGGCAACAAAACTGCCCGACTGAGGTGAACCGCCCCCAAGGCAACGCCCAATTCTTTCTGACGCGTTCGTAAATCTTGAACCATCCCNNCGAAGACATGACGCGGCATCTCGACGCGCGCCCGCCACGCTTTCAAACCGGGAATAAATCCCGCCACCAAGCGAGCCAGCTCAGTCTGAAAATGCGCCAGATTTTGCAGCAAAAAGCCGCGGTCTCGCGGCGACGTGACGGGACTTGGTTCGTTCATCGAAGAGAGAAAATTTCCAAAAGTGAGCGACCTAGGATCATCCAAGGTTAGCTAAGCACATTCAAATATCGCTTAGAGATCAATAAATTTATCGGCCTCGAGTTGAATCAAGTTTCCCTAATCTATGTTTCTAAGTTTTAACGCATCACTATTTAATTGAATAAATTATGATACTAAATATCTATATATTTTTATTTGTTGATAAGCCTAAAAAACCAGGGTCATTATCGCTTTCTGAACACCCTCATGCCCGCACCCTCTTCTCTCAACCATTGGATTATCGGCGGAGCCGGTCACTTCGGCTCCGCATTAATTAAAACCCTAGCTGAACGCGGGGAACGCGCGGTCTGCTTTGATCTGGGCGAACGTGCCCACGAAGCCGTGGCACGGCTGGGAATTGGAGCGACCGTAATTCCAGTTTCCCTCGACGCCTCCGACCTGCCTTCTGCGATCGCTACCCTTCAACAGACATGGGAGCATCACGGTCCCGCGGACGGATTGGTCTTTCTGCCAGCGCGCTCCTCTCGTGCCGCCTCCTGGGAGGCCCTCACAACCGAGCAATTCAACACCACGCTTCAATTCAATCTATCCGCCACGTTCGCCTTGGTCAGGGCCGTGGCACAAAGCATGGTCCAACGCGGCAAAGGTAGCATCGTACTCATCTCAAGCATGTACGGGGAGGTCGCACCCGAGCTTGCCTGTTACGAGGGGCTACCCATCCCCCCAAACCCAATCGACTACGGCACCTCAAAGGCGGGCGTCATTCAGATGGCACGCTACCTCAGCGCGACGCTCGGCAGGCGCGGAGTACGCTGCAATGCCATCTCTCCAGGGCCATTCCCTCACCCCAACGTAAAGGAACGCTCTGCTGAATTCGTCCAACGTCTCTCCGCTCGGACTCACCTTGGACGCGTAGGACAACCCTCTGAACTGGTTGAACCCGTCCTCTTCCTCCTCTCTGACGGTGCTTCCTACGTTACCGGCCAAAATCTCCTCGTCGACGGCGGATGGACCGCCTCCTAAGCGAGGCAGCCCATCAGTTTCAGAGAAGGCGACATTACCATTCCCCACATCACCGCGCGGTATACCCGCCATCCACCGGAAGATTCACTCCCGTAACATAGGCAGCCGCCGGGCTCAGCAAAAACACCACCGGTCCACCGAGATCATCGGGGCCGGCCATGCGGCCTAAGTACGTCGCCTGACAATAGCGCTGTACAAAAGGCTCAGGCTGCTGATTAAAAAAACCTCCGGGAGACACACAATTCACCCGCACACCGCGCGCGCCAAATTGCGCTGCAAAGTACCGAGTGAGGTTAATCATCCCCCCTTTGTTAAAAAAGTAGTCGCCCAGGCCTAACTTCATATCCGTGCCCTCATAGAAACTCGGCGAAGGTCCAACCACCCCGTAAATCGACGCGACGTTGACAATCGCACCCCCTCCCGTCTCCGCCATCGATTCAGCAGCGGTTCGGGTAAGAAGGTAAAGCCCCACCGCATTGACCTTGAGTGAGTTCAACCAAGCCTCTGCCGGCTCCACGGCACCCGCCGCCTTGTTGGGACGAAACACCGCATTATTCACCAGGCCATCGATGCGGCCATGTTTCTTTAAAACCGCCTGCGTGAGATCACGAATCGAGCTCTCAACCCCTTGGTCGAAAACCGCCGTGTGAACATCCGCACCTCGTTCTCGGAGCTCCACGGCAAGTTCGTCCAACGCCTTCCCGTCGCGAGACGCCAACCACAGTGTCGCTCCAGCCGCCGCAATCTGAGCAGCCAAGGTCCTACCGTAGTGACCGGCTGCACCTGTGAGAATGACCACCCGCTTCTCCAACCGAAATGGATCAATGGTTCTCATACGCTTGTGTGGCCACCCCAATGAGTGATCAAGCCAGGGTCAAGTCTAGCAATAAACATAAATTTAATTNNAAATCATAAACTAAGCGAAACGTTGGCGCATTTTTTCACTTCGATCTACACGCCTCTCCAGTTCGCCTTAAATCAAAAAAGTATTATCTTAATATTTATTAGATTATTATGTAACATAATCTAATCGCATTTAACCCAGCTCAGATTTTTCGCCTTTGAATATCTAGATATTTATTTACCAGAAAAATTCTTCCCCTACATTTTTCAAATATGCTGAGCCCCTGCCTGAGACCTAGCCGAATTCTCCAGCGAACCCACGAGGGTCATCTGGCCACTGTCGCCAAGCTGAATCTAGCCGACCCTCGAGTGGTGGAAATCGCCGGACTCGCCGGTTTCGATGCGGTCTNNCCCCAATGACTGGCTCAACCTGGAAAACATGATTCGAGCGGCGCGTTTGCACAATATGGATGCCCTAGTCCGGGTGGCCAAAGGCAGCTATAGCGACTTCATCAAGCCTCTCGAAGCAGGCGCCGCCGGTATCATCATCCCTCACGTCTCAAGCGCAGCGGAGGCTCGAGCGATCGTTGAAACCACCTGCTTCCATCCTTTAGGGAAGCGCGCGCTCGACAACGGCAATGTGAATGGAGGTTTCGCACGGGTTTCCGTCACCGAGTACCTCAGCTTCTGGAGCCGAGAGCAGCTCATCTTCGCACAAATCGAATCGCCCGAAGCGCTCGAGCACGTGGAAGAGATCGCGGAAATCGCCGGCCTCACCGGTCTTTTCTTCGGTCCTGGCGACTTTGCCCACCGCCTGGGCAAAGCTGGGGCTGCCCGAGAGCCCGAAGTCATTGCTGCTCGACAACGCGTCGCACAAGCGGCACGGAACGCGGGCAAACTTTCCATCGCCCTAAATTTCGGCTCGCCTGACACGATCGCAGCGGAAGGACATCAGATTGTCTCGGTTGGGGCCGATGTGGGCGCACTGAATCAGTTTTTCAGTATGCGACTCGAACCGTTTCAGAAACGGGCCTCTATCAAGACGTCATCTGGAGTCGCACTGGCAGGGGGATGCTCGTGATCACCTCCACCCCTAAGCCTCATATTCTTATTCTGGGCTGCGGCAGCATCGGTCAACGACATCTTCGCGCTTTCGCCGCCACCCAACGTTGTCGTCTCTCCGTTTGCGACAACCGATCTGAAGCCCTGGCGCAGTTGACCGAGCAGTATCAATTTACCCCTTACGGCAACCATCACGACGCGTTCACGGACCGTTCGATTACCGGAGTGATCATCGCAACACCGGCACCCAGCCACGTCTCATTAGCGCACCACGCCTTGTCCACGGGGCGCCACGTCCTCGTGGAAAAACCTCTGTCACTGAGCGAGGAGGGGGTCGAGGCCCTCATTGAGCTACAGAAGGAATCCGGTGCCCATGCCGGCGTTGCGTACGTGCAACGTTTTAATCCAGCGATCTATGCCGCCCGAACCTTCCTTCACTCGAACGAGTGGGGACCAGTGCTCCAAGCCTCATTTCGGGGCGGCCAACATTTCCCAACATTTCGTCCTGCCTATCGCGACATTTACTACCGGGACCGCGCACAAGGGGGCGGCTGTATCCAGGATTCGCTGACTCACTCCATCGACACCATGGGTTGGATTCTAGGCTCTCCGACACAGGTCTTCTGCGATGCAGCCCATCAAGCACTGGAGGGCGTCCAGGTGGAAGACACCGTCAGTCTCAACGCCCGCTTCGGCTCGTGTCTGGTCAACGTCGCACTCAATCAGTTTCAAGCACCGAACGAGGCCCAATGGGATTTTCACCTGAGCAAAGGCTCGGTCAGGATCGATGTCCGCGGTCATCGCTGGGGAAAATTTGCCCTGGGCGCCTCTTCTTGGGAATGGATTGAGTTTCCTCATCCCGGTCGCGACGGCCAATTTCTTCTTCAAGCCCATGCCTTTCTAGATGGCTGTGAAGGTCGGCCTTCTCCTCAGAGCTGCACACTCATAGAGGGCTATCAGACTCTCCGCTTCACCTTAGCGACCCTCCTCTCCGCCGAAAAGCAACTGCCGGTATCCGTCGTCGCGTGAGGTAAACATCTTCCCAATTTCGATGAACGTTTCCTCTCACAATCTTCGTCTTGGGATCCTCGGCATGATCGAGGGCAATGGACACCCCTATTCCTGGTCAGCAATTTTTAATGGGTACGAGGAGGCTGCTATGGCCCACTGTCCCTATCCAGGCATTCCCAAATACCTTGCCGCCAGCCAGTCTGAGATTGGCATCCCCGGAGCAAAGATTACCCACATTTGGACCGATCAACCGGAACAGGCGGCCGCGGTGGCCAAGGCTTCCAAGATCGATACGATCCTCGCCCATCCAGAGGACGCGATCGGCGAGGTGGACGCAGTCTTGATCGCCACCGACGACGGGACGGACCATGCACGCAGGGTTCGACCGTTTATCCAAGCAGGCATCCCTGTCTTCATCGATAAACCACTAGCGATCACCCTAGAAGAGTTACAGACGTTCACCGATTGGCATCGGCAAGGCGCACCACTCCTATCCACGAGCGCTGCCCGCTACGATCCGGGCCTCGACCTCGCTCGGGAAACATTGCCGCGCTTGGGCGAGCTGCGGTGGATGAGTGCCGTGAGCGTTAAGTCGTGGGAGCGTTACGGCATCCATCGACTCGAGCCGTTTTTCACCCTGCTGGGCTCCGGCTTTGAATCGATCACGCTTGGCCCGCGTACCGGACGAACGGAAGTGGCCCATATTATCCACCGAAGCGGCGTTCAGGCCACCATCGTGATCGCCGAAGATGCCGCCTCTTCATTTCGCCATGTGCGCATCGTTGGGAGTCAGGCATTTCACGACGCCCAACTGGGTAATACGTTTACCGCCTTCAAACGTCAGTTGGAGGTTTTCGTCGCCTTCGTCCGCACCAGACGTCCTCCCGTCGATTTTACAGACACCGTGGAAATGATGGCTGTAATCATCGCAGGTCTCGAAAGCCGAAGCCAGGGCGGCAAGCGTGTATCCATTTCTCACGTGCTTGAGCGATTGAAACGCTAACGTGCTTGGGCACGACCTGGAATACTTTTTTTGAGTCCATTCCAGAGCACTGAGACATCCTTTTCCACTACGCCCCGTGCGTCTGAAAACTGGCTATCAGATCCAGGGCGTTGCGTAGAAAGTGAGGCACCAAACACAAGCCGGCCGTCACCTAGCGATCTGTGCCAGAGCAGGGAGACTTATTCGATAAATCCTACACCCGAGGTCGCAATCTGAGTCAGATTGTTTCCCTGAAGTGACTTCGCCATAGCCAGGACAGCACGGTCCACGATGCCCTGANNAAGCCGTCATATCCTGAGTGGGCCGCGCAATCTTTCCGCGAACGGAAGGAGCGTTCAATCGATGAATCACTTGAAGCCTCAACACCTCGTCGTAGAGGGTTCGATTGTGGGCAGCAGCGAGGATCGCGACGTGAAAACGGATATCTGCGGTGCGGAGTGCATCACGTTTACTATCACTCACACCCCCTTTCATCACCTGAGCCATCTCGGTCATTGCACTTTCGATGAGGGCCAGTTCGGCCTCACTTCGATTGGTGGCCGCGAGTTCAGCCGCGAGACACTCCAGAGCGCACCGCAGTTCGGACATCTCTTTGAAAGTGACCAAATCGAAGCTCTTCACGCTCGCACCCAAGCGAGGTAATATTTCTACCAATCCCTCATTTTCCAACTGACGGAGCGCATCGCGGATCGGCGTCGCGCTGACGCCAATCATTTTTGTAAGATCCTTGGTCTTAAGACGATATCCCTGGCCAAATTCTCCTGAAAGAATGCTATTTCGGATAAACTCGTAAGCTTTTCCAGAGTAGGGATTTTTCATCAGCCGGGCATACGTATCGAATTAAATCTGAGAATATCAAATCTTAATTGTAACAACAACGACGTGACAGCCGGACCGACCAATCGCTCACGGAGACGGTTTTTGTGTCATCTCAGCGCGAGCGATTACCCGGAGAATAGCCCACGCCAGGGCAACTCGCGTATCCCCCTCGGCTCGTTTCATTATCTGCCCCCACTGCTCCAAGACCGTCGGCGTAGACACCTCCATAAGTGCCTGAGCCGCCTGGTACCGAGCGGCCTCTGGCCCATTTGCGAGAACTTGCTCTAATTCACGNNTCATCGGAGTCTGCTTTCAGCACCACACCAGCACCCAGCAGAAACACCCGTGGCATCGTTCCAGTAGGCTCTCGGTGGATTGCTTCGCGTAGCGATGACAAGATCTCCCGATCCGTGATCGGCAACGAGCGCAGGACAAAAGCGGCTCGCGCCCTTGCCGCCGGGACAGACGAAGAAAGTGCTGCCGCAATCTTTGGCAGGGCATCGGGACGCTGCGCCAAATATTCCGCCCACCAAAGAAAAACCATCGTCGCCTCCTGCGACTCGTCCCAGTGCGCACGCATCCGTTGCAACTCGGGCGCCGACAGAGTGTAGCCGAGTTTGTTGAGACTTTCCAAAGCCAAAAGNNGCCGCCGTGGCGATCTCTTCGATGCGTCGTATCCAAGGCGTGGCGGCCGCTGCCGTCGGTGCCGACAGCGCCAAGACTCTCCAAGCACCCACACGATACCGCTCATCGCCCTGCTCAGCTTCATCAAGAAAGCCAGTGTAGACCGCATCGCGCTCCCGCAATGCAGCACGTGCTTCACCTGCGTGAATGCGCACAAAGTTTCGCTCTCCCACCATTGCCGCCGCCAACGCCTCCCGTGCCTCCGTCTGCAATTGACCCCAACGCCCGTTTTCGTGACTCCCTTGATCGCGAGCCCAGCACATACTCACGACGAAAAGCAGGACACCCATCTCCTGCAAAATTCGTAGTCCAGGAATTTTCATGCTGGTGTCTCCACCGCCATTAAAGCGAGCGACCGTATATTAAAGTCCGTATCCACGACATCAGAAGCCAAGCGCAGAGGAGCTCTCCTTTCCATCTTTTAGTTATTTGGCCCTCGATATCCTGCCCACTGCCGCGGACCCAAGTATCGGGTTTTACCTTACACCGAGAAAACTCCGTGCGCTCAGTCGCTTCAATCACGGCATGAGTCGAACGCTGCGAAAACTCGTTTGCTCCCAGGCGAAAGAATCCAGTCACAGTCCTGATGTAACATCTCGTCAACACGGACCTCGTTCTCGCTCAACGAGGGGAGGTCAGCTCAGCCCACACTCATCGGCATCTGGGACTGCAGCGGGGGACCACCCCAACGCTTCATATGAAGTCCTCGAGAAACACCCGTCATCACGAGGAGACGGACTTAACCCACTAACTTAA
>DKKJ01000350.1:0-2103 GCA_002455175.1 Opitutaceae bacterium UBA6669
ATCCTGTGCCCGTCCGATTACGATCGTGGATGGCATCCTCCAAACGGAACCGGTAGAGAGTCGGCGGCTGGTTGTAACTGTTCTCGAAGTCCATCTGGGTCACATCCTGAGGGACAAAGTTGTCGCTGTAACCAAATGACAAATACACACCCAGATTCTGTTTCTCTCCGAGCACATCCGAATACTGCAACCCACCGAAAAACGAATTCTTGTTTCTGAGAGTTTTGTGATTTAGTCCAAAATTGTAAGAGATCCTTCGTCCGGCGATGGAAAACGCCGATTTGGTGACCATGTTCACCGTGCCACCCACCGAGTCAGCGTCCATGTCTGGCGTGGGTGCCTTGATGACTTCAATCGACTCAATGTAATCGGCCGGTAACTTATCCACCTCGAAGTTCCGGCTCTTTTTTCCTTTAGCCGGGCTAGGCAGACGAGTGCCGTCCAGCGTAACCGCACTGAACGCAGAGCCAATCCCTCGGACAAACACCTGATCTACCTCTCCTTCATTGAGATTGGTGGCNNCACGCTTCAACATCTCGCCGATATTGCCGTCGACCACGTGCCCAAAAGCATCGGTCGCCACCACACTCTTCACGTTAGGAGCATTTTTCTGCGCTGTGATGGCGGCCGCACTCCCTTCCCGCTCCCCACTGACCGTAAACGCATCCAGCGCATACACGTCAGCCGTGAGGCCAATCAACGGAACCACATTTCGGCCAGGGCCAACCGTGATTTCCTGCCGATGAATATCCAATCCCGTGTAAGAAAACTCTAGAGTGTAAACTCCAGGGGCTACCCCCGNNGCTGTTTGGCGTGTTCCCGCCAAAGAAACCTGCGCTCCCGCCAGCAGAGCTCGCGTCGCTGCATTCGACACGCTGCCGCTGACGATTGCCGTCCCCTCCGACTGGCCCGAGGCCAATGGGATCAAGCTGCGCGTAGCCAAGAGCGCGACCAGCGAGAAAAAGAGTGTGAATCGAAGAAACGATAACACGAAGCGTGTGCGAGCCATAAGGGGTAGGGATAAAGCAGGAAAGGTCCTAAGCTGAACCACGGGCCTAACGTCCTAGAGACGGACATAGAAGACAGGCGGTCGGTAGCGGCAGACAGGATGGGGTAAACAGNNAGTTCGCGGACAGCTGTCCGTGTCAATCGCATATCGCCTCCAGAGTTTCCTTTTCCATCGCTTGCCGTCCGGATTCGAAGGAATAAAAAGCTTCCCTACCCCGTCTACCACCGCCGTTTTCTGCTATGCCTCCCCGCTCCAACCCTAAGATCACGTCAACCGCGGAGTTCGCTCGTTATGTGGGTTTGGCTCGCACCACGGTTTCTCGGGTGATCAACAATCAACCAGGCCTTCGACCCGAGACGATCGCCCGGGTGCATCAAGCCATGGCGGAAGTGGGGTTCAGCCCGAATCCGTATGCGGTCTATCTTCTTCGCGGGCAGACACGGACTATCGGAGTCTGTCTGCGACACATGGATGCGCCCGCTACTTACGACAAGTTCTTCGCTCTTCAACAAGAGCTGCACGCCCGCGGTTTTAAGGTCATTATCGAAGGTACGCACCAGGACTTCGCCAATACTGAGCGCATCCTCCGTCATTTCATGATCATGCGGGTGGAAGCTGTGGTGATGCTGGGGGGATTCGAACCCGATCAAATCGACGCGACGATCAATCTTCTCAAACCGCAGGCTGTGCCCGTCGTCTTCGCCGATCAATTTGTCTACCCTGGTCAGCATACCCTGCTTTTGGATCGCTCTCACGCAATGNNGCCATGGGCTGGGACACCGGCAGATCGGTTTGCTCGGGATTCGACTCAATTTTCTTTTTAACGATAGTCGGGTTCGTGGGATTCAACGCGGGCTCGAGCGCTGTAAATTGGATTTTGAATCGAATATCATTCTCGTTCCCGCCCAGCCTAAAGGCTCAAGAAGCTACGCCTTTGGTCGTCAGCTGGCAGAACGCTACCTCGAACTACCGGTGTTACCCACAGCGTTTCTCGCTCTCAATGACGAGGTCGCGATAGGGGCTATGTGGCGCTTCCAAGAAGCGGGTTTGTCCATCCCTGAACATATTTCGATCACCGGTTTCAATAACTTGGA
>DKKJ01000350.1:2137-16256 GCA_002455175.1 Opitutaceae bacterium UBA6669
TAACCTTTGCGAGCACTGACGCGGACAGCTGTAACAATACCGCTTGCCCAGCATGAAGCAAAGGCGTATGCCCCAGGTCTTCACCTGCCCTTCGAGGGCAGAAGCATTCCCCACGTAGACTCTTCACCCCATGAAGTTCACCGCCTTCGGTTTCCTCGTTGCGTTCGCCACTCCACTCTTTTCCGCAAGCCCAGTCCGGTTTGAAAAAATCGTGCTTACGGACCAATATCTCTGTGACGGGATCAACTCAGGAGATTTCAATCAAGATGGTCACCAGGACGTGGTGGCGGGACCGTATTGGNNTAGCCTTGGAGGAAAAGCCCACTGACTCACTTTTCTCTTTCGTCGCTGACTTCAACCAAGACGGCTGGCCCGACATCTTAGTCGTGGGCCGCGTGATGGTCCACCAGGCGTTCTGGTACGAAAACCCCCGCGTCAAAAAAGGGTCTGCTGGACTGTGGAAAAAGCATTTTGTTTCTCACCGTATCCAAGGCGAATCACCGCAGATGCTCGATATCGATGGAGACGGTAAGGTCGAAGTCCTCTCTACCTGGCAAAAGCAGTTTGGATGGTGGCGTCCCAATTGGGAGCAACCCACGCAACCCTGGACGTTTGTCCCTGTGACCGAAGTTTTCGAACACCGTGAACTCTACCACGGCGAAGGCGTGGGCGATATCAACGGAGACGGCCTCACCGACTTGATCCTCAATGAAGCCTGGTGGGAACAGCCCGCGGACAAGAGCACCCCATGGAAGCGTCATCCTTTTGTCCTCAGCACCGATCGCGGCGGCGCACACATCCTCGTCATGGACGTCAATGGAGATGGCAAAAATGATATCATCACCGCCAAGAACTCTCACGGCTGGGGAATCTCCTGGTTCGAACAGGTGAGAGATGAACAGGGTAAGATCACCTTCATCGAGCGCCGGATTATGGGGAATCGGGAAGAAGAAAAAGAATTCGGAGTCGCGTTCTCTCAACCCCACGCGCTCACGCTCGCAGACATGGATGGTGATGGTCACCTCGACATCGTCACCGGTAAGCGCCGCTGGGCGCACGGACCCAAGGGCGACGTCGAACCCATGGGTACGCCCGTCAACTATTGGTTTCAATTGGTTCGTGACACCAAGGCGCCGGGTGGCGCGCGTTACGTCCCTCACCTTATCGACGATAATTCGGCCCTCGGAACTCAAGTAGAAGCCAAAGATCTTGATGGCGATGGCCGGCCCGACGTGATGACGGCATCCAAGTTAGGAGCCTTCGTCTTCCTCAATAAGAAGAATTAAACCTGCGAGGGAGCGTTCTCGATCAGCTCGATCCGGTTCCCAAACGGATCAAAGACATGGCAGCGAAGCCGACCAGGCAATGGGTCAGCTTCGACAATCACGGCATTCGCTGCCTTCAAACGATCGCGTAGAAAAGAAAGATCACGGACCAGCAGCGCGGGGTGCGCCTTCTTCGCAGGATGAAACTCAGGATCGACTGCGATGTGAATCTGCCATTGCCCCACTTTGAACCACGCAATCGCCAGGTGCGCGACCGCAGCGGGCACTGGAATCTCCTCCAGCCCAAGCACGTCCCGGTAAAACTGCCTACCCAGGTCTTCACCACCCAGCGGAATAGCAATCTGCAAGTGGTCGATGCCGAAAATTGAAGACGCTGCAGTCATAAGTATTTTTGGTCGACAAGGGATCTGCTAGGCGATTTTGCGCATGCGACTCCACGCCCGCCAACTGATGGACGGGAGAAAAATCAGGTGAGTAGATACACTCGCCTCCAACCGTCCACGCAGACGTGTTTTCGAGCCTTCGAAACCATTTCCTTCGAGGGACCCTTTAATTTTTCGCCTGACAGATTGGCTCCGCGGTAGCGCTACATGCTGCCAGGTGAGGTGATTCAAAAAAGGCCGCCTCGGGACGGGGCGGCCTCAGAAACATTCTGGCGAATTAAAGACTACTGGCAGGCTTCACACTCTCCGCCATTCCGCATCGCCTCGATGCTGCAGGCCATCTTCTCTTCGGCACTGAATTCGCGCTTGGCCGGGGCTGTCGTCGATTCGTTTCGGGAAGCAGTAAGATTAACAGCAGTATTTTCGGTGACGGGCGTCACGGTCCCTCCAATACGAACATCTTTACGCGCCGCCACGGTAGCTTTCTCGATATTCGATGCGCCCAACGTACGGAGGTAGTACGTTGTCTTGAGTCCAGCATGCCAGGCATGACGATACATGTGACTGAGATTTTTCAGGTCTGGCGTACGCAGCCACAAATTAACGCTCTGTGACTGGTCGATCCATTTCTGTCGGCGAGCGGCTGCCTCAATCACCCATTTTGGATCAATATCGAACGCAGTCAGGTACTTGTCCTTGAGATCACCAGGGATGGCCTCGATATCACGAAGCTCTCCGTCAAAGTACTTAAGGTTGTCGATCATCTCCTGATTCCACAGCCCACGCGCCTTGAGATCGCGCACGAGGAAGGGATTCAAAACGATGAACTCACCCGACAGGTTCGATTTAACGAACAGGTTCTTATACGTAGGCTCAATGCAAGGCGAAGTCGCGGTGATGTTCGAGATCGTCGCCGTTGGAGCAATCGCGAGGACGTTGCTGTTGCGCATTCCTTGGCGGGCGATTTTTTCGCGCAATGGAGCCCAATTGAGCTTACCGCCTCTGGGCACTTCCACTTTCACGCCACGTTCCGTTTCCAGGAGATCGATCGTATCCTGAGGAAGGAGCCCACGATCCCACTTCGAACCCTTGTAACTGGAATATTGACCCCGCTCCGCAGCGAGATCGGACGAGGCTTCGTACGCGTAGTACGCAATAGCTTCCATGGCCTCGTCGTTAAATTCCACCGCAGCTTGTGAGGCAAACGCGTTGCCACGCATGTAGAGGGCGTGGGCCAGGCCCATCATACCCAAGCCAATCGGACGATGACGGCGATTGGACGTTTCCGCGGCCTTGGTCGGATAGAAATTAATGTCGATGACATTGTCCAATGCCCGCACGGCCAAACGAATGGTTTCACGCAGCTTGGCATGGTCGAGCGTGCCATCAGGCAACAAGTGCGATTCCAGGATCACTGATCCGAGATTGCACACCGCCGTCTCATCATTGGAGGTGTTGAGCGTGATCTCGGTGCAGAGATTCGAAGAGTGAATAACGCCAACATGATCCTGCGGAGAGCGTAGATTGCAGGCGTCCTTGAAGGTAATCCAAGGATGACCGGTCTCGAAGAGCATCGAGAGCATCTTCTTCCACAGCTCTAGCGCCTCGATCTTCTCTCCGTAAATCTTCCCTTCCTCCGCCAGCTTTTCATAGCGCAGGTAAGCCTCCTCAAACTTCCGGCCGTAGAGATCATGGAGATCCTTCACTTCGTTGGAGCGGAAAAGCGTCCACGAGCTCCGTGCCTCCATGCGCTTCATGAAAAGATCGGGGATCCAGTTCGCCGTATTCATATCATGAGTACGACGACGATCATCACCCGTGTTCTTACGCAACTCGAGGAACTCGAAGATATCGTTGTGCCAGGACTCTAGGTACGCACAGCCGGACCCCTTGCGCTTTCCGCCCTGATTGACCGCCACGAGTTGATCGTTGTGCAGCTTGAGGAAGGGAATGACGCCCTGGGATTCTCCGTTGGTTCCACCGATGTAGGCCCCGGTCCCACGTACTGCGGTCCACGATCCACCAAGTCCACCCGCCCACTTGGAAAGTTGGGCATTTTCAGCAATGCCGCGGTACATGATGCCCTCCAAAGAATCCTCCACGTAGTAGAGGTAGCAAGACGAGAGCTGTGAATGCAGCGTACCTGAATTGAACAACGTGGGCGTCGAACTGCAGAAACGCCGACTCTTGTAGAGGTCATACAATCCCGTCACCGAATTTTCCCGTGACGTTGGGTCATCAATGAAAAGGCCCATGGACACGCGCATCCAGAAGAACTGGGGCGTCTCAATCCGTCGGGCCGGTTTGCGGGTTTTATCGATGATCAGATAGCGATCGTAGAGGGTCTGTATGCCCAGGAAGTCGAACTCGAGGTCCGCCGAGGGATCCAAGGCCATCGCCAAACGCGAAAGATCATAGTCCAACAAACGCGGATTCAGGCGCTTGATGGAGACTCCATGCTCCAGGTACTTCTTGAACGCGCGTTGGTGGAAAAGCCGCAGAGAGCCGATACCATCCTTTACGATATCCCATCCAAGGACCTCTTCGTAGATGTAGGTCAGTTGGATGCGTCCGGCAAATTTAGCGAAATCCGCATCGCGCTCGATGAGCGTCTTGGAATTGAGGATGATAGTCGCATCCAAGTCTTTTTGTGAAATCTGATCAAAAATGGAGCGACGCAGCTCCAGCTCGATTTGCTCATTGGTCAAGCACAGGTCCAATCCAATCCGAGCAAATTCGATACGCTTACGCAGATCGATGCCGTCCCAGAAATACGTTTCTCCACTGGCCCGCTTGACCACCACCATCGTTTCTTGACCGGGTTCGGGAGGAATCGACTCACTGGCGTCCTCCCCGGCGATCGACGGTACGGGTGCCACTCGTGTCGTGGCCCGCTCAGCGCGGTAAAGGATGTAGGCTTCCGCCACCTTGAAATGCCCAGCCTTCATCAGCTCTTCTTGCACGATATCCTGAATCTCTTCGATATGGACAAAGGTCTGCTTCGAAGCGTGGACCCGCGCGGACACGGCTTGAGTGATCGACACCGCGGGAGCTGAATCCCGCTGCAGGGACAGGAACGACTTGCGCACTGCGATCTCGATCTTCTGTTCTCCAAAAGGCACCACCTGGTGATTGCGACGGATCACTCGGATGTGACTCTGTGCCACCGAGGGACGCTCGACCGCCAGTTTACGGCTGCGGTTCAAGAGAAGGCTTTTCGCCACATCGTAGGCGTTGTTATCGACCAAGGTTTTCTCGATGAGCTCATAGAGCCCGCTGAGAGTTAACTTGAGTGGCGATTGCCTCCGGGACTGGGTGACCAAGGTGGCCACAAGCTCACGAACGATGGCCACCACCCAAGCGCGATTGCTAGGGGTAAAGATGTCCTTCTCTCCTCGAGCGAGAAGAACGTTCGTCAGCGATTTTCCGAGCGTATCGGCCACCTCACTCGCGTCGAAACGCTCCTCACCATGGGGACAAAGAAGGATGATCTCAGGGACCGACAGCGATTCGTTCGCGAGAATATCCCGCCAAGCGAAATGAGGTTTCTGTTCAACAGGAGCGTGGACGGTGCGTTTAAGGGCGAGATCGTGAGCAAGTGTTGAATTCATCCGATAAAACCGATGGCAGACGTGAGTGTGTGGCGAAAAAGGTGAGGGAGAAAAAGGCGTTACGAGGGAAACGAACGCGAGAAGCAGAGAAGCAACGAGGGGCTAGGCAGGAGGGAAAAAGTAACGCGAGGGCGAGCGAACACGCAGAGAACTCCCGTTCAGGAAACGCAAATTTTCAGACTTAAAACAGGATTCAAAGCGGTCCCTTATCGCAAATACTAGAGGCGGCAATAGCCCGACCGAACCCATATTATGCGCCTCATCACCGAAACGTCGTCGCCTGCTTCCTCGGGTACACGATCATTACCGCCCTGTGGCTGCTGAAAAAATGAAGGCGAAAAATCGAACATGGAGGCGTGAGACGGAAGAAAACAGGAGAGGGAAAAAGTGATGGAAAAAGAGGTGCAGCCCGGAGCAAGAACCCGTCCTCGATCGCGGTGTGATAAAGCAGACTCCTCGTTACCCAGAGCGTCAAGCACCCGATGGCAAATCGGGTCAATTTCGCACTACCCGTGGTGCTTAGAGCACTTCACTACCACTACGGGTAGTGGTCGAGCATCAGAGGGGAAACTAGGTAAAAACCCCCATGCCTTTTCTGGGCATTTCCTGATTTTAAACGAAAAGTAAAAAAGAAAACCAAGGACGTTATCGGCTAAAGCAGCCAGCAGGTCTGAACCCGCGGGATCGTAAAACGGATTCTATTCACATGTTATTATCATAATAATAATCAATCACTTATATCTCTAATTCCCGCATTTCAGTCCCAAACTGCTTATCGCTTATGAGCGATAAACTGACAAAAGTGATCGAAATCACTACTTTAATAGCTTTCTATAAATGATTTATAATCGTTTAAGCCGCGGATTCTATCACCCCTTCACCTCGTCTAACTCGTTGGTCGCGTGGCCTACCTCTAGAACGTTTTACACCTTTTGCCAGGCGACTACAAAGGCAACTGTATTGAAACTTTCCGACGAGCCGGCTGGAAGTGCGCTCCAAACGATGCATGAACTCACCGCCTCGTTTGCAATAAGCGCCTTCCCGGCCTAAAGGTGACCCTCAGGTAAAACGTGCCAGCGCTGCTTGAACCGCTTCTACGAACAAGTCGATGTGGGCAATTGGAGTGGGAACTCCCGGAGTAACCCGCACACCTTGGATCACCGGGTGCCCCAGCGGGGCCGTAAAAAGCCTATGCTCGTTGAACCAGTACTGAGCCAAACTCTTGGGGTCCACTCCCTCAATCATCAGCGTTCCTACCGCACCATGCCTTCGTGCTTCACGGGGAGTTAGCACCCGCGCTCGCGGCCAGGTACGGACCTTCTGAGCCCATGTGGCATGCAGATAGCGGAGGCGAGCGAGCTTATTTGCTCCGCCGATAGCCCGGTGAAACTCAATCGCCGTCAAAATGCCGCGGTGCGCAGACTCTGGACGCGTGCCAAGCTGCTCAAATTTGCGGATGTCCGTCGCCGCGAGACGCATATCCGCCATGAACGGCCAGACTTTGCTGATTTTTTCTCTTTTGACGTACAAAAGACCCATTCCCAACGGCGAACAAAGCCATTTGTGAAGGCTGGTCCCGAGGTAGTCGCAGTTGAGTTCCGCGATTGAGGTGTCTACGTGGGCAAAGGCATGCGCAGCGTCCACCAACACTTCGACCCCTCGGGCGTGGGCAGCGTCACAAATCGCTCGAACCGGTAGTACCTGCCCCGTCAGATTGATCATCTGGGTTACGACCACCAGCTTTGTTCGTGGAGTGAAGCCAGCCAAATACGCTTGAACCACCTCCTCATCTGACGAGGGGTCAAGCGGGAGTGCGATCTCACGCAGCATCACACCGAAGCGTTTGGCTTTTTGCTCGAGCGTCTCGACCACACTTCCGTAGTCTTGATTCGAATACACAATCTCTTCGCCAGGCATCAAATCCAGTCCCTGAATCACGGTATTGATCGACTCGGTTGCATTCCGAGTCACCGCTACCTCCTCCGGAGAAACTCCCGCGAGCGATGCCAACGCCAACCGCGCCGCCTCGTGATCCTCCCTCATCTGCGTGCGTTTGTAACGAGAGCTCCTTCGATGAAGGTCTCTCGCGGCGCGCAGTTCGGCTTCCAACGTTGGCACGGCTGCAGCGTGGTAGTAACCGTACTCCAAATTGATGAAATCGGCAGCGGGGGAAAACTCAGCCGCGATTTCCCGCCAGAACGCTTCATCACGCGCCAGCACGTCTGGTTCGACACCTGAGCGAGCTGCTGTGGCTGCAGACACACGGACGGAAGCCCCCGCTAAAATACTCGTCCATGGAAGCGCTAGGGAGGTCTTGCCCAAAGTTTCCAAAAATGAGCGCCGGTACATGACGATGCGCTTCAAGCACAGGAAGTGCCGCGAGGGTGGGCGATTACTCCTACAGCCATGAAGAGATTTTATCCTCACACGGACCCGAGCTGCCGGACTGGCGGACGACCGCCCCGTTTAACCGAGTTTCAGCAGAGCCAAACTCTCCGCCTCAAAGCGGTGTCAAAGCAAACTGATGCGACGGTGAAACAAACTCATCTTGCGCGGCTACCGTTAGGATTTCGCGCGAATTGGCCTCAGCGGTTCGCTTCAAAAGCCCATAGACGGAGGCGCTAGCCCGAGACAAAGCTTCGGCGGCCGAGCCACTCTCAAGCCAATGAACAAAAAAGAGCGCGGCAATCGCATCGCCTGCTCCGTTCACAGAAATCGGAAGCTTGGGCGTCCGCACTCGCCAGCGACCTTCTGGCGACGACGCCACCAAGTCGATCGCGTCGACCGGCGTTTCCTCCGTATGAAGCGACGTCACCAAAATCACTTTCGGACCTAAGGCATGAACCGCATCAATGGCTCGCTTCGCTTCCCGCAAGGTCCCCGTGTCCCTTTCAGCCAGGTAGTTCAATTCCCACTGATTTGGAGTGATCACATCAGCAGCCGGAACTGCCCGGGTCTTCATGAACTCAGGGATCCCAGGACGGACGAAGATCCCACGCCCAACATCTCCAATCACGGGGTCGCAGCAGTACCGCGCCGCAGGATGAGCCGCGCGAACTTTAGCCACGGTATCTAAAATGGCTTCTCCGATATCAGAAGAACCCATGTAGCCGGAAAGCACACCATCACACGTCCCCAAAACACCCCGAGCGGCGATTCCATCCACACATTCTTCGATCATGCCGCCATCGAACACTCGACCCTTCCAGGCGCCGTATCCCGTGTGGTTGGAAAACTGGACCGTATGTATGGGCCATACCTCGTGACCCAATCGCTGCATGGGGAAAACCGCCGAAGCATTACCGACGTGGCCGTAGGCAACATGAGATTGGATGGACAGGATATTCACGGCGGAAACGAGAGCAGAAAGAAAATCAGATAAGGTTGAGTCAGCAAAAACTGAACCGCACCAGCACCCAAAGCTAAAATGTCCACAGCGTTCAACAGGAAGTCGCTCCAACCATCATTACAGGCAATCGCAACTCGTCCTGAGCCTGCAGGCCACACTTCGTAGTTATACTTTTAATACAATGAAGAGATCGACTAGTCTTCGTCCTCTGCTTCGGACGGCCATTCACCACTCACGAGCATGGCTGGCATCAGGGAATTTTCTTAGTCGAGTATCAGCAAAGATACNNGGATCAGAAGTGAATACGTAATTTCGCGCCCGTTTTGCAGGCTTGCGTAATCTTGTCGACACTGCCTGAATTCGAACATCGGCGGCGCGCAGTTTTTCCTTGAGCGGGCAGGCTGTGAGACCGAAAAAACTTTAAATGTCCCCCCAAGCATCGCCTCCGACACCCGAAGAGATGAGCCAAGTTTTTTGGCTCGTCTTCGGTACGTTGGATCAGGAGGTCCAAGATGCGCTAACCCGTTGGTGGTCAGCGGCAGGTCCGCAATTCCCGGTGATCGAAACCGATCCTGAACGATTCCAGGGTGAAGTAGCCTACCTCGGAAGCAATGGGGTCGTCTTCGAGATGCGGATCGCTCGGCTCCTGGATCGAAAGCATTNNAGCGGTGGGAAATCATCCGATCGAGGATTATAATCGGCGCCGCAGTCACTACGAAAGCGGAGCAACCAAGCTGGAAAAGCGCTTTACTGATAACTTCAAGGCTTCGACGGAGAATCGGACACGCCTTCGGAACGACCCTCTCATCGACAGGCTTTCTTTCGTTTTCGATTTTAGCCCGCTTTACATTGGCGAACGCGTTTACGCGCAACGCACTCCCTCGTTCCTTTCGTTGACAGTGAATAAAATCACAAAAGGCGCCGCGATTGCGACGCCTTTTGCGACTTGGTTGGCCTCTGAGGCCGTAACCATCGTGGTGAATTACGACTGGGCGTAGACGGGGCTATCACGCAACGCTTTGACGGTATCATGCGCCTGCTGGATCCCCGCAAACTGCTTCTGCACCAACGTGCGGCTTGAGCTGTCCAATTCGGTCTTAGCCAGAGCTTCGCGGTAGTTCTTTACGGCGGAGTCTTCTCCCCGTTCGCATTCAGCGAGAACGGCATGGGGNNTGGCGCTTCCCCGCTTATCGGGATCACCCCCGAGAAGACGAACCTGCTGCTGGAGCTCAGTGATGTAACGACTACGCTGGAGAGAGAAGTCGGCGAGCTGACGCTTCAATGCCGCGTCCTTGGCATCGTCAGCAGCGCTCTTGAAGCCCTGCTGTCCATCCCGGCATACTTCAATCAGGTCGTTAAGGATGTTAATCGTCTTTTCGTTATCGGTTTTCATAATAGAGGGATTAAGGTTGGAACGATCAGAAGATCTCCCGGAGTGGAAGATCCACGGACGACTTAGCCGCCTCAATTATGCCAACTGAGCTAATTAGCTTATATAAAACCAGTTAGCTACAAACAAAACCTTTGCCTGCATGCAGCGTGCACGGCGTAAGCGCACGGATTCGCGCATTATGCCTCCCGCAGCATGCTCAACTGGGAAAGCTCATTAGGAGTTCCCCCCAAATAAAAAAGCCGCAATGCCATAGCATTGCGGCTTGGGAAAGAAACCAGAAAAAGCTTAGGCAGACGGATTGGTGCCGCCGCATTTCTCGCAGTTTTTGTGGGCCTTAGCGGCTTCCACGCAGCAAGGATGGGAGCAGGCTTTGCCTTCTTTTTCAGCTTTCACGCAGCATCCGCCTTTTTTGCCGGCCGCAGCTGGCTTTGCAGGATCAGCGGCGAGTAGGCCGAGGGACAAGACAGAGGCAGCAGCGTNNAACTACCTCTACCAAATCCTCATCCGCGACGCCGCGATTTCAGGGCAAGTTGAGCAACCGCAAAGCGAACCACGCCTTCCAATCGTTCGACTTCGCCCGGATCCATATCCTGCTTTTCCTTCAGTGCAGCTTCAGCCCGCTTACGCGCTTCTTCCACCACACCGATGTCGATCTTCTCTTCCGTGATGGCACTCTCAGCCAACACCGATACGCGATCACCATGGACCTCAACGAACCCATTACCCACAGCGAGGTGTTCCGTGCGGCCATTTTTCGCCACCCGCAACTCCCCTGCCTCCACTTGAGCAAGCAGAGGAATGTGACCGGGAAGGATTCCAATCTCCCCCTCGACGGTCGGTATCACGACCGTCTCAATCGTGTCGGCATAAACACGGGCTTCCGGCGTAACGATTTCGAGGATCAGAGCCATGGAGAATAGGAAAAGCGGACGACTACGGACTGAGAGGGATTACTTCTTCGCGGCAGCGATGACCTCTTCGATGCCACCCTTCATGTAGAAGTCACCTTCTGGGACATCATCGAGCTGGCCATCCAAGATCATCTTGAAGCCACGAACGGTCTCCTTGACCGGGACGTATTTTCCAGGCGTTCCGGTGAAAACTTCGGCCACCGCAAACGGCTGAGAAAGGAAACGTTGTAGCTTACGAGCGCGGTAAACCGTGATCTTGTCGTCCGGCGAAAGCTCGTCGAGACCCAGAATCGCAATGATGTCTTGGAGATCCTTGTAGCGCTGGAGGACGCGCTGAACTTCACGAGCCACCTTGTAGTGCTCGTCACCCACCACGGCAGGCTCCAAAGCCTTCGAAACCGAAGCAAGAGGATCCACCGCAGGATAAATGCCCAACTCAGCGATGGAGCGCTCCAACACGATTGTGGAGTCCAAGTGAGCGAAGGTGTTGGCAGGAGCTGGATCGGTCAAATCGTCCGCGGGGACGTACACCGCTTGCACGGACGTGATCGAGCCCTTCTTCGTCGAGGTGATGCGCTCCTGCAGGAGGCCCATCTCGTTCGAGAGCGTGGGTTGATAACCCACGGCCGAAGGAGAGCGACCCAGCAAAGCGGACACTTCAGAACCCGCTTGCGAGAAACGGAAAATATTATCGATGAACAGGAGCACGTCCTGGTTCTTTTCATCGCGGAAATACTCGGTCATTGCGAGCGCCGAAAGAGCGACGCGCATACGTGCACCGGGCGGCTCATTCATTTGGCCGTAGACCAGTGCCACCTTGGACTTGCTGAGATCCTTTTGATCAATGACCCCGGCTTCCGACATTTCATGGTAAAGGTCATTCCCTTCGCGAGAACGCTCGCCCACCCCGGCAAACACCGAGTAGCCCCCGTGAGCCTTGGCAATGTTGTTGATCAGCTCGAGAATGACGACGGTCTTACCCACGCCTGCACCACCGAAGGCACCGGCCTTACCCCCCTTCATGAAGGGACAAATCAAATCGATGACCTTGATCCCGGTCTCAAGAATCTGGCTCTTAGTGTCCTGATCGGCGATGGAGGGAGCGGCCCGGTGAATGGGATAACGCTTTTCGAAGGGAACCGGTCCACGGCCGTCCACCGGCGTACCGGTGACGTCGAAGATGCGCCCGAGAACGCCGTTGCCCACGGGAACCGTGATCGGGGCTCCAGTATCCACTACGGACATACCGCGCTAGAGGCCTTCCGAGGAGGACATGGCGATCGCACGTGCCACGCCTTCACCCAGATGCTGTTGCGCCTCGAGGGTGAGGGTTTCCTTCCGGCCAGACACCGTGAATTCGACGGTCAGCGCCTGATAGATGGGCGGAATGCTGTTCTCGGCGAACTGCACGTCGACGACGGGGCCGATGACTTGGACGATCTTGCCGGTATTCATAGGGCGAATGGGAGAGACGAGTGTAAAGGGTTGAGCCGATTAGGCCGCGAAGGAGGCTGCGGCGATTTCCAGGATTTCCTGAGTGATCGCGGCTTGCCGCGCTTTGTTGTATTCAAGGGTGAGGTCACCGAGAAGCTTGGATGCGTTATCCTTAGCAGTCTTCATGGCCACCATCCGCGCGCTTTGCTCGGAGGCCTTGGCAGAAAGCACCAACTGGTAGACGTGACGGTTAACGTAGAAGGGCAAAAGCGCTTCGAGCACCGCCTGCGCACTTGGCTCGAAAAGCATGTCACGCGTGTCGTTGAACTCACTAGCCACGGCGCCGGCATGAGATTGTAGCGTCTCGATGAACTGCCGAAGATTATTTAATGGGAGGATCGGCCTGACCATGGGCTCCTGCACCAAGGTATTCTTGAAGCGAGCATAGATCACCTCCACGGTGTCCACCGTTCCCTCAAGGAACAGCTTCACCATATACTCCGAAGCTGCTTTGACTTCGTGGAACGCGGCGCGATCACTGACGATAAAATCAGCCACCAAATCACGCTTCGTACGAGCGAGGAACTGCGCACCCTTTTTACCGATGGCGACGTACTTGGCCGGAGTTTTGACCTCCGAAACCAACTTGAAGAGATTGGCGTTCAACGGACCGCACAGACCTTTATCCGTTGAAATCAGGAGGATCCCACGGGTCTTGACCTCACGCTTGGCCAGAAACGGATGCTGGGACTCGTCCACCCGGGGAGCGAGCGCGGNNCCATGCTCGCCATGAGTTGGGCGTAAGGCCGGCCCGCCAGGGCCGCCTGCTGCGCCTTCTTCATCTTAGACGCTGCCACCAACTCCATCGCCCGAGTGATTTGGCGGGTGTTTTTGACGGACTTGATGCGGCGCCGGATGTCGCGAGTGGAGGGCATGTCAGTGGTGACTTACAGGCTCGGAAAACGAGTGAAACGATTCCGCTAAGTGTTAGGCGCTGTACGAGCTCTTCCACTCGTCCATGGCGGTCTTGATCTTGGCTTCGAGATCTTTGTCGAGGGCAGCTTTGGTGCGGATTTCGGTCAGAAGAGCGTCCTTGCGCGTCGCGAAGAACTCGCGAATCGCAGCACCGGCAGTCGTCACCTTCTTGAGATCGAGGCTGTCATAGTAGCCCTTTTGGATCGCCCAGAGGGTCACGACTTGCTGTTCGATCGGAACCGGGTTGAACGCGGGTTGCTTAAACAGCTCAACGATGCGGCTACCGCGGTCGAGTTGGGACTTTGTCTTGGCGTCCAGATCGGAGCCGAATTGAGCGAAGGCAGCTAGTTCACGGAACTGAGCGAGTTCGCCCTTGAGTTTACCACCGACCTGTTTGGTCGCCTTGATTTGCGCGGCGGAACCCACGCGAGAAACCGAGAGACCAACGGAAACTGCGGGACGGATCCCTTGGTTGAACAAATCGGTTTCCAAGAAAATCTGACCGTCCGTGATCGAAATCACGTTAGTGGGAATATACGCCGAAACGTCGCCTGCGAGGGTCTCAATGATCGGCAACGCCGTCAGTGAGCCTTTGCCGTCGAGACGCGCAGCGCGCTCGAGCAGACGGGAATGGAGATAGAACACATCGCCTGGATACGCTTCACGACCTGAAGGACGCTTCAGAATCAGCGAGATCTGGCGGTAGGCGACGGCGTGCTTGGAAAGGTCATCGTAAACGATGAGCGCATCCATGCCGTTTTCCATGAACCACTCGCC
>DKKJ01000358.1:0-276 GCA_002455175.1 Opitutaceae bacterium UBA6669
AGGTGGTGCTCGACATCATCGCTGACATCGCGCCAGACGAGGATCTTTCGAGCCTCAAGTCGGACGTCCGTCTGCGTGACCAGATGCAACTGGATTCCATGGATTTTCTCGACATCGTCATGGAGTTGCGGAAGCGACACGGAATCGAGGTCCCGGAAAAGGATTATCCCTACCTGGCGACGTTGGACAGCTGTGGAGACTACCTCACGCCGAAGTTTAACGCCCTCGCCTCCAAAGGCTGAGGTATTGCATTGGAACGCGCTCTTGCGCAGGCGA
>DKKJ01000358.1:337-10709 GCA_002455175.1 Opitutaceae bacterium UBA6669
GCCGCAAGTATGATGTCGGTCTACATGCGCTGACTAATTTCGTTCGACCTGGTATCAAGGGGACTCCGCTGGGAAAATTACTCCGCCAGCTTCGAATTGATCGCGATGAGTTTGCCTTGAGCGAGCAAAAGCAGTCGCGCGTCGTGTTTGCGGGTGGACCTGCGGCAGGTCTGCGTTTCACAAATGACTTTTCGGTATTGGAGCNNACGGAAATCGACGGGTTTCGGCGTCTGGTGGAACACGTCAAGACTTACGACGATGTCTCCCTCGATATCGCGCCTCGATCAGCGCGGGAGGTGGTCCGTAGTTACCTGCGCGATCCCGTGTTAGAAGACATGATTTTCTGCCCCTTGATGTACTACGGAAGTGCGCAGCCCGGTGATATGGAGTTCGGGCAATTTGTGATCATGTTTAAGGCGCTCTTCCTCGAAGGCTTCGCGCGACCTTTGGAGGGCGTCCGCGTCATCCTGCGCGTGCTCCAGGAAAAATATCGGGAGGCGGGTGGCGAGCGACGGATGAAATGTGGGGTTCGTCGGCTGGTGACACAAGGTGAGCGGGTCACCACGGTGATTTTGGATACAGGTGAGGAGATCACTGCGGATCATGTCATGAGCTCGGCAGGACTCTTTGAAACCGAAGCCTTACTTCTGTCCGACGAGCCTACGACGCCCACACCGACGCGTGAGCCGAGAGATGGTCGACTTTCCTTCGTCGAAACCATCACGGTCCTCAACCGCCAACCAGCAGCGCTGGGGTGGGGCGATGACACCATCGTATTTTTCAATGACTCCCTGCGCTTTGAGTACCGTCGTCCTGAGGAGCCTGTCGACGTTCGCAGCGGAGTCATTTGTTTCCCGAATAACTTTTTTTACCCTGCCAGTAAGGAGCTTCCCGAGGGCCTCTTGCGCGTAACATGCCTCGCAAATTTCGATTCGTGGGCCGCGTTCGATGAGGCGCGTTACCGTGCAGAAAAGGACTCTTGGTTCCGCCGCATGCAAACCAGCGCGCTCCGCTTTATCCCGTCTCCCAAAGTGGAGTCATTGGCTGACATTACCGTAACGACGGATATGTTCACGCCGCGCACGGTAAAGAAATTCACGGNNACCGGACGAACACCCTTTACCAATCTCTACCTCTGTGGCACTGACCAGGGGTTTCTTGGCATCATCGGTGCGATGCTGAGCGGGATTTCGATGGCGAATTTTCACATTTTGGCGAAATCAGCGGGAGCAAATTCCTGACGTTTGCTGCTCGCCCCGTGGAAGTGAGCGTGACAAAGAAGTGACGTCTGCGTTGTCACATGCCTCGTAAGTCCCGCTCTTCCTTCTCTTCTCCCTCCACGCCCCCGGGGCAAGTCACGGTCAAAAGTATCGCGGAAGCGGCAGGCGTTTCCATTGGAGCGGTTTCTTCGGTTCTGAATAACCGGCACTTAGAACGGCGGATTTCGGAGGAGACGGNNCCCAATATCGGCGCGCGCCGACTGCGGACGGGCGCAGCCGCCAAACAAACCGTGGTGCTCGCCTTGATCACCAGTTACGAGGCGCCGCTCTCTCTGGTAAATCACTTTGTCTCGGGTCTGAGAGAGGTTTCAGAACCCACGTTGGAGAATGGAGAAAGCCAGACGTCTTACATGCTCCTTATCGAGATGTTTGCGGCAGGACGGCTTCACGCGTTGCCCGGCTTGCTGGAGGGCGACCACTTCAACGCAGCGATTTTTACCAATACGACGACTGACGATGATGCTTTTTTGGCGAGAACTCGGTTGCCGTATCCGTCGGTGGTCGTGAATCGGCGGATTCCCGGTTATTCAGGCGTAGTCGAGCGTCCGGGAAGTGGGGCGAGAGCGGCGGAGATTCTCGTACATATGAACCGGCGCCGGTTGGCGGTGCTTCATGGGAGCCCGCTGACACAGATTACGCGTACTCGTGTGGATGATTTTGTGCGCGCGAGTGTGCGTCTCACTGGTCAAACCCCGCGCGAGATTGTGGCTCCGCAGCTTTCTGAGGAAGCGGCGGCGACCGCTATGCACGCCGCTCTCAAAGGAGGCGGTCCCATCGACGGCTTGTATACGGTTACCGATGGTGAGGCGTTAGGAGCTTACCATTCCATTAAACAGATGGGTCTGCGGATTCCAGAAGACATTGCCGTGATTGGTGTCGGTGATTACGATATCTCACGGTTTTTCAGTCCGGCTCTCTCTTGCGTAGGGATCTCCCACCGCGAGTTGGGTCGTACGACCGCTCGTCTCCTCATGCGGCGCCTCCGGCAATCCGCGAAGCCTGAAGAGCGCGTGGAGCTTGCCTTCGAGGAACACCTGCGTGCGTCGACCGCCGTCGAGCGTAAACGAGCTCAGGCGTAGTTGAGCGCGCCCGCTTTAACCAGAGCGTTTTAAGAGGGCAGCGTTGGCGCGGAGGCTGGCATTGACGCCGCCGCCGTCAGAGCCGAGTGCCATGACCGAGTAGCCCATCTCACGCCAAGGTCCGACATGACTGGGATCGAGCGCAAGAATGCCGGCGGCCTTTCCGGCGCGACGAGCGGAAGCGGCGACTTTCTTGAGAATCGCAATAAAATCGGGGTGACTGTAATTTCCGCTGATGCCCATGTTCGACGTGAGGTCGAGTGGACCGACAAAAAGGACGTCGGCACCGTCCACCGCTGCGATCTCATCTACCGCTTGAACACCCTCTAGCGTTTCGATCTGGGGCATGCTGACGATGCACTCGTGGGAACGGGCGAAGTAAGCATCGAAATCAGAACCAAACGCTGCCGCCCGATTCAGTTTGGCGACGCCCCGTTGTCCATGAGGCGGATAGCGCAAGGCGGCGATGGCGGCTTTCATTTCAGCTGCGGAGCTGACATAAGGAATCATCACGCCATGGGCGCCTGCATCTAGAACTCGTTTGAAGCGAGGTGGCTCATTCGCCGAGATCCGCACGACCCCCATCGCCGGGGTTGCGGCCACGGCTTGTAACTGGTGGAGCAACGTCATTTCGCTCCCAGCGCCATGTTCGTAGTCGAGCATGAGCCAGTCGAAACCGGCCAATCCCGCCATTTCCGCGGTGAGCGAGGAGCCAAGATTGAGGAAGGTTCCAGCGAGGAATTCGCCAGCGAGCACACGATTGCGGAAGTCGGGGGTCATTTTCATGGGGAAGAACGTAAACGCAGCGAGTAACAGGAGCTCCCCACGCGAAGTCGAGATCACCTTCATCCTGATGCCTGAAGCGTTGTCTTCTGACCTCGCTGGTTCAGGAGCGCCCTTCTCGCGGAATGAGAAAGAGTACGGTAGGAACCTACTTTACCTGTTGGTATTTAGGATTTTATTATTTTACCGTGATCTTATCGCCCAATTGCGTGGGGATTCAGAACGATCAACGGCGAGGTAAGACACGCCGCTGGACACTCGGGCGGAGAGTGGTGTAGGTTGAAATCTTGACCCCGAACACGGCTCACTTTCATACGGTCGCTCGACTGGCGGCCCCCACGGATAATGTCGCGATTGCCATCTCACGCATTGAGGCAGGGACGACCTTAGAACATGAGGGGCGATCCTGGATCTGCTCTCATACGGTCCTGGAAGGTCATCGTTTCGCCTGTCGGGCGATTGCGGAANNTTGCGACCCGACCCATCGCGCCGGGCGACTATGTGTCCAACCGCTCGATGCTCGACGCGATGAAAGTGCGCGATCTGCAGCTGAGCCTGCCGGCGGAAGCTAATTTTGAGGACGACATTAAGCCGTTTGAACTAGAGGAAAATCAATTCCAGCCGGCTCCACCTGTGGAGCGGGTACAAAATCCACGCACCTTTTTGGGCTACCGACGTGGAGGAACGCGTGGAGTCGGCACGCGTAATATGATCGTGATTCTCGGCACCACGTCCCGTACCGCAAGTGTGGCCCGCGAGTTGGCCAAGCGACTGCAACCACTGACGCGACTTTATCCCACCCTGGATGGCATCGTGGCAATTTCTCACACCGAAGGCGGTGGGCCGGACCAACCGAATAATCTCAAGGAAATCCTTCGGGCCCTTTCCGGGTTCATGATCCACCCCAATGTAGGTGCGGTCCTCGCGCTCGACTACGGAGTAGAGCCGGTCACCAATCGCATGTTGGAGACCTTCCTGCGCGGGGAAGGACCTCAGCTCGATCAGGTGATCCACCGCTTCCAGACACTTCAGGGGACTTTAAGTACGGAGCTTGCCGCTGGCGAGGCCTGGGTGCGTGAGGTTCTGCCGGCGGTTGCGTCGCTTCAGCGTACGCCTGAACCTTTGTCTGGACTGAAGATCGCGCTGCAGTGTGGGGGGTCGGATGCGTTTTCTGGTGTATCCGGTAATCCACTCGCTGGATCTGTCGTCCATGAGCTGATTCGCCACGGCGGAGCCGGAGGGTTGTGCGAGACGGATGAGTTGGTGGGCGCGGAGAGCTATATGTTGCGCAACGTGCGTGACCTCTCGACTGCGCGAGCGCTTCTCGGAACGATTGAGCGCTTTAATGAACGGCTTTCTTGGCACGATCTGACCCCGGAAGCGAATCCCTCCGCCGGAAACAAGCTCCGGGGGCTTTATAATATCGTGCTCAAATCGCTGGGCGCCGCACGTAAAAAAGACCCGCGGACGCGCGTGGATTGGGTCATTGATTACGGAGAGGCGATGAACNNATCTATTTCATGAATAGTCCCGGCAATGACCTCGAGGGCATCGCCGGTCAAGTGGCGTCGGGCTGCAATCTCTTCCTCTTCGTGACGGGTAATGGCTCCATCACTAATTTCCCGTTTGTGCCGACGTTGAAGATCACCACCACCACGCGGCGCCACCAGTTGCTCATTCACGAGATGGACGTGAACGCTGGGCGTTATCTTGATGGTGAAAGCATGGAGTCTCTCACCGCGGAAACCTTTGAGCTGGTGATCCAAACGGCTTCGGGCCGACGCACTCAAGGCGAGCACGCGGGGCACTCCCAGGTTTCTCTCTGGCGGAATTGGCGACAGACGGATCGCTCCCAACTTCCGCGCCTGCGCGCGCGGACTGCTCCCGACGGACAGCCCTTGCTCATTGCGTCGGATNNCGACAGGCCTCGCTCGCAACCTGGGACATTGTATTTCAGGGCTACCCGTTGGCAGGAGGAACCACTTGGGCCACGGATCGCCTTGGACTGGTCCTTCCCACAAGTCTATGTGCGACGCAGATTGCGCGGCTTGCAGCTGAGAAACTGAATAGTCGGAACGCAGGCCGAGATCAGGAGATCTCGCGATTTGTTGCGCTGGTCCATACCGAGGGCTGTGGATTCGGGGGAGAAACGATGCACAAACTGCTCCACCGCACGTTTCGTGGTTATGCCACCCATCCCAATGTAGCGGCCGCGCTCCTACTTGAGCACGGGTGTGAGAAAGTTCCTAATGATGTCATGCGCCGCCAATTTGAAGCGGCCTCAATTCCGCTGAATCGTTTCGNNTCTCGGCTGGGCCAGTGTACAATTGGACGGTGGGATCGAAAAGGCCATCGGCCGGATTGAAGCGTGGTTCGACCAGCGACTTCAGTCGATGCAGACTCCTGCCACGCAGGCAGGCGGTATGGGGCAGCTAGCGATCGGTCTGCAGAGCGTCCGTGGGCTCAGCCCGTCGGTGAGCGATAGTATGGCGACCATGGCGCTCATGGTGGTTGCCGCGGGTGGCACGGTGTTCATCGCAGATTCGGATCCGCTGCTTGCGGAGAATACTCGCTTGCGTCAGGTCTTCGGTGAAAAGCCATTCCGATCGAGCCTTGCTTATGGCCAGCCCACGACTCTTCGGGGACTTCATGTGGTTTCCACAGAAACTACGGATTGGGCGGAAAACCTAGCGGGGTTGGGCGCCTGCGGTGCGCATCTCATTGTGGGAGCGGTCAGCACCCATCCGCGCGAAGGGCATCCTCTTCTTCCCGTGCTGCAATTTGCGCCGTCGTCGGAGGCGGGGCTGGCGAGAAACGAAAGTATCGACGGATCCCTGACCGGAGTGTGGGAGCAGGATCGAGAAACACTCGGAGCCCGTATCGCGCAAGTGGCGAGCCGGACTTATGTTCCCGCCGCCACGGCTCAAGGGCTAACCCACTTTCAATTGACGCGTGGGCTGCTGGGGATCTCCACCTAGGCCCGCGCTCTCGGTAGCACTGTGACGCTCGATTCGAGTTTGACAGTGCCGCCTCAGGTCTGAAAATAAAACGTTTTAGCAAAACTACCCTCATTCTTAGGCTCACTGGGGATGAAGCCGCTTCGCTGACGTGGCGGCCGTGTTCTCTCTCTTTCGTTTCCTCTCTCTGCTATGAAATCTACCCTTGGAAAACTTGCCGCTGGAAGTCTGCTGACCCTCACGCTGCTCACTCGTTCGCTGGTTGGAGCTGACGCGATGCCCCGGTTGAAGTATCACCAGCCGGGAATGCTGGTGGATTTGGGGGTAGGTTTGTGGGCGTGGCCGTTGCCGATGGATTATAATGGCGATGGACTCATGGATCTGGTCGTCGTTTGCACCGACAAGCCTTACAATGGCACCTGGTTTTTCGAGAACTCCGGCCAGGTGGATCCACAACTCAAACTACCGGTATTCAAAGCAGCCGTACGGATTGGGAAATCGGCGCCTTCGAGCGGCGTTTCGTATGTCGATGGAAAGCCGTATATCACCTCCACGGCTTCGCAGAAGACGGGAGACTTTTATCGATTCCGCGCGAATTTCCACCCTGACTTCACTACGCGGCAATTTGAGCAGCCGCGGGGGCTGCCCGTACCAGAGCAAGNNAATCAATGGAAGTTTGTCGATTTCGATGGTGATGGCGCGTTGGACCTCACGGTAGGCATCGATTTTTGGGGAGATTTCGGACCGCTGAATGGCGGTGTTGATGCGTTTAATGCGCGTGGGGAATGGACCCGGGGACCCCTTCGCGGTTATGTTTACCTTTTAAGAAATGAAGGGACGTCCGCNNAAAAGCCCCGCTACGCCGCGCCAGTGAAAGTGATGGCGGGTGGAAAGCCCGTGGATACCTACGGCATGCCCTCTCCCAGCTGGGGTGATTTTGATGGGGATGGCGATATCGATCTCCTCTGCGGTGAGTTTCGCGACGGGTTTACCTACTTCGAGAATATCGGTACCCGGACCTCGCCGGTTTACGCCGCGGGTCGCGAACTCAGCAGTGCGGGACTTCCGATCAAAATGGATCTATGCATGATCACTCCGACCGCGGTGGATTTCGATGGTGATGGCGACCTCGATCTCGTGGTGGGGGATGAGGATGGCCGGGTGGCCTTCATCGAAAACACCGGGAAAACGATCCAGGGCATGCCGCAGTTTTTGCCGCCCCGTTATTTCCGCCAGTTCGCGGACGACGTCAAATTTGGTGCGTTGGCTACTCCTTACGCGTACGATTGGGATGGAGATGGAGACGACGATATCATCNNCAGCTGGTTACGTCGCTTGGATTGAAAATTTGGGTGGCGACCCGGTACAGTGGGCTGCTCCTCGGTACCTGAGCGCGGGAGGTAAGTTAATTCGTGAACAGGCGGGGCCGAATGGATCAATCCAAGGACCAGCCGAAGCTAAGTGGGGCTATTCAATCCTCAGCGTGGCTGATTGGGATCACGATGGATTGCCCGACATCATTACGAACGGTATTTGGGGCAAAATCATTTGGTATCGAAATGTAGGCACACGAACGGCGCCTCGTTTAGCTGCGGGCCAACCCGTGGAAATCGCCGCTGGTTTCTCCGCGCCTGGACCGGCTTGGAATTGGTGGAAAGCGCAAGGTCAGGAGTTGGTCACCCAATGGCGCTCCAGCCCTCAGGTGATCGATTGGAATGGGGATGGCCTCAACGATTTGGTGATGTCGGACGCTGAAGGATACCTAGCACTTTTCGAACGTCGTCGCTCGGCGTCGGGTCAACTCGAACTGCTGCCCGGAAAACGTGTGTTTTGGAGTTTGGAGTCCAGCGAGTTCAACAGCAATGGCATCGCGCAGAACAAAGAGTCCGGACTCTTGCGGTTGAACAACGGGGAGATCGGTCGAGCCGGTCGGAGGACGTTTTGTTTCTTCGATTGGGACGGTGATGGCACGTTGGACCTTATGTTGAACAGCGCTCCTAACGTGAACTTTTTCAAAGGAAGCGGTAAAAACGCCGCTGGTCATTGGGTCTTTGCAGACAAAGGACCCGTGCATCCGCACGTTCTGGCGGGGCACGCTACGAAGCCTACGGCGATCGATCTAAAAGGTGATGGAAAGCGCCGCCTGCTGATCGCAGCTGAGGACGGATTTTTCTACCTGGTACCGTAGGCCAACGGGGAAAAAGCTTTTGGAGGAGCAGCCTAGAGGCGGTCTCAGAAGATCGCTGCTCGGTAAAAGGACATGGGAGGGTCCACGCTCTCTCGTGACCGGGCTCGTGTTCGCACGCACGACGTGTTGACATGGAGGAGCTGACGTTGAGTGCAACGCGCGATCCCAGGAGGCGAGAGAAGCGTCTACGCCAGAGTCCACCTGTTCATTCCGAGTTTCAGAAGTTCGTGGAGCGGTGACCGTCTGAGGCAGCCTCGGTCGTCAACCCATCACCACACGGTTAGCCGGGGCTCACTCCGTTGAGTCTGGCTCAACGAAGCGTGCGACGGATCACCCGATACTGGAAAGGGGCGGACTGGAGGGTGGAGGGTGTGCTCACCGTGATTCGGTTGAGGAAGTTGGTGTCCACGTAGAAGCTGATCGCCGAGTGATAATTCGTGATCTTGGTGTGGCGACCGTCAGCAGACCGGTAGAGCACCCAATAGTACTCATAGCGCCCATTGTATGCGATCGTGATCAGATCGTGCTGGGCATAGCCGGCGGAGCAGAGGAGGAAAAAAAGTAAAATCAGGGCTTTCATGATTCGCAGCCGGCATCCCTGATACAGGAACCGAAGCCCTATTTCGGCACGTGACGCTTAGGCTGTAGCTCGGATCACATGATGTTTACGGAATCTCTATCTTGTGAGGAACACCGAGAGGTGGGACTTGACCGACAACACGGACACGTTTCACGAATAAGCCTGCCTTGGACCGTTCTAACCCATTCCAGTGAGCCATGATCGGCATTGAGTTTCTACGGGATCTCGCCCTGGTGCTGGGCGTCGCTGCGGCTGCTGGGTGGATCTGTCAGCGCCTCCGTGTTCCGGTGGTCTTTGGCTATCTGATTGCGGGAATCGTGGTGGGGCCCAGTACGCCGACGCAGGCCGCGATTCAGGATCAGGGCCGAATCCAAGCTTTTGCGCAAGTGGGCTTAGTGATGGTGATGTTTGCGATTGGGTTGCGGCTGAGTGTGCGGAAGCTGCGGCGTATGGGGGTGGGCATTTTTGCCGCAGTGCTCGGTGGCAGCCTGTTGGTGTACTACTTGGCGCGGTTGCTGGGCGCATCGCTGGGGTTGGAAGGGATGGAGATCATGTTCTTTGCGATGATGCTCATGATTTCATCGTCCACGGTGATTTCGAAGGTTCTGCAGGAACGTGGGCTGACTCATGAGCGAGTGGGGCAGCTCGCGCTCGCTGTAACCCTTCTTGAGGGGGTGGTGGCGATCTTTNNAATTTAGTGCGTTTATCGTGCTCGCGGGAATTCTGGGACTCCTTCTCGTGCCTTGGCTATTGCGGCGCATGACGACGGTGGTGGGTGAAGAGCTTCAAACCGTGAGTTTGGCGGCGCTCTTATTCGCTTTGGCGATCGTGGCGCGGTACGCTGGCTATTCCTTTGCCCTGGGAGCGTTTCTCCTGGGTTCGATCGTGGCAGAAACACCCCATCGGCACCAGGTAGAGCGGAAATTCGAAGGTTTGCGCGAGGTGTTTGGCGCGGTCTTTTTCGTCGCGATCGGAATGCAGGTCTNNGCACTGCGTTTGTGCTGGTGGCGCGCACGGTGGGAGTCGGTGTCGGACTGACGTTAGTAGGAACCTCGCTGAAGGACGCCTTGCGTGTAGGGATGACGGTGACCCCGTTGGGTGAGTTTTCGTTCATTATCGCCCAGGTGGGCGTAACGGCGTTATACTTACCGCCCTCGTTCTTTCCTCTGGCAAGCGGAGTGGCGCTGCTGACCTCTTTAGCTGCGCCCTGGTTGACTCATTATTCCGGACGTCTTGCCGACGGAATGGTGCGACAGGTGCCTTCTTGGTTAAACGACTGGATGGGGCACTATCATGCGTGGATCGAGCGCCTGCAGGNNGTGCAAGTGACCGTCGGGGTCCTGCTGGTTTCCGGTCTTCTCATGTTTTCGGAGCGTATGTTAGGCGCCTATACTCGATTGGTCGGTCGCGAGTTTTTGGTGACCGATGCCTGGGTGATTGGCTTCTGGGTGATTTTGAGTTTAGTCGCGCTCGCTCCCCTCATTGCCATCTGGAGGAATGTATCC
>DKKJ01000049.1 GCA_002455175.1 Opitutaceae bacterium UBA6669
AGCGACCCTGACGCGCTCGCGCTGACCAACAATACCAATACGCGGGTGCGCGGGTTGGCGGAGGCGACGCAGGCGCGGAATTTTTTCCGCAGCATTGTGCCCATGGACAGCTACAATTCAGGCCGTATCGATATCAATCGCGGAGCGAATGCCATGCTCTTTGGCGTTGGCTGCCCCGCGGGGATTATCAATTCGACGACGAATGAAGCGAATTTGGCTCGCTCGCGGTACATCACAGAAGTGGTAGGCGATAATTTTGGCTCACATCGCGGATCGCTCGACCTGAATCAAGTGATTGTACCGCAACAATTGGCTGTGCGGGTCAGCGCGATGGATGATGATCGGCGATTCAAGCAAGAGCCGGCTTTTAACCACGACCAGCGTATCTACGGAGCGGTGGCGGCGCGCATCAAGCAACTCGAGCGGGGAATCTTGAGCGGTACTACCCTCCGTGCACAAGGAGAGTGGGGCTGGATCGAGGGAAATAACCCGCGGGTGCTCCCTCCTGTCGATCAAGTGTCGGGCTGGTTTGAAGACACCATTTTCCCCGAGTACGTACAGGCGGGCATCACGCCGAAAGCCACGTGGAATGGATACGGGCCTTATGCGGGCGCGAATCAAGTCAATGCCATGGTGGTGGCCAAAGGCATGACGCGGTCGCCGGTGGCGATTTTTCCCGATCCCAACTCGCCCTATGCTCGGGATCCACTGGGAACTGTGAATGGCCAAACGATACTCGGGCGGCCCTTTGCCTCCAGTAACGTCTACTGGCCTAGTACGGGGACAGTCACCACCGGAGCGACGTTTTCGACCAATTCGTTCGCAGCCTCATTGGCTCGGCAACTCTTTCCAGACGCGGAGGTTTACCGTGACAATACTATCAACACGTCATCGATTTTTGACTACAACAACCTGCTGCTCGACGGGGTGAACAAGCGTGAAAACACGCGGTTCCGCGCCACCAATTTTGCAGTTGAGCAGCTTCTGTTGGACGGTAAGGCAGGCATTGAGTTTGCGGTTGATAATCAGCGGGTTACGGACACGCGGCGGAGTTTGTTGGCGCGCAGTTCACCGTGGATCGCCATCGATCTCACGACGCGTTTTTGGGACGGCACGGTCAATCCCAACTTCGGACGTCCCTTTACGGGCGGACATGGCACGGCATCGTCTTCCATGACCAGTATCGAGACGACTCGCACCAAAGCCTTTTACGAGTTGGATCTGGAGGACTCGGACAATCGCTTCGTCCGCTATCTCGGGCGACATGTTTTCTCGGTATTGAATCAAAAGGAGACCTATCTTCAAGATGAGCGAGGCGGGCGTTTTGCTGCGGCGGCCAGCACTTGGAACAACGGACTTTCGCCTAATCGTCAGTCAGACGAAGGCAGTGCGCTGGTCACGGCGAACTATCTCGGCTCGAGCCTATTTAATGTGCGTGATCCTCGCACGGTGGGTATCGCGAACATCCAGGTGGATCGGTATAACATCGCCGACTTGCTCAATGGACAGGGTGTTTTCCTGGTGCGTACCCCGCCCGCAACGGCTGCAGGAGCGGCAACGACCCCGGTGGGCTATGAACCCGTGAGCTTTGTTGCTGCTGGAGAGCAAATGGACGGGATTGCTGGCAATGCTTTCAAGAGTCAACGGGTGCTTCGCTCGGACGCGTTTGCCACTCAGAGCCATTTTCTAAAGAATCATCTGATCGGCACGATCGGCTGGCGTCGTGAGGAAGTGGAGACGAAGCGTGTGGCCGCTCCATTGGTAGCTAACGGGGCGAACTATCGGCTGGTTAGCGACTCCCGGTATAATCTAGATGATACGTCGGCGTCACGTCAGGAGTTCGGCAAGACCCTGATGTCGTGGAGTGCGGTCGCCAAATCGCCACAAAACTGGGCTCGTCGGATTCCAGGGGTGTCGGCTGTGAACGTTTTCTATGGAGAGTCAGAAAACTTCAGTCCGCCAGATACGACCGCAATCAATGTGTTTGGTCGCCAGATTGCGCCGCCGTCAGGTGAAACGAAGGACTATGGAGTCAGTGTCGGTCTACTAGACGATCGTGTCACCGTGCGGTTGGTGTTTTACAAGACCAACCAACTGAATGAGCGAAACAGTGCGGTGACGGCGGCGGCGACTTCGATTGTCGCGCAGCATTTGGCATCATTCAACTCGGTGCGTTCTGGTTTCAATCCTGATAGTGACGGCGACGGCTTTCCCGATGGTTATGTGCCGCCGCCGCAGGAGTTGTTGGATCTCTATCGGGTGCGGGTGGATGGCGGAACCATCTCGTCGACTAATCCTGGAATTGTGGATACCATTGATTTCGTAGCCGAAGGGGAGGAGTTGGAAGTCCAGCTCCGGCCGACGCGCGGTTGGCACCTGACCTTCAATGTGGCGCGCCAGGAGTCCGTGCGCAACAACACCGGGCAAGCGGTGCATGATCTAGTCTATAACACGAAGCTGCGAGATGGTTCGACTCTAGCGACCGCGTGGAGCAGCAATGCGGCCGCGAATATCGCGATTTCTAGCGGTGCGGTCGGTGTGCCGACGGGCAGTGGAACGTTGAAGTATGTGTTTGAGAATAACATTGTTCGTCCCATCAGCTTTGCCCGCGCTCAGGATGGAGGCACGGTCTCCGAATTGCGGGAGTGGAGAGCGAATGCGGTGGCCAAGTATAATTTTCGGGGTGGGCTGCTCAACGGATGGGGCGTCGGTGGTGCGGCACGCTGGGAGGATCGCCCAGCGATCGGTTATCGGGTTTCGACCTTTAAAGTGGATGGAACGCGTACCACGGAGCCAGCCACGGGGACGAACTACCGCGCCTTCGATCCACAGAGGCCAATCTATGGTCCAGAGGAGTGGACCTTTGATGCGTTCCTCAGTTATTCGCGAAAGATCTTCCAGGATAAGGTGGCGCTAAAAATTCAGCTCAATGTCCGTAACCTCTTCGCCGAGGACACCCTCATTCCCGTGCAGTCAAACCCCGACGGAAGTATGGCGGTAGGACGTATTCAGTTGCCACGAACCGCGCGCTTATCGGCGCAGTTTGAGTTCTGAAGAAAACTGAAAGCGGAAAACGGAAAGCTGAGAGCTGAGAGCTGAGAGCTGAAATAAGGAAATTTCGAAACGCTGAGATTGGGAAATCGGAAGGTGGCTAAGTCGGTCTCTGGGTTCCGTGCCCTTTGAGTTATTGCTCGGTGCCACCCATTTCCCTATCTCAGCTTTTCAGCATTTCCGCTCTTCTTTCTGTCTTCTTTTACTCCTTAAACGACGTGTTGGGCTTAGCGAGGTCGAGCTCTTTGATCCAGACGTTACGATAGCGGACGTCATGGCCCTCGCATTGGAGTTTAAGACCACCGGGGGTGTCTGTAATGCCTTTGCCACCGTCATTTCCGCCATCGAGGCCTGAGTTGGGTCCACCCCATACTTGGTTGATCTTCTGATTGGAGTGAATCTTTACGCCGTTGAAGAACATGGTGACCATGGCGGGTTCGACTCGTTTGCCGTCCTGGAAGCGGGCGGCGCGAAAAACGATGTCATAGGAATTCCACTGCCGGAGGCCCTTGTAGAGGAAGTACGGTGAGGGCGTTTCATTGATGACTGCGCCCATGCCGTGCATCGTCGCGTCGCCGTCCACGATTTGAATTTCGTAGCGATTCTGTAGGTACACGCCGCTGTTACCACCGGGGTTCATGACCATGAATTCTACGTGCAGTCGGAAATCGCGATAGGCTTTTTTTGTGACGATATCCGCAGCACCATACTTGCCTCCGCCCGCCGCGGGGTCATCCGTCATCACGACGGTCCCCCCGTCAATAGGATCCGGGACGATTTTCCATTTTATCGGCAACGAAGAGCTAAAGCGAGGTCCCTCCCAATAAGTCCACTTCTCGTCCAGCAGAGCCCGTGTCCCGTCAATGAGCACCTCGGCCTCAGGTAGGGGCTTTGCGCCGACTCCGACGGCAGCGTGGGCGAGTGGGGCGACCAGTGCGACAGCGGCGACGAAAAGGAAGTAAAGCGGATGCGGAGATGGGAGACCGGGGAAGCGGTGGCGAGTATTCACAGGCAAGGAGGCTGGGGTGAGATGGAGAAACGGAAAGCGGAAATCCGGAAAAACTGAAACGCGGAAATGGGGGAGGCAAAGACCCTAGGGGAATCCGGAGATGCCCTGTGGGGCGATTTCCTGGTTTGTTCATGTGATCAACTCGGACGTGGCGGATCCGGGCTTGTTGATTTAATCCTTANNAATTATGAATTCGAAACCCCCAATCACTCGAGCGCGGCCAGGCCGAGGTCTTCGCGGGATTGTCCGCGCCTTCATTCTTGGAGCGGTAGCGGCTGCGCTCGTAGGGTGCGTTTATTTTCCTCGGGCGACTACCCAGCCGATTCCAACGCTGGCCTCGCGGGATGCAAGAGGAGGCGAAGGGCGTGCGGAGACATTGATTGTTTTTCTGCCAGGGCGGGGAGATCGCATGGAGGACTTTGTCCAAAAAGGGCTGAGTGCAGAGCTTTCGCGTGCGGGTGTGCGCGCCGATTGGATTTCGGTGGACGCGCATCTTGGCTACTATCGGGCGCGATCTGTGATCGAACGGCTGAAAAAAGACGTGATCACGCCGGCGCGTCAGCGGGGGTATCGTCGCATCGTGGTGGTGGGGATCTCGCTGGGAGGTTTGGGTGGGTTGCTGTATGAGCGTGATCAGCCCGGTGAGATCGACGCTTTAGTCTTGATGGCACCGTTTCTTGGCGGAAAGGACAAGGTGTTCGCCGAGATCACGGCTGCGGGAGGACCGGAAGCGTGGGCGTCCGCGCGTCAGAATGAATCTAGCGAGGCGAAGAATTCTGACCTTGAGCGAGATCTGTGGAGCTTCCTAGGAAAACGTCACGCGCAGCTTCCGCCGACCTGGCTGGCGTTTGGGGAAGCGGATCGGTATGCGGACGGACATCGTTTGTTCGCGCCGCTGATTCCCGATAAACGGGTTTTTCGCGACTCTGGAGGGCATGATTGGAAAACGTGGCAGGTGCTCTGGCGGGAAGTGTGCGAACGTTCAGATGTTTTTGCGGAGGAAAAGAAGATGCGTGTGCGGTGAGTTGCCGCCGGGCTAGGCTGGTGAGATGGATCCTGGGGTGTTGAAGCATCTCTCGTGGAGAGACCCGCTGCATCGGGTCTTGATTGAGGTCTGCGATGGAGAGGCGACTGGTGGCGCAACGTGCAGGTGGGTAAAGTACGGGCGCTCTGATCCGACTGAGCGTCGCCGAGGCTCGACGGAGCAAGTCCCTCCAGCGGAGGTTCGGCTACGCGGCGGATTTGGGCTCTGGAGAGGGCGGTGCGAGGGGCGATGGTGTGCCGGTGTCGTTGACGCGTACAGTGCGGGCGAGGACAATACTGAGGAGGCCGGCCGCGACAGCGATCCAGCCCAGCCAGTTAAAATGCAGGAGGTGACCGTTGGGCTGTTTGATGACGATCCATCCGCCGACGGTGGAGCTGATCCCGGAGACTAGGTCGCGAGAGCAACTGGTCAGGCTCAAAAATGCGCCGCGGCGCGACGAAGGCACTGCCAGGGTCACGATGGCCTGGCCCGGTACAAAGCGTCCACTGCNNAAAAAGAAGCCAGCAAGAGTGAGGGTCGCCCAAACCGGGAGCGGACCGGCGTTGGCGATCAGAAGAATGATAACCGACGCGATGAGGACCATGTAGGTAAAGACCCGTTGACGGCCGTAGCGATCGGCCAGACGACCGACGCGGGGCGCCGTGAGCACGCTGAGTCCACCACCGATAAAGTAGACAACAGAGAGGTATTTCTCGGGCAACGCGATGTCTCCTACCAAGTGAGGCGAGAGAAGCGGTATGATGCTAAAGTGCCCCAAGACCATCGCCGCCATAAAGAGAATCGCTCTCCCGGCATTACGATCGCGCAGCAGTTCACGAAAAGCCTGGCCTTTATTGGACCCGCTTTGCAAGTGCCCGCGAACGGGTGGGATCACTTTGTACATGATCACCCAGACCACTGCCGCAATGACAGCGAGAGAAGTGAACGGTGTCCGCCATCCAAACGAGCGGGCCAGTTGCAGGCCAACCGGAACTCCGATGGCGGCGGCCACGGCGAAGGCTGTCATGACGATTCCAATACCGCCTGCGCGACGCTCGGGAGGAATGACATCGCTGACGATCGCTAGGCAGAGAGAGCCGGAGATTCCGCCAAAGGCGCCGCCGATGGCGCGCGCGATAAGCAAGGTGTGCGCATCTGGGGCCAATCCACAGAGGAGTGTGGATACGGTAAAGCCGGCGTAGACGTAGAGGAGGAGAGTGCGACGATCAAAGCGGTCGATGAAGGGCGCACTCAGCAGACCCACGACGCCTGCCGCGATGGAGTAGGCGGCCACGAAGGCGCTGAACTGGCCGGCCCCGAGGTCTAAATCCCGCATCAACTGCGGCGCGAGAGGCATCATGACCATGAAGTCCATGATGTGCGTGAACTGGATCGCGGCTAAGATCAGCAGGATCACCCGTTCGGAAGGACGACTTGGCATAGTCCTCTAGCGAAAAGCTGAAAAGCCGGAAACGGAAAGCTGAAAACCGGACCAAGGTCCGGAAGGTCGCCGAAAGCAGGCTAGATGCTTGCGGTTCGAGTTGGGAGTCCGGGCTTTAGCCCGCCTAACATTTTCTCCGAAACTGTACGCGTGAAGATAAGGCAGCACTGGAGAGATGCGTGGAGACTAGCTAGGCGGCTCAGATAAGAAATCCGGTGGCGGGACTTGCTCCGTCGAGTTAGGAGTGAGATCCGCGAGGGGACTTGGTGGGTGGAGGTGTGGAGTCGATTCGTATGACGAACCGGAGCTGAGACGCGATGAGCCGGGAACGATCTGGATGGGAGGTTCTTGGTTCGCGCAGGGAGAACGTCGCCATGAGGGCCGTCGTACGTGCGAGAATGCGCGTACATTGACCTGGGAATCACCTCGGGTTTCTGGGGTTTAGCTAATGCCAGCTGAGTACACGCTGGGCCTTTCTGGACGCGTTCCCAAGCATCGAAGCGGATCCTTTGTCGCGATTCGTACTCAGAAGAAGAAATAATGCCCGAAAACGACATTGTTCAGATTAGAGCTGTCGCGGATTTCATTGGCATACTCTATGCGAGTCAGGAGTAAGATATGCGTCCTCCTATGAGCGTCTTTTTTCGGGTTGTCTCCCTAGTCACAATTGCGGGTCTCCCTGCAGCGGCAGCGAAGGCTCAGCAGGCGACGACAGCCGCGGCTGCGTCCAACTCGGAGCCCGTGCTCACCTTGGAAAAATTTATTAGCAGTGAGTCGGTGGGCGAGGCTTCGATTGTCCCGACGGTTCGCCCGATCAACTCGATCTTTGGTCGCGAGGCCAGCATTTTGGATACGCCGCGAGGTGTGTCGACGATCACCAAGGGCCAGCTTGAAGAGCGCAACGTCCAGCGCGTGGAAGACCTTTCGCAATTCATTTCCGGTGCCTTCACGGCGCCGATTTTTGGCAACGCGGGTGTCCCGACGATCCGTGGCGATTTAGGCGAGGCGTATCAGAATGGACAAAGGAAAGCGTTCAACCGCAATTCATTTCCGATCTCCTTCAACGGTATTGAATCTGTGGATGCAGTAAAAGGCGCAGCCCCAGCGTTCTATGGCTACGCGAATGGAACGGGTGGCTACGTCAATTTTGTCACCAAAAAACCTTATTTCGATCGTCAGCGCACCACGGTGCGAGCGGTCATTGGCGAATGGGAGAGTTACCGCTGGCAGATCGACACGGGGGGGCCGTTGAGTGATCGGGCGGCGTACCGCGTGAGTTATGAGGGCAGCGATGCAGATAGTTTTTATCGCCTAGTGTACAACGACTCTCAAAGTCTTTTTGCGGCCTTTAGCTTCAAGGCGAACGATCGACTGAGCTGGGACGTGAACGCCGAGTACCTGCGTGCTCATTTTACGGAGAATCCGGGAGTGACCCGACCCACGCAGGAGCTGATTGATCACGGTCTCTACATCACTGGTTCCTCAGTGCAGAACGGCGGGACGGGTTCCTACTTTGGCAATACCTTTACGCCGACCGGGAAGGTCAAAATCGATGGTTCACAGACCCTACTCGCGCCCGGTGATGGGGCGGATGCAGAGGCCTTCAATGTGCAGAGCCAATTGGTTTTCCAGCTTGAAGGTGATCGCAAGCTGGTCAACCGGACCTATTTTGAGACCGTTGAGGCGGAGAAACATTCGTCCTACTATTTCTATAGTTGGATGCCAGAGAACTACACGTTTGAAAACCGGACAGAATACCTCGCGGACTTCACGACTGGCAGCGTGCGACACGAGACTATTTCCGGAATTACCCTCCGGGGANNTTACGTCGATATCCTCAACGAGGTCTTCAATGCCTTCGATATCACGATGGACCCGTCGACCCTGGTGTATCCAAGAAGTCAGCTCTTTTTTGTCACGGCGGTTCCGGGTAAGCCCTATTTTGCCACGCCTGGCGGACGCTATCCGCGTCCGGGTCGCACGGATTCAACCGGTCTCTCAGCAACGCTGAAGTCGGATGCGGGCAATGTGGGCGTTTTCTTGCACGATCAGATCCATTTCAACGACCAGTGGAGTTTGCTGGTGTCCGGTCGCGTGGACCAGCTTTGGGTGGACAGCGAAGATCCCTTGCCGCTCCCGGGTAATACGCCGCGCGGTGATAGCACTTACGAAACCCTTCCCTCGGGGACGGCAAGTTTGGTCTACAAAGCTACGCCGGCGACGACCGTTTATTTGACCTGGAATCGTGCAGCCGCGGTCGAGGGATCTTCCTCTAGTGGAGGATTTGGGCTGACCAACAATCAGCTCATGCCCGAGACATTCAAGAATTCCAGCGATCTGATTGAGGGAGGGGCCAAGCTTTCATTGTTCGATAATACGTTTTTTGCGGGAGCCGCTGTTTATTACCAAAAGCGCAACCGTTTTAATGTCCGTTCCAATCTGCCGGATGAAATTGAAGTGCAGGGCGTGGAGCTTGAAGCCCTTTTCCAGCCCAACCGCGCATTTAACGTCGGTGCTAACTTCACGTATAGCCACGCCAACTACGTGAACGGTCCCATCTCGGGTGGGATTCAGACTACACCCATCTTCAGTCCTTCGACCCCGAGCGGTAATTTTGGAGCTTACCCCAGCGGCTACTATCGCCTGCCCAGCCTGCCGCTTTGGCTCTTCAATACTTACTCAAGCTACACCTTGCCGAGCGGCTTGGGGGTGAGCGCGACGGTAAATCTGCAGGGCGAGCAGAATATCGACCTATTTGGAATCGTGAAAATTCCGCGGCAGCACACGATCAATGCGGCGATTTTTTATAAGCAGAGCCGCTGGGAGGCGCGAGTGGATTTCCTAAATCTGACGGATGAATTCAATTGGCGTGCACCGGCGTCGCCTTTCACGGGAGCCGATCTCATCACGCGCGAATTACCCTTTCACGTGCAGGCTTCGTTCAAACTGNNAGTTCCTACGGACCGCACATACGAAGGCCGAATCAAGCGCGTCAGCTGTTACTTTGTCGGGTTGTTGTTCGAAGGAGACATGTCTCCGGCCCGGAGGAACGGTGGTGAGCAGAGTCAGAATTGGCATTGCCCTCGCTGTTTGGGGCAGTGCGTCGGCGTTGGCTTCGCCTGCTCCCTTTCCTCCGGCGCCGGAGCACATTTCCGGTGCGACCACCTACCTTTACAAGGAGGCGGGGGCGTCCAAGCTTCCCATTTACGTTTTTCAACCCACGGAGTCGGCAGGCGAGCCAACACCTTCACCTACTGGAAAACGAGCCGCCGTGCTCTACTTTCATGGAAGCGGATGGGAGTCGGGGACGGTTCTGCAGTATGCGGGGCATGCGCGCCTTCTGGCGAGTCATGGCGTGACCACAGCATTGGTGGAGTATCGCATCAAAACGCTGTATGGCGCCACCCCCTTCGAGTCTGTCGCTGATGCCAAGTCGGCAATTCGTTGGATGCGTGCGCACGCAGAGCAATTCGGAGTCGATCCGAGGAGAATCGTCGCGGCAGGTGGATCTGCAGGCGCGCATATCGCGTTGGCTGCGGCAGTCTTCACGGATCGCTTCGATGAGTCTACCGATGACCGAGCGATCTCGGCTCGACCGGATGCTTTGATTCTTATGGCGCCGATTGTGGATACGACGGAAACGGGTTACAAGGACGGCGTTCCACTCTTTGGTGGCCGGGCGCGAGAGCTCTCTCCGGTGCATCACCTCAGCGCGGGCCTGCCGCCCACGCTCGTTTTATTGGGAACGGGAGATCGGTGGATCTCCTTAGAGAGCGTGGAGCGGTTTCAGCGGCGTGCTCTCAGTCTCGGAGCAGTTTGTGAGGTGGTTCTGTTCGAGGGACGCAGCCATCATTTCTATAATCATCCTGATTATTTTGAGCTCCGTCCTAACTTGAAAAAGCAGGATACCAGCACGGATTTCGTGCCGTCGTTTTACGTGATTGAGCGATTCCTTTTTGAACAAGGATTTGTCGCGGAACCGCCCCGAATGGTTTTTCTCCCATGAGTGGAAAAACCTCTTTATTCCTGCCCTCCTGGAAACCTACGGCCCTGTGGAAAACAGGGCTGATTGCGCTGAGTGGAGTGATCGGCGGTGGAGTTTGGACGGCGGCTCGGGGTGACGCGGAACGAGAGGTGGTGGCTCTGGCGACGCGGGTTCAAAAAGAGTCATTTTTGCGCGCGCACATTGCTACCTTTGAAGATCCGCATGCGGATCCTTTGAAAAACCTGCATCCCGAGGCGATCACGGCGTTTCCGGGGAAGCGTCTTGATCGAGCCGGCGTGGCGATTGCGGCAAAAAGTTGGCAGGGTCTCTTTAAAGACACGAAAGTCCGCGTTGAGCGCGTGATGGTGGAGGGAAATTTTTTTACGGTAGAATACCTTTACGCCTCGACGCACACAGCCAGTGGAAAACGAGAGGCGGTGGGGACCGTGGCGACCGGGGAACTCCGTGACGGCAAAATCTACCTTTGGAAGGAATACCTGGATGGACGGGTTTCTCGTGCACAAATCAAAGATGAGCTTCCTGTCGATGAAGATGCCGAGCCCTTTCCCTGGCCGGACACACCGGACAGCCGCGTTCCCTGAGGGAGATGTGGGTCGCGGGAGGAATCTCCACTGGAACTCCTAGCCTCTATTTAATCGACTCTCTTTATGGCCAAACACGTTGCGATTGAACTTCTTTGTCCACGTAACCTTGGACTCTTGATAGGCGTGGGATTAGCTCTGCTCGTGCTCCCCGTCGTTAGTGGATGCAGCCGCGAGGCATTGGCGAAGGAAGTTTCGGAGACTGTGGTACCGAGTCGCAGCGACGTCGCTTCGCTTGTCGAGCGCCAGGCGCGGTCGTGGGAGACAGGAGATGAGAAGGAGTTTTTGGATACATTGCATCCCGAAGCGGTGTTCGCGTATCCTGGGAAGCGACTGACACGGGAAGATGCGTTGAAGACCTTTCGAGATTGGAAGCGAGACTTCACGGACACAAAGCTCCGCGTGCATCGCCTAATCGTAGATGGCCGACATTTTTCTGTAGAGTACATGTTCGCCTCGACCAATCGATCCACCGGTAAACGCATGGCGGCGGGGACCGTGGCACTGGGTGATGTGAAGGAAGGGAAACTTCACGTCTGGAAAGAGTATCTCGATGGTCGGGTCTCGCGCGGCCAGGCGAAGGATGAATTGCCTGTGGACGAACTAGCGGAGCCGTACCCGTGGCCTGACACGCCCGAAAGTCGGAAACCGTGAAGAGGAAACGCTGAAGCGGAAAATCATGTGACGGGCGCTTTCGTTTCATCTCCAAAGGCGGCTATGTCGGGGAAGTAGACTTGAAAAGTGCCGGAGAGCTTGCTCCGCAGTACGTTACTAAAATTCCTTGGGCAGGGCTTGCCTCGCAACCGGACGTTCGTTTCGCTGCGCCGTGTCGTAATGTCACCCCGCACCGACCCGGCTCAGTCCGCTTCGCTTGACCTCTCAAAGTGGTTTGCGGAGGAGGTGTATCCGCATGAGCCGGCTCTGAGAAAGTGGCTTCGCGTGCGCTTCCCATGGTTGCATGAGGCGGATGAAGTCGCGAGAGAGGCTGTGCTTCGGTTGTGGAAGCAGGGCAACATTTCGGGCAGCGCGGGGATTGAGTCGCCCAAAGCGCTGTTGTTCGCGATTGCTCGCAACGCGGCGTGTGATCTTGGCCGCCGGCGTGGCATTGCAGAAATAAATTCTGTAGCGGAAATGGAGCAGCTGTCCGTCTTGGATGAGAGCGCGGACGTGGTCGAAACCGTTTCCACCCGTCAGGAACTTGAGTTTTTGGCGGATGCACTCCTGGATTTGCCCGATGGCTGCCGACAGGTGCTCACGCTCTGCAAAATGTATGGCTACACGCCCAAGCAAGCCGCCACCAAGCTCGGAATCTCCGAGCACACGGTACGGGCGCAGATCGCCAAGGGCATGCGCCGGTGCGCCGCTTATCTTAGACACCGCGGGGTGGGAGGGGATCGACCATGAGTACGGATGGTTCGTACGAGGAGTTTCGTCGTGACTCGAGGGCCGAGGAGATTGAGCAACAAGCGGCCGACTGGCTTGCCTTGCGCGAGGTGCGCGAGTTGACCTCCTCGGAGGCGAACGCGTTTGCGGCCTGGCGGGCGGCGGATGTGCGGCATCAGGAGGCCCTCACCGAGTTGATGGCGGCATGGCGGACGTTCGATCGGTTGCAGGGGTATCCGAGACGTTCCGATCTGCCCGACGATCCCGATGCGTTGAGCGGGCGGCGGAGGTCGCGTATCCGGCTTCCGATGACCTTGGCTGCGGCGGCCGCAATCGTGCTAGCCGGGGTGCTTTGGCTGCGGCCAGCAGGATCTGAACAATCGCCCGTGGGTGCCGTCGCGGCGGCCGCGACCACGCTTCGGCTACCGGACGGCTCCGAGGTAGAGTTCAGGGCGGGGAGTGAGGTGGTGCCGCTGTTCACTCCGGAGGAGCGTCGCGTGCGACTGGTGCGCGGCGAGGCGCATTTCACGGTCTCGAAGAACGCGGCGTGGCCGTTCGTGGTCGAAGCAGACGGTGTCGCCGTGCGCGCGGTGGGCACCGCGTTCAACGTTCGCCTGGATCCGTCGGCGGTCGAGGTGCTGGTGACGGAAGGGGTGGTGAAAGTAGGCGTACCCGAAGTGGCACACGCCGACGAAGTGCCGACTCTAGGCGCCGGGCAGCGCACGTCAGTGGCCACCGTGCCGACGACGGCGACGACGCCGGTGGTCGAGACACTCGCTCCGATCGAGATTGATCGTGCGCTCGCATGGCAGACGAGCCGACTCGTGTTTGATGCGACGCCGCTTTCAGTGGTCGTGGAAAAGTTCAATCGACACACGGGTCGACGGATCGTGCTGCGTGATTCCACACTCGGGGCGCTGCCGATCAGCGGCCGTTTCCGTGCGGGCAACATCGAAAGTTTTTTGGAGCTGCTTGAAAGCGGTTTTGGTATAAGCGTGGATCGAAGCGGTGACGAGATCGTGTTGCGACGCAGGAGCGTGAACTAACCGGCACAGCTAAGTTTCTAAGTCGATTCTGCCGGGCTCCTTGCCAGCGCACGGCCTGGGAAAACGGGTGTCAAGTGCCTCGGTTTCTTGCGAGGGGCGACACTGTTCGCACGATCTCGAAAATAGTCGTAACGAAATTCGCGGGTCCGTCCGTCTCAGGGGTGCAGCGCATCGTGTGCTGTCAGCGAACTACCCCGCATGACCCCCAACTCCCGTTCTCTCCTTTTCGCTTATGCGTCGCCGCGCTTGAGCCACTGTTTTCGCGCATTCGTCGCGATCGCCTATACCGTGCTGGCCTGCGCAGCATTTGCACAGGTGCCGCGCATCACTTTCAACGTTCCTGCAAGTGATGCCACCGTGTCATTAAAACGGTTCGCGGAGCAGTCCGGCCAGGAAATCGTTTACCCGCCCGAGTCGGTGAAAGGAGTGCGTACCAACGAGGTGCGCGGCGAATTCACGGCGCGCGAGGCGATCGATGCGCTCGTTGCCGGCACGCCACTCAGGGTGCTCGAATCGAAATCGGGTGCTTTTGCCATCAACCGGGCTCCTGACCCAAACGTCTCAGGGGCGGCAAGCGAGACTCGGAGCGACCGCCCCCTGATCCCGGTAGTAAACGATAAGATCGCGGCCAGACCGTCAAAGGGAGAGGAGACCGTCGTTAATCTTTCTCCGCTCACCGTGAATACGGACAAGGATGACGGTTTTGCCGCGGCCAATGCCGGCACCGCCACCCGCCTCGCGCTCGATATGAAGGACGTGCCCGCGCCGTTCTCCATTATGACGCAGGAGTTTATCGATGCTCTCGGCATCCGGGATGTGTCGGAAGCCGTGGCTTGGATGCCGAATGTTGGCGCGGTGCCTTCCGAGGATGTCACCACCAATCCGCTCCTTTTTAATTCCCGCGGTGTCCGCAACAACCGCGGTCAGACGCGCAATAACTACCTGACTGGCGGACTCAACGACAGCTACGCCCTCGAGCGCTACGAGTTCGGCCGCGGGCCCAATGCCGCGCTGTTCAACATCGGCGCCAACTCGTCGCTGACCGGCGGCCTCGGCGCGCAGACCAAGCGGCCTCGTTTTGACCGGAATTTCGAAACGGTCACGGCGTCCATCGGCTCCTGGGACAACCTGCGCACGACGCTCGACGTCAACCGCGCGCTCACGGACAAGGTGGCGGTGCGCGGTAACCTGCTTTGGGCTGACAGCCGCGGGTTTCTTGATCGCAGCTACTCGAAGAGCAAGGGCGTGACGGCGGCCATCGCATACCTCATGACGCCGAAGACCGAGGTCCGGATCGAAGGCGCCTATGATCGGATGATGCGTCACCAGCCGAGTCCAGATATTTTCGACGCGCTTAGCGGCTGGGACGGTGTGACCGTTTTCCGCGAACCTATCTCGAATCGGATTCTCGGTACCCAGACGGCGCCGGGCGTAGCCAATTCGCTCGGCTATATACTGTCCTTTCAGGGCGAGGCGCAAGGCGTCAACCGGCGCGCTGGCAAATATTACGTCTGGAACGCGTTCAACGGGCAAAGTGCCATCATGAATTACCAGAACGAGGCATTCACCCGCAAAGGCGACGACACGGCCAACACGCCGGTCTACGCCAACGGCGTGCTCTACACGCGCGGCACAGGGCTACCCTTTGGGCTAGGCTATCAGGGCAACGCGTTCCCGGTCCCGACGCAGTCGCCTGATGGGCAGCACAATTTCCGCTATCAGGAGAACGAGCCAGCTGACCTCTACGACCGTGCGATCCGGGGTTCTGCTTTCCGACCGATCGGGAACGAAAGCAGTTTTTCGATGGCACCGGACACCTTTTTATATGGCGAGAACCTGCGCGACTTCAACGCCAGCATTTCCCACCAGATTGGCGACCGCTGGTTCTTCGAACTCGGGGGCAATATCAACAATGTCTATGGCTACTCAAATCGCGAGGGAGTAGGCGGCTTNNTCGACATCAACCAGCTCCTGCCCAATGGCGCGGAGAATCCCAATTTCCTCCAGCCCTACGGCGACGGATTCATTTCCCACTCTGAGCGCAGCTACCTGAACCGCAGCATCCGCGGCAACGTCGCCTACCGCCACAACCTCGGCAAATGGGGCGATTACACCTTCAATCTTAACGTCGCATCCAGTGCCCGCACCACGGTTGTGCGCTGGCACCGCTTCAGCGTTGCACAGGAATCCGACCAGCGGATGTGGCAGGCGACGCCCATCTATATCCGGCAATATTGGAATCAGGATTCTCGCCCCTTCAGCGATGCGGGTGTGCCGACGGCGCTGTTTGAGCGGACGTTTGCTGCCGACAATAATTCGTGGACCACGTCGAACGTGACCATCGCCCCCCGCTGGACCCTCTCCGACTGGAGCGACACTGAGGAGGAATTCGACAACGCGGTGCTGGCTATGAGCGCACGCTACTTCGGGGGCAGGCTTGTCCTATTGGCCGTGTCCCGCTATGACCGCTACAAGTCCGAACTCCTTTCGCGTCCGGCGTTTGGCGACATTGCGACAGACTGGAATCCTCTTTCCATCGTCTACAAACCGGAGGCCCCAGCCGATTGGGCGACCCTCAGCTATATCCCACGCAACGCCGCAGGCATGCCGACCCAAACCCAACCCATCCCCGCGGCGACCCGTCCGCGGCAAAATCCGCCCGGCGTCACGACCAACAACGGCGTCCAGATCCGTAATCCCCTCTATGCGGACGACCGGTTTCGCGACGACTACCGCCCGCCGGCCAACACAGGCTCCAGCATGACTGGAAGCTATGGCCTCGCGTATCACGTGAATAAGTACGTGTCGGCGATCGCCAACTACGCGACGAGTTATATTCCGCCAGCTACAAACGCCTTCGACATGCGCAACGAGCTGGTCCAGCCGCTCGAGGGCAAAGGGTATGACGGCGGTCTGCGGTTTCATTTCTTCCGGGAACGCCTCACGTTGAACGCGAGTTATTTCTATAACCGCGAGGACTTCCAGCGCGTCGCCTCACCGGTCACCACCTCGATCAACAGCCTGCTCGGCCGGAACACGGCCACTGATCCCAGCACCAACGGTCGGAACAGCTTGGGCCTCCCCGATATCTTCGGCACCGATTACCAGTCGCTCGAGACCGACGGCTACGAACTCGAAATCGTGGGCCGTATCTCCCGCGGTTGGCGGCTGATGTTTAACCTGGGCACGGCGAAGGTCTACACGTTCAATCGCTATCCCCAGACCAAGGGATTTGTCGACGAGAACGCAGCCTTCTACCGGCAGGTGCTTGAGGAAGCCGGCGGCCTTCTCGATACGACACGCGCCTCAGGTGACATTCCTGGCGTAGCGGTGGTGAATCCGGCGGTCACGGCTGCGATTCCCAGCGAGCAGGCCAACGCCGTACTCGACTACAACAACATTTGGGCGAACTATGCCCTGGTCACCGGCGACCTGCCCGTCGCCGGCAACGAACGCATGACCGTGAACGTGTTTAGCGACTACACGATCCAATCCGGCCGACTCAAAGGGCTGCGCCTTGGCCTTGGCGCTCGTGCCCCTGGCCGCGACTATATGATGAGCCGTTCGGGAGACACGATTGTGGATCCCTCCAATCCCACTCGGGCGATCGATGACCCGACCGTCGATCAGACCACCCCTCTGTATTACCGCTTGCCGGTTACCGTGACCGCGACTTTTGGCTACACCCTGCGCCTAAAGGGCGGGAGCCGATTCGCCGCTAAGGAATTGTCGTTCAATCTCGTTATCAAGAACCTCCTCGACGAGCGTAGGCCGGTCATGACCGGAACCTCCGGTTCGCTCCGTCCGCCCGATGGTGACTTCAGCCTGCCGAACCGCGTCGCTACTCCGGCCCGCGTCTATGGCCTGACCGAGCCACGCAGTTTCCTCTTCACAACCACCTTGAAATTGTGAGTGCCGGTGGGATGAATCGGGCGCCGTCTACCAGCTGTCTCGCAGCCTCTGGCAATACCCCATGATTCTCACTTGGCATTTCACTTGGAGGGCCACGGCCTCGAGATTGTCTCAGAACATCGACACGCACCGAAATTCAGCATTTTGGAGCCAGCTAAGGACTGAGGGAGGGACGCGTTCTCTCGCGTCCGGGGATCGCGTGATGAGCACAACGGCAGGTGGTCCACGTATTCGCGGCGCCTGTGACTACAAACCCGGCCACGAGAGACCGTGGCGCTCCCTTGCCTTTTTGCCACGTGGAGACGTTCCGAGACAGCCTCTCTCTCGTGGCCGGGTTCGAATGGTTCGCTTCGCCGGTGGATTTGATCCGCTGGCGTTGTTTTCGAAGTCCGTTCCCTGGCCACAAGGGACTGTGGCCCTCCATCGGATTTTGCCGGAAGGCTTAGGCTGGACGATTGAGATTACGAGACTGCTTCTCCGTCGAGCCCGATTTGAAAGCCCTCTTCGGATCAACGCATCAATTAATTGGAGCCGTTTTCCACGTTCGTCCCCTGGGCTTGACGGAGCGAGTCCCTCCATCGATCCCATTTCGTCCTACTTTATGTCACTGAAAAGGCTGCGGCGCAGCTTCTCTATCAGGACCGCTCGGCCCCCTTGCTAATCCGGTTTCCTTTCAGTCAAACGATGTTCGCTCGCTTTCGCATTCACGCCCCAATTGCCGCTGCTCTAACGTTCGGCGCCAGCCTTGGCTTCAGCCGTGCTGTCCCCGCGGCCGCGCCGTTGGAGGCCTTCCTTGAGAAGCATTGCATCAGCTGCCACGGCCCGGACAAAAAGAAGGGCGACCTGCGCATCGACGAGCTCTCGCGCGATTTCAAATCGGGCCTGGACACCCATCTCTGGCATGAGGTCATGGAGAAGATCAATGCCGGCGAGATGCCTCCGGAAGATGAGGTGCAACCGACGCAGGATGAAATTGCGGCCTTCATCCCCAAGCTCCACACGCTGCTGAAGGAAGGGATGGCGGCACGGATGGCGGCGCGGCCAGCGGTGACGCATTATCGGCTGAGCCGGAAGGAGTATCAAAACACGGTGTACGACCTACTCGGTGTCCGCTATGATCCCACCAAGCCCGGTGAGCTGAATGAGGACACACTCTGGCATGGCTTTGAGCGAATCGGCTCGGAGTTGTCACTTTCGCCCTCGCACGTGGATCGCTACTACCGTGCGGCGGAACTGGTGCTGGACCGCGCTTTCCCCACGACCGTCAGCGAGGCTCGCAAGGTCCGTAAGACAGCGGCGGACTTGCGATATAATGGGGGGAAGGAACAGCAACAGGCGCTGGATCGTTTTGGCATCAAGCGACCGCTGCGGTATCTGATGTTTCCTGGCAGGACTCAAACCGCACTGTCGCCGAACTGGTTTGGCAAGACGGGGCCAGAACACAGCGGGCTGTACAAAGTCCGTTTTCAGGCCAGCCGCATCCGGCCGATCGGCGGTCAGGCGGCCCATCTGAGCATTGGTAAGAAAACCGGTGAGGATACCGTGGATGGACTCATCGAATTTGATCTCACCGCGCCGGAAGACAAACCGCAGGTTTATGAGTTCGAGGTCTTCATCGAAATGCCCGCGACGCTCGACTTCTGTGTGGTCGCCACGGATGTGGTGGATAGAAGGAGCGGCGCAGCCTTTCGTAATGCGCTGGCCGCGAGGGGAAATTATCTTTTCACGCATAGCAGCGAGACCCTGCTCTTAAACCCGAATGCGCCGCAGATGTTCGATGACAAGGGCAACGGCATTTTTTCCACGGTGCTGCTGGATTGGATTGAATGGGAAGGGCCGCTGGTGTCGGAAGCAGAAAAATCGCGGCGCGCAGGCTTGATGCCACCGGATGAGGCCACGCCCGCGGTGGTGGCGGACCATTTGCAACGCTTCGCTGAACGCGCCTGGCGTCGGTCGGCGAAAAAGGAGGAACTGGAGCAGTATTTGACGTCCTATCTCTCGGAAAGAGAGGCGGTNNATGGCCGATGCGTATCGCGTGGCGTTGCAGGGCGTGCTGACGTCGCGTCACTTCATCTACCTCGTCGAAGGCGAACCTACACCGCGCGAGCGCGTTACCGATGTCGAACTGGCGTCGCGGCTTTCGTATTTCCTGTGGAGTTCGATGCCTGACGACGGACTCTTCACCGCAGCCAAAGGCAGTGCTTTGAGTGGGAAGGCGCTGAAGAAGGAAGTGGATCGTATGTTGGCCGACCAGCGGAGCGACCGCTTCATCGATGACTTTGTGCGGCAGTGGCTGCAACTGCATCGTCTCGGCATGTTCGTGCCGGATAAGAAACTTTATCCCACTTACGACGCGTGGCTGGAGACGAGCATGCGCGGCGAGGTCGTCGAGTATTTCCGCGAAGTGTTCACGAAGAATCTGCCGGTGGATGCCTTCATTGATTCCGACTGGACGATGGCCAATGCGCGGCTCTGCGATTTCTACAATCTGCCGGAGCCTGAAGAAGGCGGCTTCCAGCGTGTCTCGCTCAAGCCCGACGATCATCGCGGTGGGCTGCTCACGATGGGTGCCGTGCTCGGACTGACTTCAGATGGGACCCGCCATCGCCCGGTGCATCGTGGCGTGTGGCTCAGCGAGGCGATCCTGGGCAAAACACCGCCGCCACCGCCTGCCAACGTGCCAGCCATCGAGCCGAATCCGCCCACTAGCCCCAAAGCGACGCTCCGTGACAAACTCGAAGCTCACCGCAACGATGCAAATTGTTCAGCCTGCCATGCGAAGATCGACCCGCTGGGCCTCGTCTGGGACAACTATGATGCCGTGGGCCAATGGCGCACGCACGAGAAAGTAGGGGCGGGAGTCGGTGAAGATCCCTTGGTAAATCCCTCCGGAGCGATGCCGGATGGGCGCTCCTTCAAAGATGCGAGCGAGTTCAAAAAACTGCTCTTGGCTGACCGCGAAAAAATCGCCCGCGCTTTCATCGAGCACCTCAGCACCTACGCGCTGCGCCGTGCGCTTACTTTTGACGATCAAGACGACCTCAACGCCATCCAAGCCGAGGCGAAGAAGCATGACTACCGTATCAAGGACATGGTTCAAGCCGTGGCTCTCTCCGACCTGATGCGCAAGCGCTGATCGAGGAGATGCTGCTCCGAGGAAATCCCCAAGCTCCGCATCACCAAGGACCCAATGGAAGCATCCTCCTTCACCGCCCATTACCGAACCCAGGACAGAGAACCCAGACGCAAAAACGATTATGAACTATCTATCCCAGTCCTGGCTTATCAATCGCCGGCAAGCCCTCAAAGCGCTCGGCAGCTTCATCTCTCTTCCCTTGCTGGATTGCATGATTCCGCTGCGAGCTGCCGAAAAACTCGCCACGGTCGCGCCCAAGCGAAGCGCGTTTGTTTATCTCGCGAACGGTGTCCATTCGCTGAACTATCAGATCACGACGCCGGGGAGAGATTATCAGTTCTCTCGTTCGTTGAAACCATTGGAGAAGCATCGCAATGTGATCACGCCGATCAGCGGGCTGCATCACCCAGGAGGCCTCAGCCATCACCACAATTGCATCAGCATTTGGCTGACCGGTGGCAAACTTGGTCCGGCCGATCGCAACACCATCTCCGTGGACCAAAAGATGGCCGAGGTCACCGCGCATCATACGCGTATCTCTTCAATGGAGGTGGCCATCACGCAGGATTCCCTGGCCTGGACCGCGGATGGCGTGCGCTTGCCCGCGATGCACCGTTGCAGCGAGATTTTCGCATCCCTCTTTGAAGAACCCAAAGGCGGAAAAACCGTTCAACGCCGAGCCCTTCGCCGCAAGGGCAGCGTGCTCGACGCGAACCTCGCCGAGGTGCGCCGCTTGGAAAGAAATATGGGGACTGAAGACAAAGGCCGCATGGAGCACTACCTCACCTCTGTCCGCGAGGCCGAGATCCGCACCAAGCGGGCCGATGNNCGCAAGCGCACCAACCGCGACGTCGCGGCCACGATGGCGGGCGATTATTTTCGCACCGTCTATGATCTCATGGTGCTTGCCTTTCAGACGGATGTGACCCGCGTGGCCACCTTTAGCCTCGGCGGGGAGGGGCAGGCCATTGCCATTCCTGAGATCGGCATCACTGAGTCGCGTCACCAACTCAGCCACCACGGCGGCGATGCAGGCTACATCGAGAAACTCACTAACTACGACACCTTCGCGATCGAGCAATTCAGCTACTTCCTCACGCGGCTCGCGGAAACCAAGGACCTTGATGGCAAGCCACTCCTCGGCTCCACCATGGCGCTTTTCGGTAGCGGCATGTCCTACGGTCACAGCCACGGTAATGCGAATCTCCCGCTCGTGCTCGCGGGCGGTTCCGACCTCGGGTTGAAGCACGGCAGCCATCTCGACTTCAACAAATCAGCCAAAGGCTTCCAAGGCTACGCACTCGGCCCCGACGGAGGGCTCACTACCGCCCATTACCAACTCTGTAGCCGCCCTGCCAATACCGACGCCCATATGAGCAACCTGCTCCTCCTCATGGCCCAACGCATGGGCGTGGAGACCGACACGTTCGGTGACAGTAACAGGGTGATAGCGTTATGACCTTGTTTTTACGAGTTTGGCCTTTGTTGTGCGTGCTTGCTTGTTCGCTCGTCGTTCATGTAAAAGCCGCCAACGAAGAACCAAGTCCTAAGAACCAAGAACGAGCGACTGAGGTCTTTCGCCCCGAAGCCGGGAAGTTCCCGCCTCTAGAAAAAGCGCACGCCTACCGCGGCGAACTCGTTTTTGTGGATCACCCAAATCGCCGTGGCAGCCTCCGCGTGGAGGGGAGTGGCGTGTTCCGTATGAACGATCCCCATCCGTTCGCCATGCTGCCTTACGGCTTGATCCGGTATCACGGCGCGCCAGCGGATCTGCGTGACATCCCGCTTGGCACCGTGCTGCACGTCCGCGCTTTTTTGCCACCGGACCCGCAGACGTCCGCTGTGCCGGTACTGCCGGTCGACAACAAGGAGAAAGATGCGGACCACCGTCGGGGTGTCGGTGTTTTCCCGGCCGAGAATCACGTACTCCTCCTCGAAGACGAACTCAGCCATTGCCAGCGTGAGGGCTTGATTTGGAAACTCAAGGAAGTGGAAGTGAAGAACCGTGAAGGCAGCCTCATCGCCGGCCGTGAGTCGAAAGCCGGCGCCAAAGGGAAGATCAGCGGGGAAACACTCACTTTCGACTCCGCCACTCGCGTCTGGCGCGGCCGTGAATGTCTGCGCATCGAGCACCTGATCGCCGAAGGCACCTGGCCCGCTGAAGGGAAAAAGGCTCTCGGCGGCCAGTCCGTCCTGCTCGGTATCACTTGGAAACCTACGCTCCCCGGAGTGTTCACTCGGTTTCACATCTCGGACATCTGGCTCGACGACGACGCGGTGCAAAACGCCACGCAGCAGCAGACTGAGACGCACAAAGCCTTCGTCCGCAGTCGCTGGATCCCTGCGTGGGTCGATACCGTCGAGTATGGCAAGTTCGGACGCGCCACGGTGACCGTCACGATGTTCGGCGGCGTGGATGCGTCGCTCTACGCGGAACTTACTGCGGGTACCAACGCCCTGATGAACAGCGTCGAGAACACCCTGAAGCACATCGAGGGCGGCACTGCAGGTCCCACGCAGATGGCCGCGCGAGGCACTATTCGCGACGTCATCAAGACGCCCGGAAGCGTCCCGCTGGGCAGCAGCGGCATCCAGATCCGTTTTGAGACCGACCTCATCACCGAAGGCATGCGCCCCACCCGAATCGTCAAGATCCGCCCCGCCAGCTGGCCCGATTTCCACTTGCCGCGCGAAGAGTATGTCAGTCAAGGCAGTCTCGACGAGCGCTTCCCGGCGCCGACTATCTTTCCGAAATACTGATCCCTCTGTGAAAACGCTCTTTGCTCCTCGTTTCAGCTTCGCAATCGCTAGCGCTCGGTCTGTGGTCTGCTCGTTGTTGGTGGCCCTCGTTTTTTCGTTAGCTGTTCACTCGCACGCCGGCAGCGAAGCACCGCGAAGCAAGGGCCAGGAACCAAAAACCGAGCCCTTCCGCCCCGAGGCGGGAAAGTTTCCCCCGTTGGAAAAGGCGCATTCCTATCGGGGTGAACTCGTCTTCGTGGATCACGCGAAACGCCGTGGTAGCATCCGCGTGCAGGGATCGGGCATGNNGATCCGCATCCCTTCGCCCTGTTGCCGTATGGAATCGTTCGTTATCACGGCGCACCGGCGGATCTGCGGGACATCCCGCTTGGCACCGTGCTGCACGTTCGGGCCTTTCTCCCCCCTGACCCGACGACGTCCTCCGTGCCCGTGCTGCCTATCAACTACAAGGACGTGGACGTGGGCCATTACCGTGGCACCGGCACCGCACCGGCCGAGAATCACGTCCTCCTCCTCGAAGATGAGCCCAGTCACTGTCAACGCGAGGGATTGGTCTGGAAGCTCAAAGACGTGGACGTGAAGAACAACGCAGGGATGATCGTCGCCAGCCGCGAAGCGAAGGCAGGCAGAGCCAGCAAGGCCAGCGAGGAACCGCTGACCTTCGATGCCGCTACCCGCGTTTGGCGAGGCCGTGAGGCGCTCTCGATTGAAGATTTGGTCGCTGAGGGAATGTGGCCCGCGGAAGGAAAAAAGGCCCTCAACGGCCAATCCGTCCTCCTGGGCCTCTGCTGGAAGCCNNCATCTGGCTCGACGACACGGCGATGCAACGCGCCGCATCCAACCAAAACGAGACCCACAAAGCCTTCATCCGCAGCCGTTGGGTAGCGGCGTCGATCGATGCTGTGGAGTATGGCAAATTTGGCCGCGCCACCGTGACTGCGACTCTCTTCGGCGGCATGGACGCGTCGCTTTATGCCGAGTTTACCAAAGGCACCCCCCTCCTGATGAACCCGGTCGCAGAGACCTTGAAGCACACCCACGGCGGCTACGGTCCCGCGCACATGGCCGCCAAAGGTCCCATCCTCGACGTCATCAAAGCAACCGGCGACGTCCCGCTCGGAAGTAGCGGCATTCAGATCCGCTTTGAGACCGACCTCATCCTCGAGGGCATTCGACCCACCCGCGTCGTCCGCATCCGTCCTGCGAGCTGGACCTTGGTCCAGGTTCCCCGCGAGGAGTACCTCGGCGAGGGCGCCAATACGGAGGAACGCTTTCCCACACCTGCTATCTTCCCGAAGTACTGACTTTGAGGTCCGTTGTTCCGTACCGCCTAGGAGCAAAGAATCAAGCGCTAGGCATCGACGACAAAGAACAGAACCATGAAAACCACGTTTCTCGCCGCCTTCCTGCTCACCTCGCTCACGGCCCTGCACGCCGCTGCGCCTGACTTGTCCAAGATCAGTTCTCGTGCCGAGCTCGACGCAGTCATCGCCGTCACGACGAACTCGGCAATGAAGCAGGCGCTCGGCGATCACGCCGCAGCGATCCTTGCCGCAGCCAAGCAGCATCCGCACGTCGAGGCGGTCGGCCGCATCATCGAAAGCGCGCCGGGCACCTTAACGAAGATCAACACCACGCCCGATGCTTTGAAAACGGCCGCAGGCGGGAGTATCGCGATCTTTGATACGCTGACGATGGTCAACACCGGGATTCTCAACGGACATGCTCATGCGAGTCGTGACAAAAAGACCGACCCCTACGATGCGGCCTTCATCGAGCATCTCGGGGAGATCTCGTCGTTGGAAAGCCTTTCCCTCGTGGTGACCGCGTTCGACGAATCCTCGCTGGACGCGATTCTGAAACTGAAACGCCTCAAATCCCTGCGCATTGAGAAACGCTACGACAACGGCCCGGGCGACACCGCCCTCGCGAAGCTTTCGCAGCTCGCGACGTTTCCCGATTTGAAATCGTTGTCCCTGCATTATTTCAGCAAGGCTACCGACGCCGGACTCGAGCACTTGGCGGGGCTTAAAAACCTGGAGAGCTTCAGTTTTCGGGGTCACCTCGCCGGTCATGCCTTCGCGAAGTTTGAGGGCTGGACGAGTTTGAAGTCCGTTGCCTTCCACGGCAACGGCATCGATGACGAAGGGCTTGGCTATATCTGCAAGCGGTTTCCCAATCTGGAATCCCTCAATCTCATCCACGCCCGTGTGCTCACTGACGCCAGTTCCGTTCATCTGCTGAAGCTCAAAAAGCTGAAGACTATCATCCTCAATGGACCCAAAATGACAGCGGCCTGGCATGCGAATTTGAGCCCATTGCCCCTGGAATCGCTGTCCGTCAGCCAAGGTAATGCGTTGCCCGCGGCACAGGCCATTGCCGGTGCCAAATCGATCCCAACCCTGCGTCGATTTTCCATGAGCGGCAAAACGCTGACCGATGCTGATCTCGCCGCGCTCGCCGGCGTGACCCAACTCGAATCACTTTCGCTGGAAGGACTCGAGCTGGTCGAAGCCCGACTCCCGCAGTTGAAGGCCTTCGCTCACCTNNGCACTTAACTTAAAAGACTCCGGAAAAGGCTACCCCGAAGAAATCCAAACCAAGGTGAAGGCGCTGCTACCATCGGTGGATGTAAAGTTCACCCCGTAGTCCGCTTCCAGGCGCCCGACATCGTCTGCAGCGAACTCGAAGAAGCCGCCAGCGCACGCCGTGTAAGGCCCTCCTCATGACCACCTGAGCGGACCACCCAAGAGGGCAATCGAAGCAACCTGGGACCGCTGGGCGTCCCCGCCGGTGACTCCGGAATAATCAGATCAAGGAGTCGAGCCGCGCTCGTCACTTATCAGCCNNCCGTCCATTTTTGAGGCGGAACCACCGGTGCCCGCTTTCAACTCGAGCAAAATCTGATCAGTCAGATCCGTGAGCCAGCGCGAGATCAGATCTGCCAGAACATGCCGTGTGTGTACTAGGAGATATGTGCAACGATGCTTTAACACTTCGTTTTCCACTCAACTGTAGGCAGAGGTTTTAGCGCGCAGCCGGTGGAATCTCGCAATGTCAGGATCGCAAGTCGGACGGGAAGGGAGGTTTGGGGTTCCCGGTTGACTCAGGAAGCTCCCCTTGGACACCATGGACGTTCATGGTTTTCCCGCCTCGAAATTCCTGCTGTTGCGCATGAGGATTCTGAGAACCAAGAAGCTGAGTGGGCGTTTGGGAATGACGGGCTTAACCCGCGCTCGTGCTTCGATGTGGGTAGCGACCCAGACGGTCGAGAGATCGTTCCTCTCGTGATGAGGTGCTTTCGGAGTTTCGCCTCAGGCGTTTCGCTTGCCGCGTTGGTCGGGCTCGCTGGGTTTTCCTCGGGGCCGGTGGTTGGTTCCGAGCTGGCCCTGCCGATCGAAGATGCAGCGGAGCGAGCGCGGCTGCCTGAATTTAAAATCATTCCCGCTGCGACGCCCGATGAATTGACCCCCGCCAATGGGTGGCCGCAATGGGCAAGCTACCGGGAATGGACTCGTTCTCACGGTGGCTCCAGCAATGCCCGCTTCTCGTCCCTAGATCAGATCAATACGTCCAACGTCCATCAGCTTGAGCAAGCTTGGGTCTATCATTCGCGCGACGGACTCAATAATGTGCAGTGCAATCCGATCATCGTCGGCCGCACTCTGTACATGCCGACCTCTGGACGGCAAATCGTCGCGGTGGACGCCGCCACGGGACAGGAGCGTTGGCGTTTTGCGCCTGAGCTGAGCAAACCGGCCGGCCTGATCGACAATCCAGCGCGGCGTGGCCTCCTGCATTGGCCAGGCGACGCCGAGCATCCCGCGCGCCTGCTTTTTACCTGCAATTACTGGGTGTACGCACTCGACCCGGAGACGGGGAAGCCAGTGATGGAATTCGGCGAGAGTGGACGCACGCGGCTGCCCATGGGCGGCGCCGTTGGGGGTGCGGTCTATCGCCACGTTTATGTCGTGCCGGGCTTTGAAGGGGACGTTTTCGGATACGATGTGCGTACGGGCCAGATGCTCTGGCGATTCAAGACGATTCCCGAGCCTGGGCAGTATGGAGCCGAGACGTGGGTGACACGGGTGAAGCCGTCCGGCGCTAACTGCTGGGCGGGCATGGCTCTCGATGAAAGCCGGGGCATTGCCTACGTCGCTACGGGTTCACCGAAACCTAATTTCAGCGGTCTCGTTCATGTGGGCGATGCCTTGTTCTCGAACTGTGTGATCGCCCTCAATGTCCTCACGGGCGAACGCCTGTGGCATTTCCAGGGCGTACGCCATGACATCTGGGATCTCGACATGGGCTCGCCGCCTAATCTAGTCACCGTCATGCGCGAAGGCAAGAAGGTCGACGCCGTCTGTCAGATCGACAAGAATGGCACCGTTTACCTGCTCGATCGAGTCACCGGGAAGCCACTTTTTCCCTTCCGTCTTCGCCGTGCGCCGACCTCCCGCATTCCGGGTGAAGTGACCGCCGCCTACCAACCGTCTCCGGAGTTGCCTGAGCCTGTGAGCAAGCAAGTGTTCGAGCGCGACGACATCACGGATCGCACACCCGAAGCACGCGCGTTTGTGGAGGCGCAGTTGATGCGCGCCCCTCTGGGGTTTTTCGATCCACCCGATTTCGCTCGCCCAACCGTGATCAATGGTCTGCTCGGGGGCACTGATTGGCCCGGATCGGCTTTCGATCCTCGCACGGGGTATCTTTATTCGGCGGTGAACCACACTCCCTGGATGGTGACGTTGCGCGCGGATAACGATCCGCCTCCGCGTGAGCCCATGACGGCTGGCCACCAGCTTTATCAAAGTCACTGCGTGGCCTGCCATGGTCCCGACCGGCAAGGTGTGGGCGTGGCACCGTCCCTGGTAGGACTGCGCCACCGACTGACCGACGGCCAAACCAAAGAGATTCTTCTCCGCGGACGCGGAATTATGCCTCCGACCACGGCGCCAGCCAAAGACCTCAATCTCTTGATTGATTTCCTTATGGCGCGGGATCGGGGTGACGCCCAGCCCGGGGCTTCTTCCCTCAACCAGCGGCGTTCGCTTGCTTTCAACGGCTACGAACGCCTCCTTGACCACGAAGGCNNATGGGGTACGCTGCTCTGTCTCGATCTCAATACAGGGCGCAAGGTGTGGCAGGTTCCACTGGGGCACCACCCTGCGCTCACGGAACAGGGAATCCCGTCGACCGGAACGGAGAACCTGGGCGGAGCCACCCTGACAGCTGGGAACCTCATCTTCGTTGGCGGAACCCAGGATTATCTCTTCCGCGCTTTCGACACTCAGACAGGCCAGGAGCTTTGGAAAGGTCGTTTGCCTGCTTACGGAGCGACCCCGCCCACAGTTTACGAGGTGGACGGGCGCCAGTACGTCGTGATCGGAGCCTCAGCAGGCAGTCACCTCCGTAAAACGCAGCGAAGCGATACCTGGGTGGCCTTTGCGCTGCCTCAGAAGGAAGTCGCTCCCAGAAACTGAGTCAGGGCAAACATTACCACAGCGATGGTTTTAACCTTCATTTAGTTCATAAAAGATGGTTATAACTTGCCGATATTTTAAAAAAGAAGACTTTAGCCATCATGAAACCGGAGGTCCGCGCATTGATTCGAAAGGGGTTGGATCAACAAGTGACAGCATTGAAGTCCACTGCCCTCATAGCGCAAAGACCTGTTCGTGGATGGCTGCGCGCGGTGCGAGAGGCCGTCGGACTGAAACAAGCAACGGTCGCCGAAAAGATCGGTGTGACGCGCCCTTCCTACGCGGATTTGGAATCCTCTGAGGCGCGCGGCTCAATTAGTCTCACCTCTCTTACCCGCGCGGCCGAGGCGATGGATTGCGAGCTCGTCTATTTCCTCGTGCCCCGCGATGCCGTGGCAAAAACATTCTGGGAGCTTGCCCTTCGTCATGATCCAGCGATGAAGCACCTGCACGCGAGTGAACACTCCATGGCGTTGGAAGGTCAGGCGGTCGGCGACCTAGCACCAAAACCGCCTTCAAAATGACGGATGATCTTTTCGCCACGGACGAGAACAACACTGCTCTCAGTCCAGAGGAGCAGCTCGATCTCATTCCGAGCCTTTCGACGCGCGCCGAACTCAACGAGGCCGAGCGGGCCAACATTCACGCGGCGCGCGTCTGGGCTATGCGTCCCCACACACTCAAGCGAGTGGACCTTTTGACCGACACGTTTGCGCGCGAACTCCACAAACGGATGTTCAACCAGACTTGGCGTTGGGCTGGGCGCTACCGGAAGACCGAAAAAAATCTGGGATGGGAGGTCGCGCGCATCACCGAAGGAATGCGCAACGCGTTCGACGATGCGAAAACGTGGGTGGGGTTTTCCATCTACCCGCTCTACGAAGCGGCCATTCGTCTCCACCATCGTTTGGTGGTCATTCATCCGTGGCCCAACGGCAACGGTCGCCATGCGCGCTTGATCGCCGACGTCATGATCGCCGCACTTCAAGGCGAAGAACTCACGTGGGGTTCACGGGAGAACCTCATCGCCATTGGCGATGCTAGGCGACGCTACATAGAAGCGACCCGGCAAACCGATGTAGGAAATTTTGAGCCTCTGCTTGCCTTCGCACGAAGCTGAATAGAGCAGCTGGGTACGACCTGCCCGCGCTCGTACGCACCCTCTGAAATCCTCCTCTTCGGAGTTGGTCTTGAGCTCAGGTCCGCGATGAGATGGTCTCTTTTCATGAACGCTCGATTTGGCATGGTTGCGTTTCTCGTTCTCGTTTTCATGGAAGACACGCTGCCTTGGAGGGTTTTGGCCGGAGCGGGCGGGGTCGTGCTGCCGGCTCACGGTCTTTGTGCGCATCGAGGAGGCGGAGCCACGCTACCGGAAAATACGATTCCCGCGTTGCTCGATGCCGTGCGACGTGGCGTGCACATGGTGGAGTTTGACGTATCGCTCACCAGGGACGGTGCGCTTGTTTTGATGCATGATCGCACGGTCGATCGCACCACGAACGGAACGGGGGCAGTGAGTGATCTGACGCTGGCTGAAATCAGGCGTCTCGACGCAGGTATCAAGATGGGTCCGCAATTCGCGGGTGTCCGGGTACCCACGTTCGAAGAGGCGCTCGAGGCGCTCCCGCGGAATGTTTGGATCAACGTCGATTTCAAATCGGACGGGCGCTTCGGTGACAAGTCAGCTGTCACGGCAAAACGGGTGGCCCAAATTCTCGTTCAGGCTAACCGCCTTCATCAATCCTTCCTCGCAGCAAGAGCCGACGATGCTGTCGCCGCTCGTGAGGTAGCGCCCTCCTTGAGAATCTGCAGCATGGATCGACAGAAGGATCCGGGAGACTACGTGCGGGCTGCCATCGCCCAGCGAGCGGATTTCATTCAATTAAGAGACTGTGCGGATGACCCGCGTTTTCCGGAGTGGGTGAAAACGCTGAAGGCGGTAGGTATTCGTATCAATTACTTCTATACTAACGAAGCGAATGAGGTGGCTCGCCTCCGTGCGGCCGGGGTTGATTTCGTGCTGGTAGATACCGTTGAGGCCATGCTTGCGAGTCAGACGGACCTTGTGCGATGGGTTCCCCGCTGGAAGTGACGAGAAGGTGGAGTGACCCGCGGAGGAAAAGCGGAAACGCTGAAAT